>RFHU01000534.1 GCA_003695705.1 Planctomycetota bacterium
GCCGGCGACACGAGATCGCGCTCAGGCGTCGGGCCGGCGGGCCGGCGAGCGCCGCGCGTGCGCTCGAAACAGATCGCGGCTCGGCAGGAGGGCCGAGCGGGCCGGTGGCGCGACCCGGTCCCGGGCGAGCTGGTCCTCGAGGTATTGCTCGAACACGTCGGAGAGGGGCTGACGGCCCGGAGAGCGCCCCAGGCGTTCGGCGACGCGCGCCAGCGGATGCGGGGCGCCTCGCACGACGCGCCGCCGCGGCGCGGAGCGGATCGGCTCGAGCCCCGAAGCGTCCTGCGAGGCGGGTCGGCGCGTGCTCATGGGAGACCTCCCTCCCCTTCCTATCGGCCGGCTCCGACAGGTGGCTTGAGCGGAATGCGCCGACCGGAGGCGACGGCTTCTCCCGAAAACGCGCGACTTACGGCGATCGTAGGGCGCGCCGGCTCAGGCGAGGACCGAGCGGAGGGCGTCGGCAAGCTCGGCAAGGCCGTAGGGCTTCTTGAGGAAGCGCGTGCGGGCGACCACCCTCGCCAGGCCGCGGGAGGCCTCCTCGGCGTAGCCGCTGGAGAGGATGACCGGCACGTCGCTGGTGCGGCGAATCTCGCGCAGGACCTCTTCGCCTCCGAGCACGGGCATGGCCAGGTCGAGGAGCACGCAGGCCCACGCCGCGGGGCTGGCGCGGAAGACCTCGAGGGCCTCGCCGCCGTCGCGGGCGGTCTCGACCCGGAAGCCGAACTCCTCGAGGGCGCCGCGGGTGGTCTCGCGCACGCTCTCTTCGTCGTCCACCACGAGGACGAGCCCTTCGCCGCGCCAGGCGTCGACGGAGAGCGCCTCCGGATCGCGGGAGGGCGCTGCCCCCGCCGCGGCCGGCAAGGCCACGGTGACCTCGGTCCCCTCTCCGGGCTGGCTGCGCAAACCAACGGCTCCCCCGTGGGCGTGCACGATCCCGCGGGTGATCGCCAGCCCCAGGCCGCGGCCGTCTCCCTTGGTGGACACGAAGGGCTCGAAGGCCCGGCGCGCGGTCTCGGCGTCCATGCCGCGGCCGTCGTCGCCGACCCGCAAGAGGACGTAGCGTCCCGCCGGCAACTCCCCGCCGACGGAGCAGGCCTCCAGCTCCTGCGCGGCGAGCACGCGACACTCGGTGGAGAGCAGGATCCGGCCAGGCCCCGGTCCGATGGCCTCGGACGCGTTCAGCACCAGGTTCATGACCACCTGCCGGAGCTGCCCTGCCTCGGCCCGCACCGCGGGCAGGTCCGCGCCGAGGCGCGACACGAGCTCGATCTTCCGCGGGACCGACGCGCGCAGGAGCCGAAGCATGTCCTGCGCGATCTCGTTGAGGTCGAGCGGGGCTCGCTCGCCCGAGCGGCGTCCGGCGTAGGCCAGGAGCTGGGCGGCCAGTTCGCTCGCCTGCCGGGTGGCGTCCTGGACGAGTTCGAGGGAGCGAATCACCTGCGGGTCGGCCTCGGAGAGAACCCCCTGAAGGATCTCCGCGTTCATCCGCACGCCGAGGAGCAAGTTGTTGAGGTCGTGGGCGATCCCGGCAGAGAGGACCCCGAGGTTGCCGAGCTTCTGCGCCTCCGCCGCGTGGGCCTCGAGGCGGCGCTGGGTGGCCTCGGCACGAACCCGCGCCGTCACGTCGCGCGCGTGGACGACCACCCCCTCGAGGGCGCCGGGCTCTTCGACCGCCGTCATGCGCAGTTCGACGTGGCGCCAGCCCTGACGCGGCCCGCGCACCCGCGCCCGGAAAGGCTCCAGCGACGCGCCGGGCCGCCTCCGGGCCCGGCGGAATCGCTCGGCGACCGAGGCCGCGTCTTCGGGGTGCAAGAATTCCTGGGCGCTGCGCCCGAGGAGCTCGGCCGCCTCGGCCTCGAAGGCTCGCAGCAGCGACGGGGAGAGGTAGCTCAGGCGCCCCTGGCGGTCGACGACGACGGTCGGGTCGGGGTTGTGCTCGGTCAGGGCGCGGAACACGCGCTCGCTACGGGCCAGGGCCTCGGTGCGTTCCGCGACGAGGGCTTCGAGGCGCTCCTTGGCCTCGCTCAGCGAAGCCTCCACCTGCTTGAAGTGGGTCACCTCGCGGGCGAACTGGGAGAAGCCGACCACTTGGCCTCCTTCGCGCACCGGGTGGTAACGGACTTCGAAGAAGCGAGAGCCTCCGTCCGGGACGGGGTGCTCGTATTCGAGACGAAAGGACTCCCCGGCCAGCGCGCGCCGATGGAGGGCCTCGAGGGCCTGCCGGCGGGCCGGGTCGAGCCAGTCCAGCGGACGGTCCCCAGGAGAGAGCGTATGCCCCAGCACCCGCTCGACCATGGCCGCGTGGGCGGAGTTGAAGACGCGGACGCGGGAGTCGGCGTCCAGGTAGGCGATCATGTCGTCGGTGTGCTCGACGAGCGCCTCCAGGCAGCGCCGACGGCCCTCGCTCGCCGCGAGCGCCTCCTCGAGCGCGGCGATCCGCGCGCGCGCGCGCTCGAGTTCCTCTGCCTCCGGCTTGCCGCTCCGGCCCTCGTCCACGGCGACACTCTCGCGCAGCCGCGGGGAGAGGGCAAGAGGAGCGGGCCTTCGGGCCCCCGCGCCGCCGCCCTGGGCGGCGGCCGCGCGGCGGAGGACCTCCCCGCGGCCTCCACGGCCCGTGCGACGCCCCGCAGGGTCAGGACCGGCGCCTCGCCGCGGCGAGGCCGGGTCGAGGGCGGCCGCCAAGGGGGGTCCCGGGTCCCGCCAGCGCACGGGCCGCCCGAGTGCGCGCACAGGGCAACCCCCCGGGCGCGCGAGCAGCGGGAAGGCGTCGTCGGGAGCTCCCGGCCGAGAACTCAGCAGGGCGGGCAAGAAATCCTGCAGGAGCCGCGCCGAGGGCGACGCCGAAACGGCGCCCGCGACGGCAAACAGGGCGGCGAAGCCTTTCGAGGAGAGCGCGTCGAGAAGGACCCGCCCGGCCCGCGCCACCTCCTGCCGGCGGAGCGCGGGATCGGACGGCAACTCCGCGGCGAGCGCTCCCGCGGCTGCGGTCGGCAGCGGGACCCGTTCCCGCCGCCGCAGCCGCTCCCGGCCCGCGACGACTTCCCGCGCCAGGAGGTCGAGGCGGGCCACCCCCTGGGGGTCGCCGGCGGCGGGCGCAGCGAGGCCGGGGGCCGGCGCCGCGGATCTCGTCTGCCCAGCCGAAACCCCACGGCGCTTGGACGAAGGCCAAGGCGTAGCACAAGAGCGAACGACCGCGGCGCGAGGGGCTCACCGAGTCGCGACGTCTCCCCTCCGCCCCTCGGGAGGCCGGGGCCCCTCAAACAAAGGGCGGGCCGGCGGCGGGCGCTTAGGGTCACGGCACTTACGCCGAGGAGGGCGCACGCCTTCGGAACGCCGGCCTGCGCGCGCCGCACCGCGGCGGCGAGCACCTCCCAGGCCGCCGCGTCGTCAAGGCGCCGCGCCGTCGTTAGAGTGGAAAGCATGAGGTGCTGGGTCGGGAGCCTGTGCTGGATCCTCGCGGTGGCTTTTGGGGGAGCCGCCCGCGCCGACGTCGTCCACCTCCGCAACGGGCGCACGCTCGAAGGCAAGATCGTCGGCGGCACCCGGGAGGAACTGCGCCTCGAGGTCCCGGGGGGATCCATCGTCCTCCCTCGGGAGGTCGTCGCCCGCATAGAGCGCCGCGCGAGCCCCACCGAAGAATACGCCCGACGCGCGCGCCGGGTCGATCCGGGCGATCCGCGCGCCCTCGAAGCCCTCGCCTTCTGGGCTGCGGGGCGCGGCCTCGGCGAGCAAGCCCTGCAGCTTCGGGCCCACGCTCGAGGCCTCCGGCTCGAGCGACGGGTAGCCCGCGCCCGGCGGAGCGGGCGGGCCCGCGACTTCTTGGCGGTCCACACCTGGGCTCGGCGAGCGGGCTGCTCGGAGATCGTGCAAGCCTGGCTGCTCGAACAGGCGCTCGCCCGCGACCCCGCCAACGCCGCCGCCCTCGACGCGCTCGCCGCCCTGCGCCCGCCGCCGGCGCCCGAGCCCTCGGAGGCCGAACGCGAGCAGGCTGCCCTCCGAGCGGCCCTCGAACGAGAGCGCTCCGCCAGCGCCGAACTGCGAGCACGCCTCGCCGAGGTGGAGCGCCTCGAGGCCGAAGCGGAAGCCGCGCGCCGCGCCCGCCTCCTGCGTAGGCGCCGCGCTCGCCGCCGCCGCGCCCGCCTCCTCCTCGTGACCCCCTCGCCGCGCACGCCCTGCGACCCGCCCGCCCCCGCGGTGGAGGCGCCGAAGTGCGACGGCGCCTCCGCCGGACGTCCCGGGTGCGGAGGGGCGGTGGCAACGCAGGGCCGCTACCCGCCCCGTGAACCGAGCGGCGCTCGGGGCGCTCTCCGCGCCCCGTCCCTCTCCCCCCCGCGCTGATCGGTCCGGGCAGCAACCCGCTCGGCCTGCAGGCCGCGCCCCCCGAGTTGCTATGGTGGCAGCGACCGGTCGGGGGAGGCGCGCAGCGCGAGGTGCCAACGCAGTGACGGAGCGCCGAGGCGAACCGCCCGAGGCCGATCCCGCGGTGGAGGCCGCCCGCCGGCAGGCCTTCGAGGACTCGGGCCGCGCCCGACGGGCCGCGCAGGCCCGTGCGGATGCGGAAGCCGCGGCGGCCTCTGCCCGCCGGGCCGCCGAAGCCCCGCCGCCCCGCCCACGCCGCGAGGCCATTCACGAACGCCTCGACCGCGAGGCCGAGGAGAAGCGTCGCGTGGCCGCCCTCCTGCGGCAGGTCGAACTGGTCCCGGTCGACGAAGACGCTCCCTTGCTCGCCGACACTCCGCCGGAGGATCGCCGCGCGCAGGGCGGGGGCGCGGGGTCCTCCCGCCGGCGCCGCCGCTCTGCGCGAGCCCGTCGCCCGAGCGGGTCCGCGCGGGCCCGTCGCCCGAGCGGGTCCGCACGGGCCCTCCGCGCGAGCGGGTCCGCACGGGCCCGTCGCCCCAGCGGCTCTGCGCGGACCTTGCGCCGCAGTGCCCGCCACCCCGCTCCGGACGGTACCTCCGCCTCGGGGTGGGTCGTGCTCGCCCTGGGGACCCTCGTCGCGCTGCTGCTCGGCGGCCTGCTCTTCCTCCTCGGACAGCGCTGAACGCCTTCTCCGAACCCGGCGCTCCGCGCCGCCTCGCGAGTCCTCGGCAACCGCACGAATCGTGCCGACCCCTATGGGAGGCTGGAGGGGAAGCGATCGGGCGAGGAGCACTGGAGCTCCTGCGCGCGCGCGCGGAGAGGGATCGGGCAACGGAATGAGCAGCAGGGGAATCGACTTCGACGACGGCTGGGACTCGACGCGCCTCGAGCGTCGCCTGCGGGAGGCCCTCGACGGGAAGCTCCCCGGCAAGCTGCGCCTCCTGCGCGACCTGTGCTCCCACTGGGCGATTCCGCCCGGCCAGCGGGGGCCCTTGCGCTACGGAGTGGCGATCTTGGACTCCATCGGGTCGGTCCTCCGCTACCGGGAGTCGCGCCGCGAGCTCCGCGACGACGGCGCCTGCCCGACCCGCACCTGGCTGCGAGACCGCGGGCTGATCGACGCCTACCGCACCCGCGCGCCGGGCTTCGGCGGCTTCGTGCGTGGGGTTCTCGCGGACCTCCCCTTCCGCGAGGTCCGCGTGCAGACCTCGCTCGGCGAGCCCGACAAGGTCGCCCTGCGCGCCTTCGAGCCGGGCCCCGGCCGCCCCGCCTACTTCCTCGACCCGGCCCCCGCGAGCGCCCGGCGGTCCGACCCGCACTTGTGGCTCGGGCCCTACTGCCGCCCCGAAGACCGCGAGGTCCTCGACGCCTTCGTCGCGCGCACGGCCTGGGAGCGTCTGGAAAGGGACACCGCGCTCCTCGAGGAGGGGGACAGCTACGGATCCAACGGCGTAACGGGCTTCCGCCTCAGCCCCCTCTCGGACGAGGTCGACTTCGTGAGCGCCGGCGAAGAACACAACGACGTCGCGTCCCTCGCCCAGCGCTGCGAACGCTTCCTCGCCCGCGGGCGCAGCCGCACGCTCCTCTTCCACGGCCCCCCCGGAACCGGCAAGTCGACCCTGGCGCGCGCCCTGGCACGAGCCCTCGGGCGGCGGACCCTCGTCGTCTCGGAGCGTTGCTTCGCGCGGCTCGCCGAGGGAATGGTCCTCGAGATCCTCTCGGTCCTCGCGCCGGGCGTGGTCGTGATCAACGACGCAGACCGGGGCAGCCCCGAAGACCAGTTCGCCCTCCTCGGGGCCCTCGAGCGGCGCACCCGCACCGCCCTGCTCACCGTCCTCACCGCCAACGACCTCTCCTGCCTCGACCCCGCCCTGCTCCGCCCCGGACGCGTCCACGAAGTCCGCGCCGTCTACGAGCCTTCCCGCGCGTCGCGCGAGCGGATCCTCCGCTACTACGAGGAGAAGTTCGGACTGGCCCTCGCCCCCGAACAGCGCGAAGAGTTCCTCGCCCGCAGCGAGGAGTTCTCGCCGGCCGACGTGCGCGAGTTCTGCGAGACCGCCCAGGCCGTGGGGGTCTCCCTGGCCCTGGCCGAGGTGGAGCGGATCAGCGCGCAGCGGGCGCTCTTCGCCGGCGAACGCTGCCAGGAGTTCAACAGACAGCGGTCGCGCCCTAGCGGGCGCCCCCGCCGCTACCTCTACCACGGGATCTTCGTCTAACCCCCTTCGGCACGTAGATGTCGTGCCGGCGGATCGTGCCGACCCGCTCGTAGCGCGCCCTCAGCCAGGCGGCGAAGGGAGGCGTGCGCTCCAATTGGTAGCGCTGCGGATCCCCCCACACGAAGACGGACGCGCGCGGAAGGACCACCACGCTCGGTGGGTAGCGGGTCAGATCCGAGAGGAGCCGCTCAACGGCCTCGGCGTCGGAGTCCGGCAGGCCCACCACGTCGAGGTCGTTGACCACGTACCAACAGGCGGTGAAGCGAGAGGCCGGCAGCCGCCGCGAGAACGAATCGAGCTGAGGCGACGAGCCCCACCCGTAGATCCGCTCCCCCGGGGGAACGTTCTGCCGCAGCCAGGCCCCCACCCGCACGTCGTCCTCCACGTCGCGGCGTTCGAGGGAACCGACGTGGGTGGGCAGGGTCGCGAAGACCGTGCTCGCCGTCGCCACGGCCTGCAGGCGCAGGCCGATTCCGGCGGAGCGGAGGAAGTCCGCGAGCGCCACGCAGAAGAGGAGGGCCATGGGGAGCGGGAAGAGGAAGTAGTGCGAGAAGACCCGAAAGCCCGGCACGGTGTCCGATGCACAGGAGGAGGACCCCCAGTCCGCGCAGGCGCTGCAACCGGCGAGCGCCCTCGGATCCCTGCGCTGGACGCCCGCGCCCGCGGAGCGCGGCGAGGGAGCCGGCGGTCGCGACGAGCATCAGGGGCACCAACCCGACGTGGAGGGCGACTCGTCGGTGGGCGTGAAACCAGCGCTCCGAGAGCGGGGCCCGCGGGTTGTCGAAGACGAGCCGCACCTTCTGCCCGCCGTCGAGCAAGTCGAGGACGCTGTCGTGCCCGGCCGCGTGGGCCACGAGCAAAGGGGCGAGCAGGAAGCCCGCCGCCGAGGCCGTCGTTTCGCGCGCGAACCCCAGCCAACCGCCGGGACGGCCGTGCTGGCGGAGGAAGATCGCCCCCAGGGCCGGCACCGCGAAGACGAGGTAAGAGAGCGGCGCGTAGGCCGCCCCCGCGGCGAAGAGGGCGCGCGGGTCGGCGACGCCGGCCACGGTGTAGGCCGCCACGGCGAGGAGCCACGCCGTGAGCCCCACCGCCAGCGAGTGCAGGACGGTCACCGTGAGCACCGGGTGGTGCCCCGCCAGCCGGTCCCCGAGCAGGTAGAGGGCAACGTGCAGGGGGCGGTTCCCCATGGAGGGGAGGACCTCCGCCAGCGGGACATCGCTCTCGGTCACGAAGGCCGCTCCGCCGTACCACAACCCTTCGTCCGGGTTGTGCCAGCGCTGGGGATCCTCGAGGGCCAGGCGCACGCCCACCGTCAGGGGGACGATCAACGCCAGCAGCACCAAGGCATCGCGAATGCGGAGGGTCGGCCGTGGCGAGGGCACGCGCCGCATCCCACCGGCTCGGTCGCGCCCTGCCTTCGCCCGCGCGACACACCGCAACGGCGCGCCGCCTACGCCGCCTTCGAAGTCCCGGCGAGGCGCGAGGAGGTCCGACCGGTCTGAAGTCGAAGCCGACGGCCGACGCGGTCCGGCCTCCCCTCAACCTCGGGCTCGGCCCCTGCGGGGCACGCGGCCGAGGACCCCCACGAAGAAGCGGAAGAAGTAGACGCGGTCCTCGAGCGGCTCCACGCCGTGGCGAGCGAGCCGGGCCGCCAGTTCGACGCAGCTCGTGCGGCGCCCCACCCACTCGCCGACCGCCGCCGGAGGTACGCGCGCGAGGGCTTCGAGCGGCCCGCTGCGCAGGGGCGCGCCCACGAACACCAGGCCTCCGGGCGCGGTCACCCGGACCATCTCGGCGAAGATCGGGTCGGGGTCGGCGAAGTGCTCGATGGTGCTGCTGCTCCACACCAAATCGAAGGCGCCCGCGGCGAAGGGCAGGGCGTAGAGGTCGCCGCGGACCACCCAGAGCGCCGGGTCGCGTCGCCGCGCGACCCGGCAGGCCTCTCCGTCGAGGTCCAGGGTCGCCGCGCGCAGCCCGCGCTCCCGCAACACGCTGCTCGCGGAACCCGGGCCGGCCCCCGCCTCCAAGACGCGCGCGGCACGCACCCCGGGCCGGTGCCGAGCGAGGGCGCGCACGAGGTAGTCCGCAAGCCTGCGGTTGAGTCCGTCGCGCAGGTAGTCGTAGACGGCGTAGGGGAGATGCCCCGGCCCTCCGCCGAGGGACCACAGCTTCATCGCCCCTCCTCCCTTCCGGTGGTCCGAGCGCGGCGGGCGCAGGTCCAGGCTCGAAGACCGGAACCCGCCCCGAGCTCCCCGCGAGCGCCCGCTGGCAATTGCGCTGGACGCCTCACGCGGGCCTCCGGGCAAGGACGGCCGCCGTCGTGCCCGGCAAACGTGGGGCCCGCGGACCGAGCCGGCGACGTTCCCACTGGCAGAGCCGGTAGAGCAGGGCGTCGATCGCGGGAGGAAGGGGGCGTAGGTCCGAACGCGGGCGGGCAGCAGCGGGTCGCAGCCGCGAGAGGAGCTTGCGGCCTGCGAGGGCCGGGAAGAGCAGGCGGTAGAAGTAGGTCGCCCGCTCCACCTCGAGCCCCGCCCCGTGCGCGAGGGCCTTCAGGCCCGCCAGGGTCACCCGCTGGGTGCTGTGCACCGCGCGGTCGTGTTCGCTGGCGAGCCAGGAGAACGCGGCGGCCCAGAGGAGCACGCGGCCGCCGGGCCGCACGACCCGAGCCATTTCGTTCACGGCGCACCGCTGATCCACCGCCGAGCATTCGAGGAGGTCCACCGAGAGGACCAAGTCGAAGGCGCCCGAGGCCAGGGGGAGGCGGTTGGCGTCCGCCCGCAGCAGCGCCCGCAACCCGCGACCGCGCGCCAAGCTCAACCCCTGCCGCGAAGCGTCGAGGGCGACGACGCGCGCGCCGCGCTCGCTCAACCAAGCGGCGTTCTTGCCCGCGCCGCAGCCGACGTCGAGGACGCGCACCCCCCCCAAGGCTTCCCCGGCCAAGAGGTCGTCGATGAAGGCGCGCGCGCTGCGAAACCACCAGTAGTGGTCTTCGAGGGCTCGCGTGGCCGCATACTCCCTCGGCTCCACGACCCTCCTCAGGCGATGGGGTGGGGGTAGACGTCGGGCTTCTCCGGGTCGTAGCGGTACGACTTGAGCAACACGAAGGCCGACTCCTCGGTGAAGTGGATCTTGTGGGTTTCGTAGGGGAGCAAGTAGATCCCCTGCCGGGGACCGAGCACCTCGCGGCTGCGCTGCCCCCCTTCGGCCAGGTGCACGATGGACACCTCGGCCCGCCCCGACACCAGGTAGAAGAGCGCTCGGCACTCCTTGTGGTAGTGCTGTCCGAGGGTCGCGCCGGCGTGCATTCGTCCGTGGATGACCGTCTCCCAGGGCCCTTCGTTGACGATCTCGACGAAGTCGCCGCGCTCGTCGCGACGCTCGTAGGTCGGGGGGTGTACCCGATCGCTGGGAGGGAGTGCACCGTTCTCAGTCACAGCCACGCGCCTTGGCGAGGAGGATCCGTCCCACGTAGCCCGCTCCCAACACGACGAAGGAGCGCAGGCTCGCGAAGGACTTGGAGACGCCCTGCTCCCGATCGCGGAAGCAGTAGCCCACCTCGTGGATGCGCAGCCCCTTGAGGTGGGCGTTGTAGAGGAACTCGATGAAGTAGGCGCCGTAGCCGGTGGGAATGATCGAGACGTGGTCGAACACCGTCCGCCGCACCGCGACGAAGCCGCTGTCGTAGTCCTTGATCCCCCCGCCCAGGACGAGGCCCGCGAAGCCGTTGATGAGGCGACTGGCCAGCGTGCGCACCGGGGCGCGATCGTCCTTCCCGCCGGGGGCGTAGCGGGATCCCACGACGATGTCGTTGCGGTCGAGGTGGCGGATCATCTCGGCCAGCACGGTCGGGGGCATGCTCATGTCGGCGTCCATCCAGCAGACGATGTCGCCCTGGCTCTCGATGATCCCGCGGTTGAAGGCCGATGCGAGGCCGCGGGCATTCGTCCGCTGGATCAGCTTGAGCGTGGGGAAGCGAGTCTGCAAGTTGCGCACGACCTCGGCGGTTCCGTCGGGCGAGCCGTCGTCGACGACGATGACCTCGAGCGGCTGCTGGATCTGCTCGTAGAGCCCCTGGATCGTGTCGCCGATGACCTCGCGCTCGTTGTAGGAGGGGAGGATGACCGAGACGAGCTGCTCGCGAAGAGGACGGCTCACCGCAAAGCCTCTTCGAGCGCCGCGACCACGCGCTCGACTTCTCCCTCGCCGAGGCCGGGGGACGAAGGAAGGTAGAGCCCGCGCGCTCCGATGCGTGTCGAGACGGGGGCTTGGGCGGGGACCCGCAGCGACCCCTCGAGGGCCGGCTGCGCGGACATGGGGTGGAAGAAGGCCCGGGTGCCGATCCCGCGCGCCTGGAGGCGGGCGCGCACCTCGTCCCGCGGGGGGTGCTCCGGCCCGAGGACGACCCCGATCATCCAGTAGACGCTCTTGGCCCAAGGACGCTCCACGGGGAGCTGGAGCCCCTCGATCCGCGCCAGGCGCGGCAGGTAGCGCGCGGCGAGGTCGCGCTTGGCCGCCACGATGGCGTCGGCACGCTCGAGCTGCGCGACCCCGACCGCCGCCTGCAGGTTCGTGAGCCGGTAGTTGAAGCCGCGCTCGGTGTGGAAGAAGCGCGGCTCCCGAAAGGCCTGGTTGCGGAGCAGGCGCACGCGCTCGGCGAGGGCGTCGTCGTCGGTGAGCACCATGCCGCCTTCGCCCGTGGTGAGCACCTTGTTCGCGTAGAAGCTGTAGCAGGTCACGTCGCCCAGGGCGCCCGCGCGCTCGCCGTCGATCTCGACGCCGTGGGCCTGCGCGGCGTCGACGATGAGCCGCAGGTCGTGCTCGGCGCAAAGCGCGCGCAAGGCGCGCAGGTCGGCGGGGTGGCCGTACATGTGCACCGCCATGATGGCGCGGGTGCGGGGTCCGATGGCCGCGGCCACCTTCTTCGGATCGAGGCACCAGGTGTCCTCCTCGACGTCGACGGCGACCGGGGTCGCCCCCGCGAGGAGGGTCGTGTTGGCCGAGGCGATGAGCGTGAAGTCGGGGATGATGACCTCGTCGCCGGGGCCGATCCCCAGCGCGAGCAAGGCCAGGTGGAGGGCCGCGGTGCAGTTGACCACCGCGACGCCATGCCGCGCCCCGCACCAGGCGGCGAAGCCTTCTTCGAAGCGGCGCACGTAGGCGCCCTGCGAGGAGATCCACCCGGTGCGCACGCAGTCGACGACGTAGTCTTCTTCGCGACCGTCCAGCATCGGCGCGTACACGGGCAGGAAGTCGCTCCCGGCTTCGTCCCCCATGCGAACTCCACACCTCTCCGTGCGGCACGCCGCGGAGCCCCTCGCCGCGCCCGTCGTCGATCCAGGGCACCGGAGCCGCTGGACCTCCCCGCGCTGCGCTGACACTCGGCGGGCCGACCGCCGAGGCAGAGTCTACCCGGCGAGCAGGCTGCCCGGACTTCGGGCCGACGGACGCGGCGAAGGCAGGCTGCCCGGACTCGGGCCGACGGACACGGCGGAGGCAGGCTGCCCGGACTCGGGCCGACGGACTCGGTCGAGGGGGGGAGCCGCATCGGGTAAGGCCGCGCGGCCGGAAGGCGAGCGAGCTCGCCTTCCGACCGCGCGCGGCTCGCTCAGTCGTCCGCTCGCTCCGCGGGGCCCCCGTCCCGCGCGGCCTCCTTCAGACGGTCCACGATTCCGCGCCGCGAAGCGGCGCGACCCGAGGGGCTCCCGCGCGCGCGGCGGCCCCGTGGGCGCGCGGTCCTCCCCCGGGCTCCCGCGCGCCGATCCCCGGGCCCCGTGGAGGGCCCCCCACCGCGGACGCGGGGCGCTTCGGAGCCGCGGGTGACCCGCAGGCGCACCGTCTTGGGCACGGGGCGCACCGCCACCAGAACGCGCTGCTGCGTGCTGAGCCCGTTGGCGCCCGTCGCCCGCACCACGAGGGTGGCAATTCTCCGCGGCGTGCGGTCGTCCTTGGAGGCGGCCCTGGGGTAGGCCGCGCGGTCTCGCCAGCGGAAGCGCAGCTTGCCGGAAGCGACGGGGCCCTTGAAATTCGCCACCGCCAGCGCCTTGGAAGGGCCGGCGGACCGGGACGCCTTCTCGGTCGCGGCGACCTCGGCCTGCACGCGCGCCCCTTCGCCGAACACCTCGAGCCGCAGCGGTCCCCCCTCCGGGTTCGTGGCGGTGAACTCCGCGACCCCGAAGTCGCGGTAGAGGAGGACGGCGGACTCGAAGCCTCCGCCGGAGACGGGGAGCCGCACGCCGTCTTCCGGCCGCACGCTCAGGGTCGGCGGCTGCGCGTCGTCGGGGACCACGTGGATCCGCAGGCGGCGCCGGGCGGTGCGCGCCGGCGTGGCCCCAGGGTCGGCCGCGGTGAAGGTGACCACGATCGTGCGCCACGCGCTCCCCGAGGGGGGGCGCACCACCACGGTCCCGCGCGCCTCGCCGCCGCGGGCTTCGTCGGCCTCCCAGCGCACGAAGGGAGCCTTCGTCGCGCAGGAGAGGATCGGGGCCGCACCGGCGGCGCGGTCGACCTCGGCGGCCACCCGCCGGGACGCAGTGACCTCGAAGCGGTGGATCTTCCCCTCGACCACCGAAACCTCGGTCGCGGGCGGGAGTTCGCCGAGGTTCGGGTCGCCCGTGTAGCTCCCTGCCTTGGTGCCCTCTCGGGCCGCGGGCTCCACGACCCCTTCGCCTGCGCGCAGGCCCAGGCGGTCGTAGTCGCGCCGAGCGTCGAACACGCGGATCCAAGGCCCGTCCCCGACGATCACCTTCACCGGCCGCACGACGCTGGCGAGCACGCGGTGGCGGCCACGCGGCATGGCGCGAAGCTCGAAGCCGTGCACCCCCACGTCGCCGGGCTGCGCCCGCAGGCGCAGCGCCCCGTCCTCCAGCTGGGCGAGGGGGCCTACTTGCCCGGCGATCCAGTAGCGCGCCCCGCGAGCGGCCTCCTTCCCGCCGAGATCGACCAACTCGTCGAGGGGAATCCGCCGCTCCTCGCCGGGCGCAAGCCGGTAGACCGCGAGGTCCTCGCGCACCCGGTCCTCCTTCCGCACCAGCACGGGCAGGACTCGGCCTCCGACCTCTCCGTCGGCGTCGACGGCCGTCACCGTGAGCAGGTGCCTGCCCGCGTAGGCGCCGTCGAAGCGGAGCACCAGCTCGAGCTCGGCGCGCTTGCCGGGACGCGTCGCCACGACCCGGGCGAAGGGGAGCCCGCTCACCGTGAGGCGGACCGCCTTCCCGTCGGGATCGGTGCCTTCGAAGAGGAGCCGCTGCTCGGGGTTCCCCCCCTCGCTGAGCACGACGCGATCGAGGGGCGGAGTGACCACGGGGGGCTTCCCGCCACCGCGGGAAATGCCGTGGTCGCGGAAGTGCTTGCGGATCGCGCGGGCGCTGCGGCCGCCGGTGAGGTGGCGATCGGCCTCGAGGACCGCGTCGAGCCCCGAGAGCAAGTCCCCGCCGAGCAGAGGAACCGACGCGAGGGCGATGCGGTCGGCGAGGACCCCGAGCTCGGAGCGCAGGTCCCAGAGGGCGCCGCCGTAGATCCAGCCCACCCTGTGCGGTTCGCCTCCGTCGCGGGGCCAGACCTTGCGCACCGAGAGGTCGCGCGCGGCACCGGCGACGTGGCCGAGGAGGCGCGGGTCGCCGCGCACGATGGCGGCGAGGTAGTCGGCGTAGCCTTCGTGCATTCCGAACCGTTCGAGGCCTCCCCCGGCGCCGAAGCCCAGGGAATGAAGGAGCAGGTGCCCGCGTTCGTGGGCGACCACGCCCAAGTCCGCGGCGAGGGGCCGGCCGGCAATGGTCCCGAAGAGGAGGGTGCCTGCGCTGGCCTCGGTCCGTCGGCGGTCGTGCATGGCGAAGGCGTTCGCGACCCCGGCCTGCACCGCGGCGGTCACCGGCTGCAGGTGGGCGCCGCCGACCTCCCGGGCGTAGCGGGAGAGGAAGCGGCGCACCCGCGCCAGGTTGTGCAGGGCCGTGACCTGCAGGGTGCGCGGGTCGCTGGGCGGGTAGGCGAGCAGCAGATGCTTGCCCCGCTCGCGGAGCCGGTGGGGGGCGCCGGCGCCGAGCACGCGCTCGTAGGCGCCCCGGAGGCCGCCGCCCGCAAGGGTTGCGGCCTTTCCCTTGCGGCGCAAGCGCAGCGGCGGGAGCTTCACGGTTCGCAGAGCGCGCCCTCCTGCGTCGGGGAGGACCTTCCCGTAGAGGGCGGACTCGCCGAGGAGCCGCCAGTGGAGGACACGCCCCTCGGGGTCGGTGACGACCTTCGCAGAGCGCTCGAGGCCGAGCTCGGCGGAGACCGAGACGCCGACGGTCCAGCGGAAGGCGTAGTCCCAGCGACCCGAGCGGACGCTGACCACGAGCTGGCAGTCCTCGATCCTCCCCTGGTCCACGCCGGGGTCGCCGGTGGGCCCCGGGACGGTCGGTCGGGCAGGGGGCGGGCCCATGCCGTCTGGCAAGTCGCGAAACAGGCGCCCCTCGACGAGCACGCCCAAGGGGGCCTCGCGCCGGAGGAGAAGCACCCGCAGCTCGGCGCCCTCGACCGGAACTCCGTTCAGCCGCTGGCGCAGGCGCACCTCGGTGAACAGTCCTACTCGCCGCGGCGCTCGGGCCTCGAGGGCCGTGACCGATCCCTCGGGAGTACGGAGCGCGGGCAGGCCGTAGAGCCGAGCCAGCCGAGCCAGGAAGCGGCGCGCCGCCCGCTCGGGCCCCGAAGGCGGAAGGCGCAGGCCGGGGCGGAAGCGGACTCGCGACGGGGCACCGCTGGCCGCGTCCCAGGAGACGGACACGTCCTCGCCGCAGCGTCTCTCGAGGCGGCGTAGCTCGGCGAGTTGCTCGAAGGTCGGGCCGAGCGCTCGGTCCTCGAGGCGCGCGAGGGGAGCGGGGCCTTGGGGGGCGCGACGCGGCGCGCCCCCCGCGGGCCCCGGAGGCGCGTCCGGGGGCGGGGCGGGGGACGGGGCCTGGGCGAACGCGGCCCCGGTCGAGAGCAGAGCGAACGCCGAAGCGAGCGCGAGGGTGCGACGAAGCATGGTCTTCCTCCTTGCCTTCTTCCGGTGCCCCGCCGGGGCAAGAAGCAGACCGGGGCGGCGCGCTCGCAACGCCGTTGGGGAAGGCGCCCTCTCCCCCTCGCGCGGCACGCCCGCGGAGACGACGGGCAAGGCTTGCCCGGCGGCGAGGGGCGACGAGACGAAGCGAGGGACCGAACAAGACCCTGACACAGCCTGCCCAACAGAACCCGACCCCTTCCGAGTTCCACCTAACTCCAAGAACGGCGTCCAAAGGCCCTCCGCCTAGCTCCCAGCAGCCCAAGCACTTCGCCTCCAGCCCAGCATTTATGCGGTTTCGGGGCGGGTTCCCAGGCGGCCATCGCTGGCTACACTCCCTTCTGTGAGCGCTTCCCTGCCCTCCTTCCCTGCCCGCCCTCTCGACGCCCACAAGGGCAACGTAGGCGACGTCCTGGTCGTGGGCGGCTCCCGCGGCATGAGCGGCGCCGCCTTCCTGGCGGCCAAGGGCGCGCTGCGCACCGGCGCGGGCAAAGTGACCGTCGCCTGCCCCGCCTCGGTCAACGCGGTCCTCGAGGTGAAGACCACCTGCGTCATGACCCGCCCCCTTCCGGAGAGCGCGGCCGGAACCCTCGCCCGCTCCGCCGAGGGGCCGCTGCGCGCCCTCTTGCCCGGACGCGACGCCCTCGCCGTCGGCCCGGGCCTCTCGCGAGATCCAGAGACGGAAGCCCTCGTTCGAGCCCTGCTCGGTGAGCTTCCCGCCGAAAGCCCGCCGGTCGTCCTCGACGCCGACGGGCTGAACGCCTTCGAAGGCAAGGCCGACGAGCTGCAGGCGCTCGCCGGCCGCGCCGTGCTGACCCCACATCCAGGCGAGTTCCGGCGCCTGGCGGGGTGCAGCCAGCAGGACCTCCTCGCCCACCGCGAGGAGGTCCTGCGGGCGTTCGTGGCCCGCGTCGGGGTCGTCACCGTGCTCAAGGGCCACCGGAGCCTGGTGGCCGGCCCCGACGCGATCCACGTCAACGAGACGGGCAACCCCGGCATGGCCACGGCCGGCAGCGGCGACGTACTGACCGGGGTCGTCGCCGCCCTCCTCGCCGCCGGCCTGCCTCCCTACGAGGCAGCCGTCCTTGGCGTGCATCTGCACGGCCTGGCCGGCGACGCCGCGGCCCGCCGCACCGGCTGGGCGCCGCTCATCGCCACCGACCTGCTCGAAGGGCTCGTCGAAGTCATCCGCGGCGTCGAAACCCGCGAACCCCTGCTGGCGGAGGCCCGGCCGTGAGCCGGGCGCGCGCGCGAACCCACCGACAAGGAGCCGGACGCCTCACCTCACGCTGGCCCGTCTCCGTGCGCCGCGTCACCCCCGCCGAGCTGCGCTGGCAGTGCGACCCCGGCCTGCTGAAGCGCGCCCTGCAGCAGGAGGAGCGCGCGGCCTCGGCCGAGCAGA
>RFHU01000055.1 GCA_003695705.1 Planctomycetota bacterium
CGCCCTCGCCCCGCCGCCCGGGGCCGCCGCGCGGTCGCCGCATCGGCGGGTAGGGCGGAACCGCCCCTGGGGACCTCCGCCTCTCCGCGACCGAACGCGCAGCGGACTTCCCTCGCCGCCTCAGCGCCCCCGAGCCAGGCGCCTCCGCTCCAAAAACCCCGCCCAGAGGGCACCGAGCAGATTCGCGTGATCGTCGGTCCAGGCCCGCAAGCGAGGCAAATCGGGAGGAGGATCCGACCATCCCAGCGCCCGCAGGGGCGCGAGGCGCTCGGGAGTGCGGGCCAGGGCGTAGACCTTGGTCGGGTCCTCGAGCGGGGCGAGGCCGCGCCCGTCGAGCTTGCTGCGCACGCAGTGGGCGAGTCCCAGCCGCTCCGCCGCCGCGGCGAGTACCGGCCGCAGGTCGTAGTAGCGATTCGAAATGTGGAACACGAGCACCCCCTTGAACGAGACCTTGCGCAGGTAGAGGCCCAGCGCCTCCTCGGTGAGGAGATGGGTGGGGATCGCGTCGCTCGAGAAGGCGTCGACGACGAGTAGGTCGTAGGCGTCGTCGGGCGCCTTGCGCAACTCGAGGCGTGCGTCGCCCAGGACCACGTGAACCTCCGCGCCGCGCGCGCGGGCCGCGGCGAGGAAGCCGAAGTCCCGCTCGGCAATGCGCTGCACCAACGGGTCCAGTTCGTAGAAGGTCATGCGGTCCCCGGCCTCGAGGTGCCCGGCCAACGCGCCGGCCCCCAGGCCGATCACCGCCACCCGCCGCGGTCGCGGCAGCGCGCGCAGCGCCTGCCCCAAGGGAGCGTTGGCGTGGAAGAAACCGATCGGACGACCGCGCCCGCGCGGATCGAGGAGTTCCTTGCCGTGGACCGTACGGGCGTGGGTCAACCGCCGGACGCGAAAGGGACCCTCGACGACGTCCTGGATCCGATAGACCCCGTAGACGTTTCGAACCCGTCGCTCCTGGGCGCCGCTGCGGGAGAGCCACACCTGGAAGACCCCCAGGCCCACGGCCGCAAAGAAGAACAGCGAGAAGCCAATGCGCAGCCGCCCGGCGCGCCGCAACCAGCGAACGAAGGCGCCGCGTTCGCCCAGCGCGAGGCCGATCCCCAAGGCGAGCACGGAGAGGGGGTACTCGGCCAGGCCGTCGAAGAGGCGCGGCGCCCCCAGGCTGACGAAGGCGCCCCCGATCCAGCCGCCGAGGGCCACCGCAAGGTAGTACGCCGTGAGGGCCTGCGGGGCCGGGCGGTCTCGGTAGAGGGCTCCGTGGCCGACGAAGCACACCGCGCCGAGCACGGCGAGGTGCACGAGTGCCTCGTACCACTCCAGGCCGGCGCCCTCCGCGAACCACAAGAGGAGCCCCGCGGCGGTCAGTTCGGGCCAGAAGGCGCGCAGCCAGCGAGGGGATACGCTCCGCTCGCGGAAGACGAGGATGAAGCTCAGTAGGTAGAGGGAGAGGGGAACCACCCACACGAACGGCGCCGAGCCCAGGTCGAGGGCGATCACGTTGGTAACCGCCAGGAGGCAGGCGGACGGCGCGGCGGCGAGCGCGGTCCAGTAGGCCAGGCGCCCCCAACTCGGCCGCCAAGGCTCGGCGGACGCCGCCGCAGTCGACTGCCGCGCCTCCGCCGCCGTGGGATCGGGCTCCTGCAACAACACGGCGGCGCCAGGGCCTCCTTGCCCGGGACCGGCCGCGGCAAGCGAGGAGCCCGCGTCCGTCCGCCGCGGGTAGGCCCAGAAGCAGAGGACGGCGTAGCCGAGGTAGGCCAGGCTCCACAGCCAGCGCTGCTCGGACAAGCCGAGGACCGGCTCGACGAGCAACGGATAGCCGAGGAGGGCGGCCAGAGAGCCCGCGTTCGAGGCGGCGAAGAGTGGGTAGGGGTCGTCGCGACCGGGGAGGGCGGAGGCCGCCAGCCAGCGCTGCGCCATGACGCCGGTGCTGGAGAGGACCGCGAAGGGGAGGCCGATCGCCACGGCGAGCGCCGTGAGCAGGTCGCCGACCGGGGCCGCGGGATCGGGCCGGACCTCGGACAGGCCTCGGCCGATGGGCAGGAAGAGGAACGGAAGCAAGGCGACCAGGAGGTGGCCTCGGCCGAGGCGCGGCGCGAGCAAATGGCAGTAGAGGTAGCCGAGGAAGAGGGCTGCCTGGAAGAACATGAGGCACGTCGCCCACACCGCGAAGCTCCCCCCGCAGGAAGGCAGGAGCAGCCTGCCGACCAAGGGTTCGAGCCCGAACAGGAGCAGGGCCCCCAGGCAGGCGAAGACCGTCAGGCGGATGCGGCTCACGAGGACGGGCGCAGGCCTCCGCCCGTGCTCACACCGTGCTCGCCGCCGGCCGGCGCAGGGGACTCCGAGCAAGGGCCTCGTACTCGCTCGGGTCGTGTGCGCAGAAGACCCGCACCCGCTCCCCGTGGTCCTCGACGAGTTCCCGCAGGCGGGCCTGGTTGTTGACCCGCCGCGTGTCGTCCTCCGCCACGAGTCGCTGGAAGACCGCCAAGCCTGGGGTGCACCAGGGCCGGCGAGGGTGCAGCTCGCCGGCGAAAAAATAGGCGTCGCCGGCGTGCAGCAACCACTCCTCGGAGGTCTCGACCGCGACGGCGCAGTGCCCGCGCGTGTGTCCGGCGAGCGGCACCAGGAGGAGTTCGGGGGGGAGCCCCTGGATCCGGCGAACCGCGTCGAATCCGAACCAGCGTTCGCCCTCCACCCGGTGCAGCACCCAGCGCGGTCGGTGCTCCCAAGTGCGCGGCTCGTAGCGGGCGCGCTCGCTCAGGCTGCGGGGCGCCATGGCGGCGGCGTACTCGTCGGCGTAGACGTGAACGCGGGCCAGGGGGAAGTCCGCCAGTCCGCCGGCGTGGTCGAGGTCGAGGTGGGTGAGCACCACGTGGCGCACGTCCCGCGGGTCGTAGCCGAGGCGCCGGAGTTGACGAACGGCGGGCTCGCCGGGGATCAAGCGGGCTCCCAGGAGGCGCAAGCGCCGCTCGTAGGCGGATCCGCGCGCTCCCAGGTCCTTCGCCCCGATTCCCGTGTCGACCAGCACCAGCCCCGCGCTGCTCTCCACGAGCAGGCAGTGGCACACCATGCGCGCTCGGGAGGTGAGCCCGCCTTCGCCGTTCACCCAGCGCCCGCCGAAGGGAGCCAGGGTCCCGCAATTGAGATGCACGACCCGCACGGCCCAACCATAGCTCCTGGGCGAAGACCCCGCTCCCCTCTCCGTCGCCGCGCGCGAAGAGGCCTCCCGCAGCGACTCCGCGGGTCGGAGGGGTCCTGGAGCACGCCGACCCGCGGAGCGGCGGGCGACCGTCCCGGATCCCTCAGCGCAAGAGACGCTTGCCGGTGACGACCCAGCCGTCCGGTCGACGCAGGAGCGAGAAGTCGAGTTCCGCGCGCGGCACGGCGCTGCCCGCGAGAACGGCGCGCACGTAGGCCAGCGCCTCGCCCACGTCCCTCCACTCGATGTCGAGCAGGCGCAGGTCTCCCGCGCCGCGGTAGAAGGCGGCCGTCTCCTCGACGCCCTTGCGCGCAATGCGCTCCTCGAGGTCGTGGCGCAACCAGGCGCCGAGCACGGCGCGGAGCACCGGCACGTCGCCGGCGTTCCAGGCCCAAAGGAAGGTGGCGAAGGCCGCCTCCGGGCTGGTGCGATCGGGATAGAGCTCCGGTCGGCGCACGGGCCCCAGCGGAATCGAGGAGCAGCCGGCGAGCCAGCAGAGGACGCCGAGCGCAAGGGCCCGGCGCAGGCTCACGCCACGGCCTCCGCCACCGCTTCCTCCAGCGCCCGCCCGCTGATCCGCTCGTAGACTTCTCGGTAGCGCGCCGCCGTCTCGTGCACGATCCGCTCGGGAAGGGCGGGCGCGTCGGCGGCCTCCATGCTCCCCTCGGGCAAGGTCAGGAGGTAGTCCCGCACGAGCTGCTTGTCCCATGGGACCGGCGGCTCTCCCGGGCGATGCTCGTCGGCCTTGAAGAAGCGGCTCGAGTCGGGCGTGAGGACTTCGTCGGCGAGGACCAAGCGCCCGTCCGGGAGGTGCCCGAACTCGAACTTGGTGTCGCAGAGGAGCAGCCCGCGCTCGCGGCAGTGCTCGCTCGCCTCGCGGAAGATGCGCAGGGAGAGCTCGCGCAGGCGCGTGGCCAGCTCGTCGCCGACTTCCGCCACGAGTTCCTCGTAGGTGATCGGCTCGTCGTGCCCTGCGACCGCCTTGGTGGTGGGAGTGAAGATGGGCTCCGGCAGCTCGCCACCGATCACCAGCCCGGGCGGCAGCTCGACGCCCTGGATGGCCCCGGTGCGCTCGTACTCCTTCACCTTCGACCCCGCGAGGAAGCCGCGGACGATGCACTCGATCGGGACGATCTTCACCTTGCGAACGAGCACCGCGCGCCCGGCCAGTCCACGCGCCGCGCGCGCGGCCGCAGGGGGCATTTCGGCGGCGCGCGGGGTCACGAGGTGGCTGGGGGCCACCCCGGAGAGATGCTCGAACCAAAAGTTGGACGTCTGGGTGAGGACCGCCCCCTTGCCCGGAATGCCGCTGGCGAGCACCCGATCGAAGGCCGAGATCCGATCGGTCGCCACCAGGAGCAGGTGCTCCTCGTCCACCGCGTAGACGTCGCGCACCTTCCCGCGATGCACCTGCTCCAGCCCCTCCAGGGCGGTCTCCAGCACGGCCTCAGTCATTGCCTTCCTCCTGTCTCAGGGCGGCGAGGTCCGTCGCGTTCCAGCGCCGGCTCCCCTTGCGCCCTCTCCGCCCGAGGGGAAGCCCCGCGAGCTCGACGGCGGCGTTCCAGCGCGCCAACGCGCACAACGCCCCGGCCAGTGCGTCCGACGCGTCGTAGGGCGGCGGGCGGCGCCCCGCTTCCCAGTCCAGCCGAGCGAGGACAGCGCGACGCACGCCTTCCTTGCTGGCGCGCCCGTGGCCGCACACGACCTTCTTGACGAGGGCGGGAGGGAGCTCGTGGACCACGAGCCCCTCGAACTCTGCGGCCAACAGGCACACCGCGCGGGCCTCCGCAAGGCGAATGGCGCTGCGCACGTTGCGCCCGAAGAATGCCTCCTCCAAGGCCACCGCCCCCGGGCGGTGCTCGCGCAGCAGCGCGAGCACGCCGCGGTGAATGGCGAGCAGGCGCTCGGCCGGGCGTGCGGCGGCGACCGGGCGCAGGGTCCCGTAGGCCACCAGACGCGGCCGGTCGTCCTCCCCCTCCTCCACGACGCCCCAGCCCGTGGCGCGGGTGCCGGGGTCGATGCCCAACACCCGCCGAAGGAGCGGCGAGGCCGACTCTGGAGGCGTCACCCTTCCTCCTCCGGGGGGCGTTCGTGCGCACCGCGCCCGTCCTCGTCCGCAGCCGTCTCGAACACCTCGGCGAGGGCCGCTTGGACCTCGGCTCCGTCGAGGGTCGCGCCGAGGCTGCGGACGTTCTGCTCCGGGCGGTCGTCGAGCCACACCGGCTGCTCGGCCAGACCCGCGAGCCGCTCGAGGCGCCGGGCGAGGCGCCCGCCCTTGCGGCGGACGCTCTCGCGCCCCCGAAAGCAGAGCTTCACCGGGACTTCCTTCCAGGGGAGGAGCTTGCGCATTTGGCCCTCGAGGTAGCGCCGGTAGGTGCGCGGGAAGAGTTCGGGATCGTTGACGAAGAGGAGCAGGGTGACCGGCCGCGTGGCCACCTGCACCCCGAAGTAGATCTTCCCGATGCGGTTCTTCCTCGGCTTGGGGCGGCGCAGGCGCAAGGCCTCGGAGAGGGCGCGGTTGAGTTCGCCCGTCCCCACGCGGACCAGGGTCTGCGCGTGGAGTTCGAAGGCGGTGTCGAGGATCTCGCGCGTTCGCTCGCCTTCCCGGGCCGAGGCCGCGACCAGCGGGCAGAAGGCGAGGTTCGGCAGCGCGCGAGCGGCGTAGTCGGCGAACTCTTCGGGGGTCATTCGTCCATCGACGAGATCCCACTTGTTCGCCACGACGACGCAGGCCTTGTGCTCGTCGCGGATCATGGCCGCGATCTGTTTGTCCACCTGCCCGATGTCGCGCAGGCAATCGAGGAAGAGCAAGGCCACGTCGCAGCGCCGCAGCGCGTAGCGGGCTCGGCCGTGCGAAATGATCTCGATGGCGTCGTCCGCCTTGCCGCGCTTGCGCAGGCCGGCGGTGTCGATGAGCACCACGTCGCGCCCGCCCACGCTCACGCGCACGTCGACCGCGTCGCGGGTCGTGCCCTCTTGTTCGGAGACGATGACCCGCTCCTCCCCCAGAATGCGGTTGACGAAAGTCGACTTCCCTGCGTTCCGCCGGCCGAGGATCGCAATGCGCAAGTCGCGGACACCCTCTTCGGCGTCGGTGGCCGTGGCGTCTTCGGCCGGCGCGGGCAGGTGCTCGGCAATGGCCGCAAGGAGGTCGCTACGTCCCGTTCCCTCCCGTGCGGACACGGTGTGCACCTCGCCGGGGAAGCCCAGCGCGTAGAACTCGCCGGCGGTGGCTTCGAGGGTCGCGGTCTCCGCCTTGTTGGCCACCACGAGCACCGGCTTGCCGGTTTTCTTCAGCCGGCGCGCAATGCGTTCGTCGTCGCCCAAGAGCCCCGCGCGCGCGTCGACGAGGAACAAGACCAGGTCGGCGTAGTCTACGGCGAGGTCGATCTGTCGATTGACGTCTTCGTCGAAGCGGTCTCCGGTCCCGCCGAGGCCCCCGGTGTCGCAGAGTTCGAACAGCCGACCGTCCTCGGTCTCCACCAGGGCGGCGATCCGGTCGCGTGTGGTCCCCGCCGTGTCCTCGGTGATCGCCAGTCGCTGGCCTACGAGACGGTTGAACAGCGTCGACTTGCCCACGTTGGGGCGTCCGACGATCGCCACGAAGGGGTAGCCGCGTCCCAGGCGGGGCGAGGGAGGCTTGAGGCGACCGCGGCGTTTGCGCTTGGGGCTCACGGGGCGCGAATCTATCAGGGATCGGCGCGGGCGGGCCTCGCCAACGCGGCCCGTGGGGACGCGGAGGGAGCAGGAGCCCAGGCGCTGCCGAGGCAGAGGAGCGCCGCAAGCGCCAGGAGGGGCGACAGCGAGGTCGGCGGCGCCGTGGGACGGCCGGCGTCGATGGCCGCCAACTCGTCGGCTGCGAATCCTCGCTCCGGAGGCGGGGGGTCGCTGGGGAGCGGCGCCGCCGCGGTGCCCAGCGCGGGGCGCCCGGCCGCGTCGCGTCCGCGACCGACGAAGTAGAGGGGCGCCGCCGGTCCCCCGGGGGGCGGCGGGCGACCGGCTTCCCAGGAGCGCAACGGACCGGGGCCGGCGACGCCGCGGGGCGCCGCTAGGTCCAACAGTTCCCCCCAGAGGAGGGGGAAGCTCTGCTGCCGCGGCCACGGCGAGCCTCCTCCCAGGGGGGCGCCGAAAACCGCGACCGTGCGCCGCCCCCGGCCGGCCAGCGAGAGGAGGGGCGCCTCGCCCGCCCGCACCAGGGGACGCAGGGAGCCGAGGCCGGGCGGCGGAGGCGCAACGGGAGACACCGAGAAGACCTCGCGCTCCAGCGCCGCAAGGGCGAAGGGCAAGGGGCCTCGCTCGGCCGCTGGGCGCACGGGACCGCCCGCGAGGAGGCCCGCCTCGGGGAGCGCCGAGGGGACCACCGCGACCCCGACCGGCGGCAGGACCTCGGGAACGAAGGAGAGGACGAGGAGGTCGCTGGCCTCGGCCGCGCGGCGGACGGCGTCGGGATCGCGACCTGCAAGGTGGACCAAGCGCACGCCCGGCACGGCCCGGAGCGCGCGTTCGACGGCACTTCCCGGCGAGCCGACCACGGTCACCCGGCGCGGCGGGTCCGGCAGCACCACGGCGAAGGCACGATCGTCGCAGGGCAGCGCGTCCCCGGGCTCGATCCGAGCGGACACCTCGCGCGCGTCCGCCGGCAGCGCGCCCCAACGGGCGAGGACGGCCCCCTCGGCGGGAACCGCCACGGCGAGCCGAGCCGTGGTGCTGCCTCCGGGTCCGCGGGCCGCCAACTGCACCTCGACCCTGCGGGCCGCGAAGGCCGTGGCCGAAAGCGCGACGAACAAGTCGCCGTCCTCGCGCGCGAGCCCCACGATCCCCAGGTTCGGTCGACGGGTACCGGCGTTGGCCACGGCGGCTCGCTCCACGGAGAGAGGCCGGTCGGTGGCCACGAAGACCCGCCCCGGGACGGGCGCCGCGGCGGCGAGCCGGCGCGCCGCCTCCTCCACCCGCGCCCGCGCCGCCGTCGGACGGACCGCGGCGAGGAGTTCTCGTGCGCGCGCAGGCGACACGGGCCGCGGCGGAGGGAATGCGCCCGCGGGCAGCGCGTGCACACGCACGCGATCGTCGGCGTGCAGGCGGGAGAGGACGGCTTCGAGGTGGCGTCGGTGCAGTTCGAGGCGCGTGCCCTCCCGCTCGTGCACCCCCGCCGACACTCCGGCGTCGAGAACCAGGTCCACCGTCACCGGGCCGCGTCCGCCCCCCGGCGCTCGGGCTCCGGCCGCCGCAGCGATCAAGAGCAAGGCCGCCAGCGCCCGCGCAAGCCACCGCCGCGAGAGGCGCCGTCGACGCGCCCGTGCGTCGACGAGCACCTCCCCCACCTCCGCGAAGAGCCCGAGGTCCGCCACCCGGACCTCGACCGGCCGCCGCCGCCAGCGCTCCAGAAGGTAGAGGACCGCGAGGACCGGCGGCGCGAGGAGCAGCAGCCAGGGGTGGCCAAAGGCGGCGTCCAGGACCCCCACGCGGAGAAGACCTCCCTTTCGGCCGGGTATTCTACGGGACGCAGGGCCCAGAGCCCGGGGAGCGCACATGGCCAAGGCGGTCTACGCGGGCAGCTTCGACCCGCCCACCAACGGGCACCTCTACATGATCCGCGAAGGCGCCCAGCTCTTCTCCGAACTGGTCGTGGCCGTAGGCGTCAATCCCGACAAGCGAACCACCTTCGGCCTGGAGGAGCGGCTGCGCCTCCTGCGGTCGATCACCCAGTCCATGCCGAACGTCCGCGTGGACCACTTCGAAAACCAGTTCCTGATCCGCTACGCGGCGCGCATCGGCGCGCGCTACGTGCTGCGCGGGATCCGCAACGGCCAGGACTTCAGCTACGAGCGCACCATGCGCCACGTCAACGGGGACCTCGAGCCCGACGTGACCACGGTGTTCTTGATCCCTCCCCGACACCTGGCCGAGACCTCCTCCTCCTTCGTCAAGGGCCTGGTGGGACCCGAGGGCTGGCGCGAGGTGGTCCGCGGCTTCGTCCCCCCCGAGGTCTACGAAGAGTTCATCGCACGCTTCGCCGACCGCCCCTGAGGCGCCGCGCCGGTCGCCTGGAGAGCGTGGGCGATCACCGAACGAAGGCGAGCAGATCCTGCACCGTCTCCACGCGCGCGGCCTCGACCTCGGAAATGTCCACTCCGAACTCGTCCTCGATGGCCGAGAGGAGTTCGAGCCCCTGCGCCGAGTCGAGGTGCAGGTCGCCCTTGAGCCGTTGCTCGGGACGGATCGTCTCCGGCGAGACCGAAAGGACCTCGGCGAGGATCTCCACGATCCGACGCTGCTTCTCGTTCACCCGTCCCCTCCCGCGGCCCGGCGCGACCAGAGCACCTCGAGCCGCCCGGCCAGGTAGAGTTCGCGGACGGCGCGGCGGCGAACTTTGCCGCTGCTCGTCTTGGGAAGACTCCCGCGGCGCACGAGGACCAAGTCGTGCAGCGGAGCGAGATCGCACGCCACACGCTCCTCGAGCTCGGCGAGTACCTCGGCGGCGGGCACCTCACGGACTTCCGCGACGAGCACCGGCACCTCGCGGGCGCCACGCTCGAGCCCGAAGGCGGCGGCACG
>RFHU01000056.1 GCA_003695705.1 Planctomycetota bacterium
ACCCCGACGGCCTCCGCCGCCCGCCCCTGGGGCACGACGGACAGCCGTCCGGCCCCGACGAGCCGCGTCACGAGCCCGGTCGCGCCGCGGCGGCGGACCTCACCCCGCCCGTGGCCCTTCGCCTGGTGAAGACCATCCAAGGCTACGTCCCGCGCCTTCTCCGTGACGTGGACGAGGCCGAGGCCTTCCTCGCGAAGGAGTGGCCGCCGCTGGCCGCGCTGGGACGAACGCCCGGCGAGCGCGCCGCGGTGCAGGCCTTCCACGACGTCGCGCGCACGGCCCTCGACGGTCTCCGTCGTCGGTCCGCGGGCGACCCGGATGCGGTCTTCGTCCCCTCGCGCGAGGCCTTGGCGAACTTCCCCCCTCGGGCGCCCGCAGAACTGCGAAGGCTCGGCCGCTTCCTGCGCGAGCTCGGGGAGATCGTGGCGAGGACGCGCGAGGCGCTGACCGGAGAGGTGTCCCTGAGCGGAACTCAGCTCGAGTTCGCCCTTCCCTACCTCCACGCCCCTCCGCATCCGCGAGGAGAGCGGGGAGGACCCAGCGTAGGGCTCCGCGCGGCCACCGAGCGCCTCAAAATGGCCTTCGAGCGCGTCGAGCACGCCGCCCGCAGAGGAGAGCCGCGGGCCGTCGCCTGCCTGCTCCTCTCGTTGGCCTCGAGCCTCGACCGCTACCCGAAGGGACGCCGGACCGAGAACGCGCTGCGGGTGCTCCGCCACTCGGCCCCCTGGATCCGCAAGACCGCGGTGGGCCACGCCCTGGCCGCCGAGCTGCAAGACATGCTCGTCGCCGCCGGGCATCTCCTCGGCGAAGAGCCTCTCCCGGGCGAAGAGCCCCGTCCCGGCAAAGCGGAGCGTCCGAGCTTCGGGAGCGCCCTCTTCGCCGCCGTCCTCGACCGCCTCCGCAGCGAGAGCGAGCCCTCGGCCTTCCTCGTCTCCCGACTCCCCCCCCTCGACGAAGACGGTGCTCGCCCATCGGTGGAGGCTCGCGGCGTCTTGATCACCTACGAGGGGCAGCCCGGCCTCGGGTCGAGCGCGACGTGCCTCGAAGCGTGCTGGCCGGACTCCTCGCCCGTGGAGGTTCGCCTCGAGCGCCGCGCCCTCCGCGTGGGGAAGGAACGCGCCAAGCTCGCCAATGGATTCTGGAAGGGCGGCGCGGTGGTCTTGGTCGAAGCCCTCCCCTGGGGCCTGCGAATTCGCGCCTGGAACTTCCAGGGTCGGTCCGCCCACTGCTCATTCCGCGCAGCGAGCGCCCTGCCGCGAGAGGTCACCTTCCGCTTGGAACGGGAGGGCTCCGGCGTCGAGCAAGCGCACGCCGTGGTCGCGCTCACGCCTGGGGACGAAGCGAACCGCCTCCTCCGGCGCGGACCCGCGGAGCCCTTCCCCGGCGGCGGCCGGTCCCCCGGCGCCGCGGAGGGCGACGGCCCCCGCCAAGGGCCTGGCGGGCGTCGCCGGCGCCGCCGCTGGAGGCGCTGAGCGTACCGTGGGACGCCGCTCCCTCGACCCGGAGGCCGCCGCGAAGGCGGTGGTGGAGCGCCTCCAAAAGGCGGGGCACCGCGCGCTCTTCGCGGGCGGCTGCGTCCGCGACCTCTTGCTCGGCCGGACGCCCAACGACTACGACGTCGCCACCAGCGCGACCCCCGAGCAGGTCCGCCGACTCTTCCACCGCACCCTCCAGGTGGGCGAACAGTTCGGGATCGTCATCGTGCTCTTCGGCGGGCAGCAGGTCGAGGTGGCGACCTTCCGCGCCGACGGGGAATACGTGGACGGACGCCGGCCGCAGGAGGTGAACTACACCGACGACCCGGCCGTCGACGCCCAGCGACGCGACTTCACCGTCAACGGCCTCTTCCTCGACCCGCTCCGCGGCGAGGTCTACGACTACGTCGGCGGCCGCGAGGACCTCGCCGCCCGCCGGATTCGCGCCATCGGCGACCCGGCCGCACGCTTCGAGGAGGACAAGCTGCGGATCCTCCGCGCGCCCCGCTTCGCCGCCACCCTCGGCTTCGACATCGAGGCCCGCACGGCGAGCGAAGCCCGCCGACGCGCGCCGGAGATCGAACACTCCGGCGTCTCCCCCGAGCGCATTCACGTGGAGTTGGACAAGTTGCTCCGGGCGCCCGGACGCGCCCACGGCGCGCGCCTGGCCAGCGAACTCGGCGTCCTCCCCGTGGTCCTTCCCGAGGCCGCCGCCGGCGGAGACCTTCCCCTGCGCAGCCTCGAGGCGCTCCCCCCCGACGCCCCCCTGCCCGTGGCCTGGGCGGCCCTCCTCGCAGGGGCCTCCCCCGAAGAGGCGGACGCCGCCCTCCGGCGCCTGCGCGCCTCGAACAAGCAGCGCGAAGCCGTGGTCGCCCTCCTGCGCTCCCTGCCCGCCGCGCGGGCGGCGAAGGAACTCTCCCTCGCCGAGCGCAAGCGCCTCCTCCGCCGACACGGCCCCGAGCTCGAACTCCTGCTCGAAGCCTGGGAGCGAGGATCGGGCAAGGCCCCCGAGGCCGCCGCCGGCGGAGCCCTTCCCCTGCGCAGCCTCGAGGCGCTCCCCCGCGACGCCCCCCTCCCCGTGGCCCGGGCGGCCCTCCGCG
>RFHU01000535.1 GCA_003695705.1 Planctomycetota bacterium
CAGGTGATGCACCTTGCGGAATTTCTTGAGGATCAGGGTGCGGCGCTTGCCGCAGCAGATGCGCTTGACGGCGCGGGGGAGCCGGGCGTAATGCTTCGCGCCGCCGAGCGCCTCGTAGAAGATCTCGATGAGGCCGACGACGTCGTCCTGCCGGGCCTCCCGCTTGCCCTCGTCCCAGTGGAGCAAGTCGACCAGCTTGAGGTCGAAGCCGAGGCCCACGCGCTGCACGATGACGTTCTCCGAGTGCAGGTCTCCGTGGTATTCCCCTGCCGAGTGGATCTCCATGATCCCGACGCAGAGGGCGTGCAGGAGGTGCAGCGCCTGGAAGGGGGGCAGGCGTCGCCCCGGCTGGCGGCGGAGGAAGTCGCTCAACAGTTCGCCTTCGACGAACTCCGAGATGAGGATGGGGACTTGGCAGCCCCGGTAGGAGATCGACTCCTGGCCGTGGTACTGGATGAGCATCGAGCAGTGCCGCAGCTTGTGGAGTTTCATGGCGAAGCGTCGCGAGGTCTTCAGGCCGCGGTCCCGGTGCGGGTAGAAGAGCTTGGCCGCGCGCTCGATGCCGGTGGCGAGTTCGCGCAGGTGGTAGACCTCGCCTTCCCAGCCCCGCCCCAAGCGACCGATGACCTCGTACTTGCCCGCCAGGATCCTCCCGGGGCGCAGGTCGAAGTCGCGGATGCGCGCGCTGCCGCTCGGCTTCTTCGCCTTCTTCTTGTTCTTCGCCACGGCGTGGGAGCCTACCATCGGCGCCGGTCCGGTCGGCCGCGCCGGAGCGTCCGGGCGAACGGGGCCTGGCCTTCGCGGCTCTGCCCCCATAGGCTGGCGGAGCCGTGGCGCGCATCGACTCCGCCCAACGCCGCTTGATCTGCAAGTTGGTCTACTACGGCCCCGGCGGGGCCGGGAAGACGACGAACCTCCGCGCGGTCCACGCACGGGCGCCGGCCGAGCGTCGCGGCAAGCCGGTCGCCCTCGCTGCCGAGGGCGACCAAGCGGTGATCTTCGACCTCCTGCCCCTCGAGCTCGGCGTCGTGCAGGGGTTCTCCGTCACGCAGCGGCTCTACACCGTACCGGGCCGTCCGCGGTGCGCGGCCGACCGCCGCCGGATCCTGGTGGGGGTCGACGGCGTGGTCTTCGTCGCCGACTCCGACCCGACGCGCCTGCGCGACGCCGTGTCCTCCTACGAGGAACTCCTCGATCAGCTCCGCGCGGTGGGCAAGGACCCCGCACGCACGCCGCTGGTCCTCCAGTACAACAAGCGCGACCTCCCCCATGCTCTCCCGGCCGACGACATGGACCGGGTGTTGAACGCCCGAGGCGATCCAGCCTTCGAGGCCGTGGCGACCGAGGGGCGTGGAGTCCTCGAGACCCTGCGCGCCCTCTCGCGCCTCGTCCTCTCCCGCTGCCGGGAGGAGCTCGCGCTTCCGGCCGACGACGCCCTCGCTCACGAGGAGCCGCCGCTCGGCCTCTCCAGCGCCGAAGAAGGGCCGGGCGGCGGTCGCGCGTTCGGGAGCAGTCCGCCGCCGAGCGAGACCGTGGTGCCCTTGACCCACGACAGCACGGCGGCCTGGGATGAGACCGGGCTTCCGCAGCTCGCTCCCGAACATCGGGTGGGCGACGTGGTGGGCGGCTGCGTGATCCTCGCCAAGCTCGGCGAGGGAGGCATGGGCACCGCCTACCTGGCGCGTGTCCGTTCCCAGCCGAGCGAAACCGTCGTGGTCAAGACCCTCAAGCCGGGTCGGGAGGCCACCGAGCGGCGCGTGCGGCGATTCTTCCGCGAGGCCCGCTCCGCCGCGCGCCTCGATCACGAAAACGTGGTGCGCGTCCGCGAGGTCGGAACCGACGAGCGCGGCATCCACTACATGATCATGCAGCACGTCCGCGGTACCGACCTCAAGCAATACGTGCTGCGCCGTGGGCCGCTGGAACCTTACGAAGCGGCGCGCATCGTCCTCGAGGTGGCGCGCGGCCTCGACGCAACCCATCGTGCGGGGGTCATACACCGCGACGTGAAGCCCGACAACGTGGTCATCGGCGAGTCGGGCGACGTCAAGTTGATCGACTTCGGCCTCTCACGCGACCTGCGCTGGGAAGAGGAGGGAGGACGCCCGGGCCGGGGGCTGGTCGGCACGATCATGTACATGGCCCCCGAGCGCTTCCTGGGTCGCCCCGCCGACGCCCGCAGCGACATCTTCAGCCTGGGACTCACCTTCTACTTCCTCCTCACCGCGCGCCTTCCGTATTCCGGCTGCAAGGCGGCCGAGGTCGTGGCCGGGCTGGCCCGGTTGGTCCCTCCGCACGCGGCGGTCCCGGACCTCCCCGACCGGGTTCGTCGAGTGCTCGAGCGCATGCTCGCGCGCCAGCCCGAGGACCGCTACCCGAGTGCGGCGGCGCTGGCGCGGGATCTGGAGGCTCTCTGGAGCAAGCGAGGTCCGAGCGCACCGCGCTGCGGGCGGCTTTGGCTGTGGGACCGCGACCCCTCCGAGCTGGGCGCGGTCGAGGATCCTTCTCAGGAGCGTGGCGTCGCCCTGCCGGAGGGCGCGGAGAAGGAGACACCCCTCCCGCCGGTCGACGCCATCAGCGAGTCGGGCTACGGGCGGGAAGTGTTGGCGGCCCTCGAGGCCTGGGACGCCCTGCCCGAGGAGGCCGCGAGCGAGTCGAGCGACGAACTCGAACGCCTCATCGACGCCGCGTGGAGCGAGGACGCGCCACGGGTGTGGGGCGGAGCGGTGCGAGGGGCGGGCCTGCGAGGCGGCGCGGCGCGCCCCGAGCGGTTGCTCGACGCCTCCTGGCGAAGCGACCTGGAGGATGCCCTGCGCCAACTCGAAGCGGCGCCGGTGGCGGAGCACCAGCGCCTACGCCTGAGCCGCGACCCGGGGCAGGCCGAGATCAACGCGCTCTTGTCCGCGCGCGGTCGCAGCGACCGACGACGCCTGCGCAAGCGGCGGGCCGCGGGCGCGGGCGGGCGCGCCCGCGAACTCACCCGGCGGGGCATTGCCAGCGCCCGCGCCGGAGACCTCGAGGGCGCGGTCGTCGCCTACGGGCAGGCGCTCGCCGCGGACCCTGGCTACTTGCCTGCGTTGGCGAACCGAGCGAGCGCTCGCTTCCATCTGCGGCGCTACGCCGAGTGCGAGGAGGACTGCACGCGGGCCCTGGCCGTGGCCCCTCGGCTGGCCAAGGCGTGGTTGTTCCGGGGGATCTCCCGCGCGCTCCTCGGGCGCCCCGGGGCCCGCGAAGACATGCTGCGCTTCCTCAAGCTGAGCCCTTACTCTCCCTACGTCCGCTACATTCGGGCCCTGCTCCGCCAGACCGAGGCGGAGGAGGCGCCCTAACCACTCGACCGCCAAGCCCCGTCGCGGGGTCGGGGGTCCGCCACGCCGCGGGCTTCCGCGCGTTGCGGCGGGGCCGCGCGGCACCCACGGAGGACCCATGCCCCGTTCCTTCGCCGCGGGCGCCCTGGCCGGCGCCGTCTCGGCCCTCGCCCTCTTCGCGCTCGCTCGGCCCCCCGCCGCCCGCGCCCAGGCGGCGACGGAGTCCGTCGGCCGCTACCGGATCTCGACCATCCCCGGCGCGGTCTACCTCGTCGACACGACGAACGGCGACGTCTACGTGCGCAACTACACCACCAAGCGCTGGGAGCCCGCCGGCAATCCGCTGCGCAAGGAGTGATCCCCTGGCCGCTCGCCGGCGGCGTCGGCGCGCCGGTCCTTCAGGGGGCGGCGAACTGCTTCAGCAGCGCGTCCACGAGCAGCGTCGCTGCAGCCACCGGCGGGACGAGGCCGAGGGCGGAGCCGAGGAGGAAGGCGGGGTAGTCGACGCTCGAGAGCCCGAGCCCGTAGTCGAAGGGCGGAGTGAGCATGAAGACCAGGCGCGAAACGGCCACCGCGCGCACCGGCCGTGCATCCAGCCGGGCGAGGAGGCGCCGGGCCCACCGCCAGCGCAGCGCGCCCAGATCCTGTCCGCCGAGGAGCCTGCCTGCCCAGAAATTGCAGCTGATCGCCAACAGGGCGCAGCCGTAGCCCAACAACCCGCCGGGGACGGGTCCGTAGGCGGTCACCGCGACGGCCACGAAGAACATGCCCGGCACGGTGAGCAGGTAGCCTCCGCAGAAGGCGAGCGCGTAGAGGAGGACCCCCCACCCCCCGGCCGCTGCGACTTCGGCCCGCAGACCGGCGACGGTGAAGGACTCGCCGCCGACGCCGAGGAGGCGGGCGGCGCCGACGCCGACGGCCAAGGCCGCCACCAGCATGCCCACCCGGCGCACGCCTCGGGGCAAGCGCTCCTCGGTGAAGGGCGCGGGCTCTTCTCCGGTTCCCTGGGAGGGCCGCTCGTCGCTCACTCCGCGCATGCTACCGCTCGGGTTGGCGCTTGCGTGGCGGTCGCCGGGGGCTAAGCTCCCGGGCGTGTTCCCTCAGCTCGCGATCCCCAGTCCGCTGATCGGCGCCGTGCTCCTCGCGGTGGGCGGCCTCTGGATCCGCCACTGGCGCCGCAAGGAAGACCCCGAGGAGCGCAAGGTGTGGCAGTTCGGCGTCGTCCTCTGCCTCGCCGGAGCGATCGGCATCAGCAACGTGCTGGGCACCATTCGCTGGGGCACGTACGGCTTCATGACCATGGCCGGCTGTGTGGCGGTCACGGTCCTCGGCGTGCGCTGGAACCTGCGGCACCGGTTGCTCGGCATGGAGCACACCATCGAACTGCTCCTCATTACCGGTGTGTGCGGCCTCTTGGGGGCGCGGGCGGTGTTCTTGGTCGAGCAGTGGGACGTGCACTTCGCCGACCGTCCTCCCATCCTCCGCGTCGGTCTCCTCCCCCCCGGTGGACTGAGCGCCGGCGACGAACTCCGCCTCCTCGTGCACGGCCGCGACCGCGTCGTCGTGCGCTTTCGCGGCGACGAGCGCAGCCTGACCGACGTGGTCGCCCGCATCGAGGAGCAGGCGGGCGCCCACGACGTGGTCGCCCGCATCGTGACCACGCAGCACCGCGGTCCCGAGGGCGTCGAGGTCCGCGAGCGCGGCCTGCTCCTCGAGACGGGGCGCACCGGCTCCGAGGCCTCGCTGAGCATCGATCCCGCCTGCGCCTTTGCGCGCCGACTGGGGCCCATCTCCGGCACCCCCCGGGGGGTCGACGTTCCCTGGCTCAAGACCCTCGACCTGCGCATGGGGGGACAGACCTACTTTGGCGCGGTGATCGGTGTCTTGATCTCGGGGCTCCTCTACTTGCGCTGGCGCAAGGCGCGTGTCCTCGGGGTTCTCGACGCGCTGGCGCCCACCCTCCCCTTGGGGCTCTTCTTCGGCCGCCTTGGCTGCCTCGGCTACGGCTGCTGCTGGGGTCGCGAACTGCCCGCGGGGAGTGCGCTGCCGGGATTGAGCTTCCCCCGCTGGTCGCCCGCCTGGCGGCAGATGCTCGACGAGCGCCTGAGCTGCAACTACGACCCCTTGGTAACCCAGGTCGCCAAGAGCCGCGGCACGCTCCCTCCCGAGCTGGAGGCGCGCCTGGGCGAGATCGCTCAGGGAACCCCGCCCTTGCATGCGGCGCAGCTCTACGAGGGCTTGGCCGTCCTGGGGGTGGCGTTGGTCGCCTACCTGTTCCGAGAGCGGTGGCGCACCCGCGAGGGGCAGACCTTCGCTCTGGTGGTGCTTCTGCAGGCGCCGATCCGCTTCGTCGTCGAGCACCTGCGCCGCGACCACGACGTCTTCTGGAGCCTCGCCGGATACCCCATGACCGAGAGCCAGACCGCCGCGGTTCTGGCCGTGGCGGGCGCGGTGGGCTTCCTCGTTTGGCTGCGCCGCCACGGCCGCGCCCCCGCCGGCGCGGCGAAGGGAACCGAAGCGGGCAGCCAGGTCGAGGCTGCAGCGCTTCCCGCCGAAGGAGGGGCGGGCGTCCTGGCCGAGGCTGCGCCCGCAGCGCCCGCCGGGGGGGGCGACGCGCCGCAGGAGTCGGGGCCGTGAGCCCGGCGGACTCCGCGCCTGGCCGCGACCGCTCCGGTCGCAGCGTCGGGCTGGCGTTCCTGGCCTACTCCTTCTACGCGGCCCACGCGACCTACTTCCTTTGGGTCGGGCGCCCCGAGAACCTTCTCTGGGGTTGCCACCTCGCCGTCCTCGGGGTGGGGACGGGGCTCCTCTTGCGGGTTCCCCTCTTTGCGGGCATGGGCATGATCTCCCTCTTGTGGGGAGTCCCCCTCTGGCTCCTCGACGTGTTCACCGGCGGGGAATTCCTCCCCACCTCGGTCTTGACCCACGTGGGCGGCGCGCTCCTCGGCCTCGTCGCCCTGCGGCGGCTGGGGATTCCTCGGGGCACCTGGTGGGTTCTCTGGGCGACCACCGTGGGCCTGGTGTTCTTCAGCCGCTTGTTCAGTCGGCTGCACGAGAACGTGAACCTGTGCTGGGGTCCCCCGCCGGGTTGGGATGCTCTTCCCGGCTACCCGACCTTCGGCGCCCTCCTGTTCGGCGGGGCGGCGCTGACCTTCTGGGCTTGCGAGCGGCTTCTGCGCCGCTTGGTCCGTGCGCGGGCTTGGGATGCGCGGGGTGAGCCCGCGCTCATGCCTGCGTTCGTTCGATCCGCTCGAGCAGGCGCAACACCTGCCGGCAGTCCTCGAGGAAGCGCTCCCACGGATACGACTCGCTGAAGAGCACGCTGCGGAAGTCGGGGAAGCCGCGGACGATCTCCTGCAGGTAGCCCGGCTCGAGGGCGTCGAGCGGTGGGGGCTCGGGGAACTCGAGGGGTGCGCTGCAAAAGGTCCGCGTGTCCTCGAGGACTTGCGCGAGGCTCCACTCGCTCTTCTGGATGCGGTTCTCCTGGCGCATGCAGGCCCGGAGGGCGTCCAGGGTGCGCTCGAGGTCGTAGTCGAAGCGCGAGAGGGTGGCCACGTCGAAGACGTGTTTGAGCCGGTGGGCGTCCTTGCCCTTGCCGAGCGGAATCCCGAGGGTGCTCGGGCCGATGCACAGGAGCTTGTCGGCGAGGAGGCCCGAGACGGTGGGTGCCTCGACGGAGTCGGGCGCGGCGTAGAGCGATCCGCAACGCACGGGCACCCGGACGCCGGGGTAGGGCGGCGGCTCGAGGACCGCGTCGAGCATGACGAAGGGATCTTCCTCTTCGGGGAAGACCGAGGAGAAGTAGAGCTTGAAGCTCACCATGGGGAGCCACGGCTTGGTTTTGTGCGGTCGGACTTCGCAGCGGTGGAAGCGCTCGCAGCGCGCGGCAAGGGACTCGACCGCTGCGACGAGCTCTTCGCGGGGGACGGTGGTCACGATGTCCGCGTCGATGGAAAAGCGACGGGGTTCGTGGAGGAGGATGAGCTGGGAATTCCCCCCCTTGAAGCGGAAGGCCAGACCGGCGTGGGAGAGCTGGGCGATCACCTCGAGCGAGTGGACGACGAGTTCGCAGAGGCGAGGCGAGGCGACGCCGCGGTGTGCTTCGTAGTGCTCGCGGGTGAAGGTCGACGGGTCGGCGCGGGTCGTCAAGCGGCCTCCTGGGGGGCGGAGGAGAGGGATTCCGGGGAGGAAGGGGCGGGAAGGTCGACCGAGCGGCGCGGGCCGCCGCGCAGACCGAACGCGCCGAGCACGCAGAGCCCGACGGCGATCCAGAGCAGCTCGCGGGCGCGGCGGACGAGGGAGAAGCCCATGCCCGCCACCTGGTCGAGGCCGTAGGCGGCGAACAGGAACACGTAGCCGCCTTCCTGCGCGCCGAGGCTCCCGGGGATGAGCACGCCGGCGGCCTTGGCCGCCGAGGCCAGCGCAGCAACGGCGAAGACCGTCGGCGCGGTGAGGCCCAGACCGAGGAGGTGGACGAAGACGCCCAGCTCCAGCGCCTCCAGGCACCAGCTCAGGTAGAAGAGTGCGCCGGCCACCACCAAGCGGCGGCGCCGTGCGCGCCAGATCGCCCGGACCGCCTCGTCGAAGCGCTCGACGCTCTCGCGATGCGCGAGGAAGGTCGAGTGGCCGAGGCGGACCTTCCCCAACACCAGACCGAGCAGTCGGCCAAGTCCGTAGTTCTGACTGCGGTAGAACCCATAGAGCAGTCCGGATCCGAGCGCCGTGACCGCGGCGATCCCAAGGAGCGTCGGCCCGAGCTCCCTTCGCTCGCCCCCTGCGAAGACGGCGGCAGCGATCCCGCTGAGGACGAACAGGGCGTGCGCGATGGTGATGCCGGTGCGCGCGACGATGGCGCTCGCCAGGCCCACGGGAGCGGGGAGGCCGAAGCGCCGCAGGAGGAGGGCCTTGAGCGGCTCTCCGCCCATGCTGGCCGCCGGGAGGGTCTGGTTGAGGCTTTCGCCGGCCATGCGGACGAGGAACAAGCGCCCGAGGCCCACGGGCGGTGGATCGAGGAAGCAGAGGCGCCAGCCCACGCAGTCGAGCGCGTAGATTCCGCAGGACGGGAGGAGGAAGAGCGCGAAGCCCCAGCCCATGCCCCGGAGGCGTTCCCAGAGCGGGCCGGGTCCGGTGCGGGCGACGAGGAGGGCGAAGGTCCCCGCGCCCACGAGGAACAGGAGGAGTTTGAGCGCGAGGGCGAGGCGGCGCGCCGAGGTCACGCTCCGAATCCTCGCCCGCGCGGCGGTCCGCGCGCAAGCCCTGGCCGGCGCGTGCCCGGGGGCGCGCCCGCGAGGCCTCGCGAAGGTGGCGGGCCTTCTGGGGGCGGTCTTCCTCGCGACGTGCGGGGCGCCTGCTACAGTGAGCCCCCGCAGGGGGAGGGCGCGTGGCCGTCCGGAGGGTTCCCGAGGACTACGAACGCATTGGCGAGGCCCTGAAGGCCGTGGCGCCGGGCGACGCGGTCGAGGTCGCGCCGGGCACCTACCGCGAAGCCCTCGTCGTCGACACGCCCTTGGAGCTGCGCGGGCGCGGGGAGGCCGCCGCCGTCCGGTTGCTGTCCGCGGGCCCTTGCCTGCGGATCCGGGCCGACTGCACTCTGGAGTCCCTTTCCTTTGCTCGGGAGGGCGACGAAGGAGGCCCGGCCGTGCTCGTCGAGCGAGGCAAGGCCTTGTTCGTGGACTGTTCGCTGCACGCGACGAGCGGGGTGTGCGTTGCCGTTCGCGGCGCCGACGCCGCGGCCACCTTGCGTCGGGTGACGGTCCGGGATCCGGGAGGGGGCGCCCTCGAGGCCGCCGACGACGCGACGGTCACCTTGGAAGAATGCGAGTTCTCGGGCTGCCGCGACGACACCGTGGTGGTGCGGGGCGCCACCGCGGTGGTTCTCGACTCGGTCTTGCGGGACGGCGCGGCGGCGGGGCTCTGGGTCCTCGCCGGGGGATCGGCTCGCTTGGAAGGCTGTCGGTTGCGCGGCCACGCCTGGGAGTCCCAGGTGGCCGGACCGGGTTCGACGGCGGCGCTGGTCGAGTGCCGGGTGGAGGACGGGATCGGCTTCTTCGAAGGCGCGGGCGGACGGATCGAGCGCAGCGAGCTGTTTGGGCGCGAGAAGCCCAACGTGCACGTCGCGCAGGGGGCCGACCCCTTGCTGCGCGCATGCAGGATCCACTCGGGCGGCCACGCGGGCGTCTACGTGGCCGACGGCGGCAAGGGCATTCTCGAGGACTGCGAGGTCTTCGGCCAGCGCGGCGCCGGAGTGAGCAGCAACCGCGGCAGCGCGCCCGTCCTCCGGCGCTGTCGGATTCACGGGAACCACGACGGGGTGTGGGCCTACGACGGCGGCGCCGGCGTCGTCGAAGAGTGCTGGATCTACGGGAACGCCGACGCCGGCATCAAGATCGAGCACGACGCGGCGCTCGTCGTCCGGCGCTGTCGGCTTTCGGACCAGAAGTACGGAGTGGCCTATCTGGGAACCGCGGGCGGGCTGCTCGAGGGCTGCGAACTGCACGGGCACGAGGAGCTCGACGTGGCCATCGTCCCGGGAGCGGACCCGCGCTTGCTTGGCTGCCGCCTCCACGGCCTCGCCGGAGACCCGCCGCTCGACCGCGTGCTCGCCAACTACCTGCTCGTGAAGGCGGCCGCGGAGCCCCGTTTCGCTGGCGTCCACGGCGTGCGGGTGGCGCTGGCCGCCGGCGCCTCGCCCAACGCGGTGGGGCGCGAGGGGCTTTCCGCCCTGATGCTCGCCGCGCGGGCGCGCAGCCGGGATGCGGTGCGGGACCTGCTCGCCCGCGGCGCCGCCGTGCACGCGACCTGTCCGCACGGGCGCACCGCCTTGCTCTACGGCGCCGGCGACCCCGAAGTCGTGCGCCGTCTCCTCGACGCCGGCGCGGCCGCCGACCAGCGCGACGTACACGGCGAAGGCGCCGTCGCCTTCGCCGTCGCCGGCGAAGGCGCGGAGGCCGTCGCGCTGCTCTGCGCCGCGGGGGCCGACGCGAACGCGCGCGACGCCGCCGGGAACGCGCCGATCTTCAAGACCCTCCGCCCGGGGGGGCTTCCCGCGCTCGAAGCCCTTGTCGCCGCGGGCGCCGACCTCGAGGTGCGCTCCGGGGCGCAAGAGCAGACGCCCCTGCAGCACGCCGCGCGCCAGGGCCTCGAAGAGCACGTACGCTTGCTCCTCGCCGCGGGCGCACGCGTCGACCCCCGCGACGCCGAAGGCCACACCGCGCGCGACTTGGCGGTTGCGGCCGGGCACACCGCCATTGCCGAACTCCTCGCTCTCGCCGAGGCGGCGACGGCGTCTGCGCAGGCGTCGAACTCCGCGAAGAGCAGCGGAGGAATGCCGCGCGAGCAGGCAACGGAAGCCCGCGCGCAGGAGGAGGCGGACGCCCGCGTCGAGGACGCTCCAGCGGAAGGCAAGGCCCGGCGAAACGCGTCGAAGAAGACGAAGGCGTCGAAGAAGAAGACGAAGGCGTCGAAGAAGAAGACGAAGGCGTCGAAGAAGAAGACGAAGGCGTCGAAGAAG
>RFHU01000536.1 GCA_003695705.1 Planctomycetota bacterium
GCCCGAGACCCCTCCGCCCGGCGTCGACACCCCCCCCCAACCCCGCTCGGACGAGGAGGGGGCCAAAGCCCGGCGCGCCGTGGAGGAGGGCTCGGCTGCTCCTGCGAGCCGGGCTCCGCCCGCGGACTCCGGCCTGGAGCCGGCGCTGGCCGCTTCGGTCGAAGCAGCCCTCGCCTCCGGCGATCCCAGCCTACTCGCTCAGACCTTGCAGGACCTGCAGCGCCGGTTGGTCTCGAAGACCCAGGAGGCACTTGCGCTCGAACGCGCCCTCGACGCAGGCGCCGCGGCCTCGGCCCCGGCCGATGCCGGTGGCGCGGTGGCGGATTACGGTGTCGCCGTCGCCGAAGAGACCGAGTCTCAGGTCCTCGCCCTCCAGCAGAGCCTCTCGGAAGAGTCCGCGCGCGCCTTTCAGCTCGAGGAGGAGGTCCGGGCCCTCACCGCGCGACTCGGAGACGCCGAACAGCGCCACGCCGCTGAGATCGAGCGCCTGGCAAAGGAGAAGGCGGCCATCGAGGACAACCTCGAAAAGGCCTACACAGAGATCGCCGACCTCCGCCGGCGCCTGGAGGAGAGCGCAGGGCAGACCGAGCTCGAAGAAGCCAACGCCCTCCTCCTGGACGAGAACGAAGGACTCCGCGAAGAAATTTCCGCGCTGAAGGTCGCGCTGGAGGAGGAACGCAGCAAGCGCGGCGCTCTGGTGCGGGAGCGCGTCGCCTCCCTCCGCGACGAAACCGCGCGCATGGAGCATTCGAACGCGGAGATGCGCACGCTGGTGGAAGCCTACGAGGAGAAGATCGACGAACTCGACGAGCGGCTCGAAGAGCTCGAAGGCGAGAACGCTGCGCTCGAATCGCTCGTGGGAGACCTGCGCGCCCAGCTCGACAAGACCGAGAAGGAGCGCGAAACCATGGTCCGGGCCCTGCGGAAGAAGATCAAGACGCTCGAACTGCGGCTCGAGGTCGGCGGGGTCCGCGCGGACGAGCAGACGCAGGCCGTCTAGCCCAGGCGGCCCGTGCTCCGTGCATCGTTCGGCGAGGAACAGCAAGGGTCGCGGGTCGGGTCCGCGCCCCGCCCGCGGGGCCGGGGGCCGGACCCGCAGGGCTCGCGGGCCGGGCCGGGGCGCACCGCGCGCCCACGAGCCCGCCCCCCAGCAGATTTCAGGAGATCAATGAGGAGAGTGCGCCGCGGTCGGCCCGTGTTCGCGACCCTTCGCCGTTTGCGGCGGGGCCGGCATGGCTGCGTCCCCATCCGGCGCCCGGACTCTCCTTGGCGGAGGTCGGCATGAAGCTCACCGTGGTTCACCTCGAGGGCAGCAAGCAAGGGCTGACCGAGACCCTCACCGGACAGGTCATCACCATCGGCCGCGACCCGTCGAACGTCCTTTCCTTCGACCCCTTCAAGGACCTTGACGTCTCCTCCCGACACGCCTCGATCTCCGTGCAGGGAGGCCAGGCGATCCTCCAGGACCTCGGCAGCACCAACGGGACCTTCCTCAACGGAAGCAAGGTCACCGGCGCAATCCCGCTGCCCGCGGGCGGCTGCATGATCCAGTTCGGCGAGTCCGGCCCCAAGGTCCAGGCGACATGGAGCCTCGACGAAGGACCCGGCAAGAAGACCCGCATGATCCACGACCTGAGCAGCAAGCTCGACCAGGAGGAGCAGAAGCGCAAGCGCGATCGTCGGCGCAACCTGATCATCGTCCTCCTGCTCCTCCTCCTCGGCGTGGGTGTAGCGGCCGGCCTCGTCCTCAAGGCCCGCAGCGATCGGATCGCGATCCTCCGCAAGGAACTCGAGCGCGCTCGCGAGCGGGCAGAATCCGAGCAGGCGGCCGCCAAGGAGCTCGGAGGGCCCCGCCAGGCGAAGGCCGACTGGGAAGCCGCGTTGGCCTCCCTGAACGCGGCGCAGGAGGCCGAGGCTCGGGAAGCTCTGGAGGAGGCGCGCGACGCCTACGAACAAGCGGTCGTGCGCTTCCAGAAGGCCGGGCGCACGGCGAACGCCGCCGCGCTGGAGAAGCTCAAGGAGCAACTCGCGCAGGCCAGCAAACAGGCCGAGCAGTCGCTGGCCGACAAGGAGGCCAAGGACCGTGCCGATCGCGCCAAGTTGGAGGAACAGAACAAGGCCCTCCTTGCCGCCCTGCGCAAGGAGCTCGAGGCGGCGCGCAAGGTACAAGACCTCCTGCGCGCCCTGGACCGCGTCGACCGAAACAACCCCGAGCAGCTGAAGCAAGCCATTGCGACCGTCGAGAAAGCCCTGGGCGAGCTCCCCGCCGACCTCGCCGAGCGCCCCGAACTCGAACGGCGTCTCGCGGAGTTCAAGAAGCGACTCGAGGAGCTGGGAAACGTCAGCGCCCGCCTCCAGGCCGCCGCCAAGAAGGCCAAGCCTGCGGTGGTCATGATCCGTTCGCGGGTGTTCGCCCTCCCCAAGGGACAGCGCAAGGACACGACCAAGATTCGCGTGAAGGTCGCCGAGAACGTTGGCACGGGCTTCTTGGCCAGCCCCAAGGGTCGGGTCGTGACGGCCAAGGAAGTCGTCTTCCCCGAGCTCTTCGACCCGAAGGCCGCGGCGCTCCAGGCAAAGCTGGAGGAACGCGGCATGTCCTTCTACCGCGAAATCGAGGTGTGGACCCTCAGCGGCAGCGAGTACCAGCTCGCCTACGGACCCGACAAGGTCTCGATTGCGCGCAAGTTCGACGACGTATTGGGACCCAAGCAGAAGGTGACGATCGCCTTCGACAACAGCGACGTCGAGGTAACGGTCCGCACCCACGTTCGCGGAGACGCCGACGTGGTCGCGCTCGCGCTCGAAGGCGCCGACGGCTTGCCGCACCTTGAACTCGGCGACAAGCCGGTTCAGGAGGGGCTGCCTCTGGTCGCGCTCGGCACCCACAAGGGCGAGGAAGGCAAGCTCGGGCTGTTCATGTTCGAGGGCAAGGTCTCGTCCGGCGAGAAGGTCCTGTCGCTCGCGGTCCCCTCCTTCAACAGTTGGCTCGGCGGCCCCCTCCTCGACGCGGACGGGAAGGTCGTGGGGATCCTGATCCAAGAAGACCTGGAGAAGAGCCGCGGCCTTGCGAGCACCGCCTTCCGCTCGGCCCTGGACTGACGCCCGCAGAGGAGGCTTCGTGAACTGGAGCATCGCCCTGCTCTTCTTCGGCAGCGCCGCCGCCATGCACCACGGGGTGGCCCCGATCTGCTCGGGACACGTGGTCGCCGCGCCCCACGAGGGCTTCGACGACCACACCGCGGGCCTTGCTCGCTCCGTAGCCTCGGCCCTTGGCTGGGGCTGGGTGGTTGCCGAGCACTACCGGGCGCCCCGGGAGGGGCGCTGGTTCGACGTGAACCGACCCACCGAACGGCCACGAGGACCGGACGGTCGGCCGGTCCGCGCGCGGGCGGAAACACGCGCCGCGCGAAAGGTCTACGACCGCTACCAGCGCCTCCTCCTGCGCGCGGGACGGCGTGCGCAGGGCGCCCTCGACCTTCTGGTCGAGTTCCACGGACACGCCCGCGCGCTCCCAGACGGTCGCACGGTTCAGGTCATCGAACTCGCCACGATCGGGTTCGCCCGGCCAGAACTCGAGGCGCTGGCCGATCGCTACCGCGAACTCGCTCGCCGCATGCTCTCCCCCGAAGACCGCGTTCCGCTCGCCGTGGAGCAGTTGCAGCCTCGCTACGCCTACGCGGGCCACGAACTCGACTTCCGCTTCCACGCCAGCGTGGCCAAGCGCACGGGGGCGCTCCGCCCCGAGCGCGCCCGCCGCGCCCTCCACTTCGAGCTCCCCCAGCGGATCCGCTTCGACCCGCGCCGCCGCGCCGCCTACGCGCGCCTGTTCGCCGAACTTCTCGCGCCCCTCGGACCTCGTACGCTCCCGCCCGCGGCCGAGCGCCGATCCGAACGCGCGGACTGACGTCCCTTGTCCGCTGCCTCGCTGCCCTGCGGAGGGACACCACCCGGACGCGCCCTCCGGCACGAAGCGCCCCCAGCCGAGAGCGAGCGCCACGGCGAGGACGAACGACGCCGCGGCCATCTCTTCCGAGCCCACGGTCCGCCGCTCCGGCCCCGGGCCTCGCCTGGCCAGGCCTCCTCAGCGCCGCCCTCGGGGCCGCAGCACGCGGTCCGGGAGGGGAAGCGAGTAGGAAGCCAGTTCGGGGTAGATACGCCACCCGAAATCGGCCTCGCCGAAGGCCTTCTGCCGGCACTCGCGCGCTAGGGCCAGCAGGTCTACCACCTCGTCCCTGGGCGCTCCTCGTTGCGCTGCGAGCAACGCCCGGTAGAGGAAGACGGGCCCGCAGCGAGGCGCGGCTTCGGCCGCGACGTCAAGGTCTCGCTCGGCCTGAGCCAAGCGTCCGCACCGCAGGTTGAGGAAGCCGCGCAGGGCGTAGAGCGGCGCCGAATCCGGCCACGCGGCGAGGGCGCTCTCTACGGCCGCCAGGGCAGGCAAGAGCCGCTCCTCTTCGCCTGCGTACTCCACCCGGGCCGTCTCGAACAACGCGCGCAAGAAGCGATCGGGTCCGCTGTTCTCTACGAAGTCCCGCTGTGCCTCGGCGAGTCGAGTCACCCCCCCCAAGCGCTCGATCAC
>RFHU01000537.1 GCA_003695705.1 Planctomycetota bacterium
GCCTTTCGTTCTTTTTTCGGTCGTCGGCGAACGCCGGGATTCGGGAAAAGCCCTTCCTCGGAGCCCGCCGAAAGAACGCCCCGAGCGCGGGGGCCGCCGGCCGCGAACTGCTGCCTGCGAGGGCTCTTCGTCCCCCGCCCGCTTCGCTTCGACCGGCGGTCAGGAGAGGGGTCGCTTGGCCGGCACCCCGACGCGCCGAGGGTAGTTCGCGGAGGTGGCGGCGACCTTGGGAACGACCGCCAGGCGCCGCGCCGCGCCGTCGGGCAAGCGGGCGTCGACCCACCGTGGCTCCCCGCCGCCCAGTCGCGGCGCGACGCGCTGCGCTACGGCCCGCTCTTCTTCCGCGCACGTCGGCCCGCGGTAGAGGAGGACCCGACCCCCGGGGGCGACCAAGGGCAGCGTGAGTTCGAGGCAGGTGGCGAGGGGCCCGAGCGCGCGGGCCAGGGCCGCGCCGGCGCGCTCGCGCAGGGGGCCCCGGCCGGTGGCCTCCGCCCGCTCGCAGAGGACCCGGACCTGACCGGCGAGGCCGAGCGCGCGGACGGCGTCGGTGAGGAAGGCCGCCTTCTTGCCGACGCTCTCCACCAAGACCACCTCGCGTCCCGGCGCGGCGATGGCCAGCACCAGGCCGGGCACTCCTCCGCCGGCGCCGACGTCCACCCACGGCCCCTCCGTGGGCGCGAGGTGCTCGAGGCCGAGGAGGGCGTCGTAGGCGTGCCGAGCGACGAAGTCCTCCTCGGCGGTGATGCGCGTCAGGTTCGTGCGGCGGTTCGCGTCGCGAAGGAGGCGCCAGTAGCTCCGCAGGCGGTCGACGACCGGCGGCGCGACGAAGGCCCCGAGGGCATCCCAGGTCAGGGGGCCGGCTCGATGATCGCGGTCATCGAGCCCTTGCAGCGCGGAATGCGCGGATCGGGCCCGTAGGCATGGACCTGCTCCTGCTTGAGCTCGGCGTGTTCGCGGCTGGTGGTGATGAGAAGGGTCCGCCCCGCGGTGTCCACCTCGCAGGCGTGCAGGTAGGCCCGCTCCACCGTGAAGCCGAACACCGCGCGGAGCATCTCGACCACGTAGTCGTAGGTGTGGTCGTCGTCGTCGAGGAGGATGACGTTCCACGGCTTGAGGAGCCGCGTCTTGGTGACGACTTCGGTGTCGGTCTGTTCGTGGCCGCCCACCTCGAGCCTCCGCTCGTGCTACTTGCCGCGCTGACCGCGGAAGTGGTCGTCCTTCTCCTGGAACAGCAAGTTGAACGAGGTCAGGGTGCCGTAGGCGCGGGTGATGTAGCCCTGGAGCACCTTCTTGTCCTCGGGGCCTAGGCGCTCGTGCCCGTTGATCTTCTGCTCGAGGACCCGCAGGGCGTCGCGAACGCGCACGACCTTCTTGAAGAACTCCTCCAACGGCAGCTCGCGCGACTGCAAGGATGGGTCCGCGGGCCGCAACTCCAGGGTTCCCCCGCGGAACCGCTTCGCCAGCGGGGAGTCGCTTGCGCCCTCCTCCGCGAGCACCTCGCGCAAGGCCTGTTTGAGCATGCCGTAGTCGATGTCCACGGGCTCCGCCCCCTCGTCGAGACGTATTGAACAGCGCGCCGCGCGCCTCCGCAAGCCACGGAGCCGGACGCCCCTGTAAGGCGAGCTTGCCGGCATGTCGGCAAATTGTGCCGCCCCCCCGCTTCGATCCACGAAGGCCACGCGGCTTCTGCAGCGGAACGACGCTTGCACCGACGCCGTGCATGAACAGCCACGACGACGCCCTGCACCCCGACGGCTTCCTCGACGAAGACTTCGCCCGCTTCCGCGCCGAACGCCTGCGGGCGCACCGAAACCGGCGCCAGGAGAAGCGCCCGGCCGCGCCCGAACGGCCCATCCCGCACGCGGCGGTGGACCGCCTGGCGGGCGCCGCGCCCGCGCCACGCTCCAACGCCGAGCCCGTGGACGACTTCGAGCGCTTCCGCCGGGAACGCCTCCGCGCCCGGGCGGAAGCCGAAGAAGCGCCGCCGCCCGAGGAAGGGGTCTTCTTTGGCACGAGCGCCCGCGAGCGGCGCCGCCTGCGCGCCGAAGAACACGCCGCCCGGGCCTCCGAGGAGGTCGACCTCGCCACCCGGCGGCTCGTCCGGCACCGGGGTCGCCTCCGCGCCAGCTAGACCGCGCCCCCGTGCGCCAGTAGAGTGGGGTCGACAGCCCGCCGGCCGGAGTCCGGCCGCGCCCTGCGGCGCGCACAAGGCCCGCGCACGCCCGACCCGTACCGCGTCGGCGAGCTGCCGAAGGGAGCGGCGCCTTGATCACGGTACCCCTGGCGGTCGAGAAGGTCTTGTTCCGACTCGCGCTGCTCGGCGAAGGCCTCGTCCCCATCGCGCGCGCCTTCCTCGAGCTCCCCCTCAGCCTGGAGGAGATCGAGCAATACGCCGACCAGGTCGCCGACGGCCGCTCCGTACTCAAGAACGAGTGGGGGGAATTCCTCAGCTACGAGTTCCCCGAGCTGGCGCGCAGCAAGGTCGACCCCAAGGCACTCGACGACTGCCCGGCCTGCCTCGGTGCCCTCCCCCCGCCGCCCACCCAGGGCGGGGTCGAGGTCCGCCGACCCGTCCTCTGCGACACCTGCTTTCGCGCCGTGCGCCGCCTGAACGCGCGCTCCCCCGACGAGGGGGTCATGAGCAAGCTCAAGGGGCTCTTCCGAGGCGAGGAGGAAGACGACCCCCTCGAAGTGATGCGCACCGAGCACGAGATCTTCTACCTCGGGCTGCGGCTCGGAGTCGAACAGTTCACCCACACCACCCTCGCGGCCCAGAGTCGCCTCCCCAGCCACCAGCTCAAGGAACGCCTCGACCGCATGGCCGCGCGCCGCTACATCCACGTTGGCCTGGTTCCGTCCGGAGACGCGGTCGGCTACCGCTTTCCCCCCGGCCTGGACTACCCCAAGGTCCACTACGACCGGCTCGCCGACCCCAGGCCCTCGGGCAAGCTCGCGCTCCACCTCGAAGCCCACCACCCCGCCGATGGGTCGAGCCCAGGCGTCTCTTTTGGGGGCACGGCCCCCGACTCCGCGCCCCCCTCCCGCCGCTGGGAAGTGCGGGCCCGGCCCACGCCCAAGAAGAAGCTCGACATCCGCGTGCGGCCCCGCAACCGGCGCGAGCCCTAAGCTCCGGCGCGAGCCAAGGAGCCCCGCGCGGGCCCTGGCCCCCGCACAAGCCCTGGCCCCCCGCGCGCGTCACCTCGTTGGAAGCCGGCCGCCCTCCTCCCGGCGGTCGCTCCGGCCCGCGGCGCGCACCGCAGGCCGCTGGGCACGCCGCCTCGCGCTCGCCCTGCCCCTCGCGCTTGCCCTGCCCCTCGCGCTTGCGCTGGTCGGCAGGCTTCCTATAATCCCTCCGTCGCGCACCGCTAGCTCAATCGGTAGAGCAGCTGGCTCTTAACCAGCGGGTTCGGGGTTCGAGTCCCTGGCGGTGTATCGAAGGGGCGCGAGGCCGGAGGGCCTTGCGCCCCTTCGCTCGTATGGGGTCGCTCGTGCGGGGCTTGCTGCCGGCCCCGACGAAAGCATCCGGAGCCGCTCAACCGCCGCCGACGGGGTGGACCAGCTCTCGGCGAACGCCGCAGCAAGCGGGGAAGGTCATCCAACCACCGATGGCCACGGTCCAGAGTTCGCCCAAATCGGGGTAGTGCTCCTTGAGCCCCTCCTTCATCGCCTCCACCACCTCGGGCAGGTCCTCGTTGCGCATGCCCACCGGGTTGGTGTTCTGGAAGGGGATGCTCGTCCAGAGCACCGCTTCCTGCGGGAGGACGATGAGCCCGTGGGCCGCGGGGTCCTGGGCCATGGGCGAGCCGTGCACCAGGGAGTACTGGTGGATGGTCAGGAAGTCGATGCGGTCGCTGTTCTCGACTAGGTAGTCGTAGGTCTGGTAGAGCTGGCGCTGGGTCTCGGTCGGGTAGCCTGCGATGAGCATGCAGGCGGTTTGGATCCCGTGCTGCTTGCAGAGCCCCAGGAGCCGGCGGGCCTTCTTGGGGCGCGTGGGCTTGTTCATTGCTTGCAGGGTCTCCTCGCAAGCGGACTCGAGGCCGAAGCGTAGCGTGCGGCAGCCCGAGCGCGCGAGGTCCGCCACGACCCCTTCGCGGAGGAAGCCCGGGTCCAAGAGCACCTCGGCGCCCCACTCGATGTCGAGCCCCGCGTCGATGACCGCCCGCGCCAGGGCATGGAGCTCCTTGGGCCGGTAGGAGTCGACCGGGAAGTCGAACCAGTTCGAGCCGGTCTCGGCGATGGCCGCCCGCATGTCCTCGAGGGCGAGCTCCGGCGGTCGCGTGCGGTAGAGGGCCACCGTCTGGCAGGAGATGTTGCAGTAGTTGCAGCGCCCCCAGTAGCAGCCCCGCGAGAGGGGCAGCGGAATCGGGTACTTGGGCACCAGGTACTTGTCGAGCTCCAGCCCGTCGGCGATCCAGAGGGGGCTCGGCAAGCGGGCGAGGTCGGTGTGCGCGATGTTCCGCGCGCCCGCCCGCCGGAACGTCCGCCCCGCCGGGAGGTAGCAGTTGGCGATGCTCTCGGCGGCGCCTTCCCCCCGAAGCACCAGGGAGAGCCACTGGTCGAGTCCTTCCTCTCCGTCGTGGAGGATGATCGCGTCGGCCGGAACGAGCTCGCAGGGGATGGTCTCCGTGTCGTGCTCCGTGGCGGTTAGGTAGGCCCCGCCCAGGATGAGGTGCGTCTCCGGCAGCGCAGCCTTGATGAGGCGAGCCAGGGTGAGCCCCGGAAGGACCTGCGAAAAATAGGTCAGGCTGAGACCGACCGCTCGCGGACGCGCGGCGATGAGGCGCGGGAGGGCGTGCTCCCGAAAGAAGTCGAGGAAGGGGTTGCGCTCGGGGTCGCCGATGGCCGCGCCGAGGGACTCGTAGCTGCGGAAGGCGTCGCGGATGCCGAAGTGGCGGAAGTCGTGCTCGAACGCCCCCAGGGACGCCGCGGTCATCACGATGCCCGCGTCGTTGATGGTCTCGAAGGCCCAACGCATGGTGTCGGTGTCGCGCTCCACGCCCGGACGGCGCAAGGCGTCCTTGGCGGCCTCGATGTCGACAATGACCCGGCGCGCGACCTCGCGCGCCTTCGCCGCGCCCGGACCCGCTCCCTCCAAGCGCCGCAGACACTCCGAGAGGTATTCGGGCGAGTGGAAGTGGTGGAAGGCATCGATGGCCAGATCCCACTGGTGGGCGTCCCAACCCCGGTGCCGCAAGTAGGCGGTGAGGACCGAGAGCCCCGACGAACACTGACCGAAATTCGCGACGGGAGGAGAGAGGAGGATGATGTCCATGGGTTCTGCTCGTGGTCCCTACGCTACCCCGAACCCGACGGAGAATTGTTGCGATTGGGTCCAAACCCTGCGCTTGCAGCCTCCGTTGACGCGGGATCGGTCCGGTCCTGAGTTCGCCGGCCCCCTTTGCCCCGTTCGGACCGCGGAGGGCCGGGTACCCAAAAGTTATCCACATTCGAGCATAAGTCGTTGCTCGGCAACGGCCGACCAAAAATCAGAGACACCCTCAAATTATTTTGCGAATTCTGCGCTGAGGCCCTTGCACTAGGGGTTCGGCGCTGCCATAGTGCCGGTGAGCAGACGGGAGGCTTGAGGGTCGTTCGGGACCTCCTGCCGCTCACGACCCCCAGGGGACGCCAAGTTCCGGCGTCAGCGGGGACGGCGCAAAACTAGCAACTTTGGTCAACAGGACGCCCTCGCACGAGGGGCCCGGAGAAGGTCTGCCCAGGGATCGGCGCGGCGTCCTCCGCAACCCGGCGCGGCGAAGCCTTCGCCACGCCCTGACAGGGACCGTACGTCCGCACGAAAGGAGGAGCATGCACCCGCGAACCCTGGCGCTGGTCTCCAGCCTCCTGCTCCTCGCCCACCTCCTCTTCGCCCCGTGCCCCTGCTTCGCCGAGCCGACCGTCCTCGGCGAGGGCGCTCGGGTTTCCCCGCCGACCCTCTCCCCGGCGGCCGACTCCCTCGGCCCGGGCTCCGCCGCCGCCGAGGAGTTCGATGCCCTCCCCAACCTCGATTTCCGGCTCCGCCTCGAACTTCCCTCCTACACGGAGTCCCCCGCTCCGCTCCCCTCGTTCCTGCGGCAGGTCTCCTTCCGACCCCGCGTACCGGGTTCGATCGCGGTCGACCACCACGGGCTGCGGGGCTTCGCCCTCAAGCACGTCACCCGTCGACTCCGCTCTTTGTGGGGTCGTTCCCTACGCGACCTCTACCGCAAGGGGAACCTCCCCTTCGAAGAGTACCGGCGCCTCGAGGAACGCCGTCGCTGGGCCCTGCACGACCACGCCGTGGGCGGTCGCTGGTGGGAACGAAGCTGGCTCGACTCCCTTCCCCCCGAGAAGGGCGGCGTGTGGCGGGGAATCTACGTGCACCACGTTGGTCGCACTTCCGAACTCTTCTCGTGGGGTCCCTTCAGCCTGAACAACGAGTTCCGCCTTCGCGTCGACCGCGTGGCCCTGAGCCTGGACGACGCCGCCGGCCGGGCCTACTCCCCCTCCTCCTCCGACGAGACGGCCGCACGCAGCTACGCCCTGGTGGGACGGACCCTCTTCGACCCCGACATCGACGAGCCGAGCACCGACCCCGCGCTCGCCCCAGAGACCGCTCCTGCAGCAACCGAAGGCCCCCTCCCGCTCCCCTCCGCCGTCGACCTGTGGATCGGCCTGGAACCCTCGGGCCACCTCCTCGAAGGCATCCGCTGGAAGATGAAGGTCCGCCCCGCGGTCCGGCTGCGGGTCTCCAGCAAGGGCGTCGAAAGCGTCCTTCGGGTCCGCGGCAGCTTCGAGCTGCACGTCGGCGTGGCCCGCGAGCGACACCTCCTCGACATCGACTGGCAACTCGACTACCGCCCCTTCGACGACCACGAAGTCCGCGCCCGCGTCGAGGTCGCCGTTCTGGTCTGGTAGGGGCGGCGAGCGCCTCGCCGCTCCCTACAATGCTCCGGTGAGGCGCGCCGGACCCTGGCTGCTGCTGGTCTTCCTCCTCGGGACGGGGCGGCCGTCCCGCGCCGACGACCTCCCCGTCCGCGGCCGCTTCGACGTGGAGTTCGACACGGACGGCGAGCGCCTCGAGGGGCGCGGTTGGCTGCGGGTACGGAACGTCACCGCGGCCCCGGTCTCCTTGCTCCCCCTAGTGCTCTACGGGGCGCGCTTCCGCGAGCGGGACCCTGCCATCAACGACCGGAACTTCGACTTCTACTACGTGCGCTGGTTCGGCGCCGGCGACATGCGCCTGCGCATCGTCCGCCTCGATGGGCGCCCCCTCCGCTTCGGTCCCCACCCCGACCCGGACTTGCCCCCCGGCGTCGCCGTGGAAGTGACCCTGCC
>RFHU01000538.1 GCA_003695705.1 Planctomycetota bacterium
GCCGGCATCGGGCTCATCCTGGGCGTCGACCGATTCCTCGACATGCTGCGGACCACGGTGAACGTATGGGGCGACGCGGTCGGGGCCAAGATCATCGACGCCGCAGAGAACCGCCGCCTCGGCCTCAACCCGGCGCTCGGCCCCGTGGCCGAAGTCGCCGCCGTCAGCGCGCCGGGGCTCCCCGTCCTCGACGAGCAGACCTCCGCCAGCGAGCGCCCTTCCGCGACCGGCGGTGCCGTGGCGGAGGAGAACGCACCCGGAGGAGCGCCCGCCGGAGGCTCGACTACCGAAGCGTCCGCCGACGCGCACTCCCCCCGCGAGTCCGCCGAGTAAAGGACCAACGCAACGGGACGGCGGCGGCCCCGGACCGCCCGGCTCGCTTTCCGGCAACCGGAGCCTTCGCGCCCACGGCCTGCCTTCGGAACACCGACCCGAGAAGCGCCTACGCCCTTCGGGCGCGGGACCGACCGGGTGCGCGGCCGGGCTCTCTTCGCCGAGGTCTCAGGGAACCCGGGTGACGTGCATGACCTCGTCGCCTCGGTAACTGACGTAGACGCAAGCAAACTCGCTCGGCGTCACCCACTTGTGCACGTCAATTACCACGTCGCCCGCACTGAGCGAGCGCAGCGGAGGCCCGAGGAGGGCGCGCACCTCGGCGCGCGTGGTGCGCTTCGGCTGGATCTCCGCTGCGCGGGCGGGATCGAAATGCACGCCGACGCGCAAGTCCGCGCAGCCGAGCCCGAAGACCAAGGCCAGCGCACAAAGCCCACGGAGCAGGACCGAATGCATGCGCCCCCTCCTCATCGGAACTGCCTCAGGAGTTGCCCGGCCAGTCGCTCGCCCAAGGGGCGGACCAGCCTGGGAACCATGGCTTCGGGGCGCTGGGGTTCGCGCGGCTCTTCTTCGAGCAGCGAGCGCACCTCCAAGGGAACGGCCTCCACCCTCCCGGAGACCAGGCGGGCGTAGCGCGAGGCGTCCACGGCGTCCTGCAGCACGCCCTCCTGGGCGGCCAGGATCGCGCCGGACTCGACGCTGATCACCTGGTAGCCCGCCCGAGCCCGAGCCCGCGTCTGCCGCGAGCAGACCACCCACTGCGCGCTGACGGTCTCCTCGGTGACGTTGCCCTTTCCGTCGTCGTGCCGCAGGACGACGGTGTCCTCGCCCGGCTCCTCCTGCCAGCCCGTGTCCGTGCACTCGAAGGCCACGGTCCCGTAGACCAGGGCGTGCAGCCCGAGCAGGCGCCCCGTCCGGGCGCCCGAGGAGGGATCGACCAAGCCGGAGGCGTTGAGGTCGTGCTCCTCGAGCAAGTCGTCGAGGTGGTTGCGGTCCACGAACTGGAGGAACTCGGGCTGCCCCGCAATGGCCCGCGCCACCAACGCGTCGCTGAGGTCGCGCGCCACGGCGGCGAAGCGGGGGTCGCGGCAACGGAAGGGGAGCACCGCCACGCGCTGCGTGGCCTTGGCGCGCTGCTCGCGATAACGGGCACGCGCCTGCGCGTTCGTGGGGTCGTAGGCCACGGCCGCCCGGTAGGCCTTCGAGGCCGCCTTGGCGTCACCGGCCGCGCGCAGGCTCTCTCCTTCGGCGAACTTCTGCGCCGCCGCCCGCGCAATGACCTCGGTCCGCTTGGCCACCAGATCCAGAGGGGCGGCCGGGCCGCCGGCTGCCCGCACCAGGGCCTCTACGTCGACGAGTTGGTCGTAGGCGCCCAGGGCCCCAACGAAGTCGCCGCGCGACTCGAAGGCGGCCGCGGACGAGAGGAAGGGGGCGTAGAAGTCCTGCCCGTCGAAGCGCGGCCGGGCCTGCTCGTGGGCCGGTTCGAGCTCCAGACAGGCCTTGTAGTATTCGAGAGCGGCCAGGGGCTGCGACGCTTCGTAGCGCAGGGCCGCCTCGTAGAACTGGTTGGCCGCGCAGCCCCCCCAGAGGAGCGACAAGGCCAATAGCGCGCTTGATCGCTTCATGACCAGAAGCCTACCACCGTCGCCGCCCGCACGCCCCCCGCCCCCTCCGGGCGCCCGAGCGGCTCGCCTTCCGGATGGCCTTTACCTTCCGCCGCGCTGCCCGGACAATGCGCGCCCATGATCCACCCCTCCCCGCCGCCGCGCGTGCTGTCATGAAGAAGGCCTCCTCCAAGAAGAAGGCCAAGAAGAAGGCCTCCTCCAAGAAGAAGGTCCAGAAGAAGGCCAAGAAGAAGGCCCAGAAGAAGGCCAAGAAGAAGGCCAAGAAGAAGGCCCAGAAGAAGGCCAAGAAGAAGGCCAAGAAGAAGGCCACGAAGAAGGCCTCCCCACGCCGAGAACGAACGGCGCCGCCCCTCTTCGAAGCCCTAAAGGGGGTCCTCGCTCCACTCGGGCGCAAGCTGCGGGTGGCGCGCGAGGACGCTACCCACTACACCCTGGACACGGCCGTCTCGGGTCCCCTGGGGCAGCCCCTCTGCTTTGCGAGCCTCGAGCGGCAAGCCGACGGCGTACGCCTTCACTTCTATCCCGTTCACGCCCACCCCGAACTCCTCGACGAACTCCCGGGCGCGCTCCGTGGGTGCCTGCGCCCTCCCTCGTGCTTCGTGCTGACCACGGCGTCGCCCGCCCTCCTGCGCGAACTCAGCGGCCTTGTTCGCCGCGGCTACGAGCGCTGGCACGAGACGGGCTGGGCCTAACGGGCTCGGGCCCGAAGACGAAGGAGCGTTCCCCCTTCACGAGGGCGACGCCGAAGGGCCAAGCGAGCCAAGGCCGCTTCTGCGGCAACGGCCTGACCGCAGGCGCATCCGTTTGGCCGAACGGAATGCGCTGGTGTCGACGGTGGTTGAGAACCGCGGTCGACGACAGCGCTCCAGGTGCATCCGGTTGTCCGAACTGAGGGTGCATCCGCCAACCCGAACCTTGACATCGCTGACGCATGCGCCCTTGGCCAGTTGCGCGGCTGCTCGTGTCCGTCGGCTGGGAGACGGACCCTCTCCCCCTCCCCGCGTCACCACCCTTGAGAGGCTGCGCGCCTCGGCTCGATTGGCGCAGCAGGCACGGCCCCGGTCCCTGCCCCTTCGACCCGGAACGGGACGGCGACCTCGGGAACCAGGCCGAGCGGTTTCTCCTTCCTGTGCTCCTCCGCAAAGAACGCCGCCTGCCCATTCGCAACGCCCGTAGAGGGATTTGTGCGCATTGGGAGAGGAACTGAAATGTCCCTCGCCTGCCTTCCCATTTCGGGGATGCAGCCAGGAGGAGGCTCCGTGAAGTTCCTGCCGTTCTTGTGCACCGTCTTCGGCGCAGCGACCGTAGCAGCGGCCCAGCCACTAGTAGATGCTCCCTGTGGCAGCGTGCGCGGCGTCGAAACCCATGGGGCGCAAGCCTTTCTGGGCATTCCCTACGGCGAAACGACGAGCGGCGCGAATCGCTGGCGTCCGCCGCGACCGAAGCGTCCCTGGCCAGGGATTCGCGACTGCACGAAGTACGGTCCGATCTGCCCCCAAGAGAGCAAGACGTCGCTGGCTTCCGGCGGAGCGAGCGAAGACTGCCTCAACCTCAATGTCTGGACGCCTCGGACGGTGTCCCGTCCCCTTCCGGTCATGGTGTGGATCCACGGCGGCGCCTTCGTCTCGGGCGCGGGCAGTCTCCCCATCTACGAGGGTGCTTCCTTGGCCCTACGTGGCGTCGTCGTGGTGACCCTCAACTACCGCTTGGGCGTGCTCGGTTTCCTGGCGCATCCCGAGCTGACGGCAGAAGGCCAGGGCGAATCCGGGAACTACGGCGTATTGGACGTGATCGAGGCTCTGCGCTGGGTCCAGACCAACATCCGCAGCTTCGGAGGGGATCCCGCGCGGGTGACCGTCTTCGGCCAATCGGCGGGCGCCGCCCTCATACGCGTCCTTCTCGTCAGCCCGGTGGCTCGCGGTCTCTTTCAACGAGCGATTCTGGAAAGCGGACCCGCGGGCCAATTGCCCTACCTCCAGCGCTCGGTGTCCTACCTTCCTTCGGCCGAGTCCTTCGGCTCAACCTTCGCAGAGCGAGTGCTTGGCCCGGGCCTTGCGCGCACCAGTGCCCTTCGCCGGCTTCGGGAGACGCCCGTGCGCGACCTGCTCGCGGCCATGGGCGGACGCCAGAACTTCCTCGAC
>RFHU01000539.1 GCA_003695705.1 Planctomycetota bacterium
GTGGCTGGTCGGGCCGGGGCTGCTCGGGCCGGGGCTGGGCCGGCGGTCGGAAGCCGTCGAGCCCCGCGCCGCGAGCCTTGGGGACCGCCGGCGCGTCCAGGGGCTCTCGGGGCGACTCGGCGAAGGGGCCGCCGGCGCGGGCGCCCGTCGGTCGCATGGAAACGCGCAGGGCCAGCCACGTGCGCAAGGTTTCCACGTTGGGGTGGGGCGGCGCGTCCTCGGCGGGAGGGTCGTGGTACCAGTGGGCGAAGAGCACGGGCGAGTAGTCCGGCCCTCCGTAGATCCGCCGACCCCGGGTCATGTCCCGCACGAAGCGCACGTAGCGGCGAGGCAGGTCGACGGACCAGCGGGCCCAGCGGCCACGGCGCTGTCCGTCGCGGCCTTCGTAGTTGATTTCCATTTCCAAGCGCAGGGTGCGCGTCTGCTCCTCGCCTTCCCCCTCGGTGTGCTGGCATTCGAGGAGGTCGAGGCGCACGGGGACGTCCTCGCCGACGATGACCCCCTGCGATTGGACGAGCTTCCCGTTTGCCTCGAGGTGGACGCTGATTTCCGCGGGGCAGCGAGGGAGCAGCCGGTAGCGATGCAGCAGGTGGCGGGAGAAGCGTTCGTAGCGCTCGACGGTGATCTCGAGTTGTTCTTCGTCGGCCCAGGCGCGAACCGCTCCGGCGAGCCGGGTTCGGCGAACCGTGGGGCTTTGGCGGACGCGGGCGATCGGAAGGAGGAGCATGTAGCGCCGTCCGGATTGCCGGCAGCGGGCGAGCAAGTCGTAGCGTTCGAGGAGGGGGCGCTGGAAGCGCCCGTAGGGGACGCCGTTGTCGACCAGCTCGCCCACGAAGGTCTGCCCCGCCGAAAACCGCGCTTCCCGCAGCCAGCGGACGACGGCGCCGAAGCTCTCCGCCGCCTCTCCGCGCGCCCGGGTGAGGAATTCCTCGACGGCCTCCTTGGGGGTCCGGGTTTCCTCGATCCAGCGCGCGAGGTCTTTGCTGCGGAGGACCAGGCCCTCCAGCAGGGCGCGGTTGTCCTCGTCGAGTCCGAGGAGGAGGCGCTGCACGAAGAAGCGCCGCTCCGAGGTCCCCGGGAGCGGCGTTGCGGGTGCGGGCGGCGGCCCCTCACCGCCCGACGCTCGTTTCGGAGGAGCCGCCGAATCCTGGCCTTCCGGCGCGGAGGCTCCGGCGTCCGCCTCGGGCGCTCTTGCGGAAGCGCTGGGTTCGGGGGCGTCCTTGGGAGCCGTCCCGGCGGCGCCAGGGTCCGCCTGGGCCCAGAGCGGTCCGGGCGCGGCGAGGAGCGCGAGCGAACAGAGGAGGCGGGGCAAGGAGAATTGCATGGCACCTCGCTGCGCCACGGAAGGGCGCGGCGCACCCCGAGGGTAGACGAGGAGCGAAGAGCGAGCCAGGGCGCGTCGGCGCTGGCCTTTGCGGGCGTCTTCCTCCGGCCGGTAGGCCTCGCGGCGGGGCGAGGCTCGGTTGGGCTTCGGCGCAGGAGATCGTGTGCGCTCAGGTCGAGGGCCGCGGAGTCAGGCGGCCGCCGGCGCGGAGCACGTCGTGGAAGGCCGGCGGGACCGCGCGGGCCGGGTCGACGGCGGCGAGGCGGGCGGCGAGGTCGGCGCTGCTGAAGGTGTTCCAGAAGAGGAGCCGCTTCCCCGCCAAGTCTTCGCGCGCGCGGCGGAGCAGGGCCGCCGCCGCCTTGCCCGTGTAGGTGGTCTCGAGCTCGATTCCCTCGCGCGCGAAGCGCGCCACCGCGTCCTCGGCGGCGGGCGTGGGGTGTCCGTAGCCGCGGCCCAGCTCGTGGGGATCGAGTTCGACCTCGGCGCAGGGGGTGGGCTCGGCGGAGGGGGGGAGGCCGGCGCGGCGCAAGAGGGCGAGGCAGCCCCTGGCGAGGCGCTCGATGACGCCGCGGTGGGCCACGACCTTGGGGACGACGCGCACGGCGACGACGCGGGTGGCGAGCCCCGCGAGCCGCAGGCCGAGGAGGAGGCCGGCGGCGGTGCCGCAGGTGCCGGCGGCGACCACCACCGCGTCGGGGCGCGGCAGCGCGTCCGCGGCGATCTGGTCCGCCAGCTCCAGCCCGGCTTCCACGTAGCCGACCGTGCCCAAGGGCGAGGAGCCGCCGAAGGGGATCACCTCTCCTGGGGGGGAAAGGAGCTTCCAGAGCGCGGCCACCAGCGGGAGGCAGGAGACGCTGCGGAGGCGGACGAGCTGGGCGCCGGTGGCGGCGGAGAGGACGAGGTCGTCGAGCACGTGCTCGGTGAGGGGTTGGGGGTAGAGGCCCAGCCGCACCTCGAGGCCCAGGGCGCGGGCGTAGGTGGCGGTGGCCAGGCAGTGGTGGGAGCCGTAGGCGCCAAAGGTCGAGACGCGTCGCAGGCCGCGGGCCAAGGCGTCGGCCAGGAGCAGTTCGAGCTTGCGCACTTTGTTGCCGCCGTAGAGCTCCGCGCTCAGGTCGTCGCGCTTGATCCATACCTCTGCGCGCAGCTCGCCCGAGAGGTCGTCCAGTCGCTGGACGGGGGTGGGAAGGGTGGCGAGGGGGAGGTAGGGGAGCTCGAGGGCGCCGTAGCGCGCGCGGAGCCGAGGCGGACCGTCGCGGCGCAGCGCGCTTTCGGAGGGGATCACCCCGCCGCGACCTCGTCGCGGAGGTCCTCGAGTTCACCGCGGGTGTGCGCGTCTCCGGCCGCCTCGGCGGCGGCCACTCCGCGCTCGATCACTTCGAGGGCCTCGGCCGAGCGCCCCTCGGCGTGCAGGAGGGCGGCGTAGTGGTAGTAGGTGGCGAGGTAGTCGGGCTGCTCGCGGAGGAGGTGCGCGAAGTGTTCGAGGGCTTCGCCCACGCTTCCCCGGCTGCGAAGCTCCTGGGCCAAGGCGTAGCGGGTGAACGCGTCGCCGGGGTCCTCGTCCAGCAACGCCCGGAGGGCCGTGAGGCGGTCGTTCATTGGGCCGGGGCCGGCGGCCGCGGCGCGGGGATGCTGACCAGGAAGAGCGCGCACCAGGCCAGGTGGACCAGGGCGGCGGCCAAGAGGAGGAAGAAGCCCAGGACCCCCATCTCGGCCATGCCGGGGAAGGCGTTGAACACGGCGAAGCCGAAGAGCACGTAGAAGGCGTCGCGGCTGCCGAAGCTGGTGGCCACCAGGTCGCCGAGGCGTCGAAGCCCGCGCGAGCGTGGGGAAGGTTCGCCGCGCCAGAGGGAGACAGCGAGGAGCAAGAGGACGCCGCCGGCGGCGACCAGGCCCACGGTCATGGCGGAGACCTGGTGGGCCTCCAGCCACGTGCGCAAGGGCCCGGGCAGGCGGGCCAGCGTCTCGGGCCAGCCGCCCACGCCGCTGGCGGGGTTCGAGACTCCGACGGCGAGTCCCAGGAAGATCAGCGCATGGGTGAGGTGGTCGAGGCCGAAGTCGAGCATGCGCCCCTCGTCGTCCTCGAGGCGCAGGCGGGCGAGTTCGCCGTCGCTGCGGTCGAGGACGGCGGAGGCGATGGCCAGGACCGAGCCCAGGAGCGCGAGCCCGGCGTGCCCCAGGGCCAGCAGGCCGGCGGCGAGGAGGGCCAACACCCCCGCAACGACCGACACGGTGCCCGCGCTGATTCGAGTGCGCAGCAACTTGAGGGTCACCAGGCGTGCGAAGGGGCGCCCGATCAGGTCTTCGAAGAGCCCTTCGGTTCCGCTGGCGGCCAGCGCGTCGAAGCACTCCACCTCGGCCCGCTCGATCCGCTCCTCGTCGCGGAACTGTCGCCCGAAGGTCTCGGTGGCCACGATGCCGATCAGTCGACCTTCTTCGCCGAGCGCACGCAGCGCCGCGCGCTGGCCCACGCGCGTGATGCGTTCGAAGTCCTCGACGGGAATGCTCGCTGCACCGACCATGATCCCGTCGAAGGGAGAGACGTCGCCGCCGATTTCCACCACCTTCCCTTCGTGGAGCGCGACCTTGAACCCGTCGCCGTTCTGGCCGAGGAGCAGGGCCGTCTTGTCCCCTCGCACCCGCACCAGGCGGCGCACGGCTTCGACGTCGTGGAGGGCGGTCCCGTCGAGGAAGAGGACGCGGCCGCGTCCCAGGGAGCGTTCGGTGATGTCGTCCGCGCTGAGCTCGACGACCCCCTCGCGGAAGCCGCGGTAGGCCTCGTCGTAGACCCGGTCGCGCTGGTCGGGGGGGATGTGCCCGATGAGGATGAGGCGGGGCGCCCCGACGTCGCTGGCCACTCGGGCGGCGCGGTAGAGGAGGCTTCGCCCGAGGAAGTCCGTGAGCGGGCTGGGGTCGGCCCCGAGGTCGACCATGATGACCGCGCCGAGCAACTCGTCGTCCTCGGGTCCGCGCTCGCGCGGGGGCGCCGCCTCGGCGGCCTCGGGGGCCGGGGCGGCGCCGGCCCCGTCCCCGGCGGCGTCGGGCGCTTCGAGGGAGGGGGCCTCCGCCGCCCGGCTCGGCTCGGCAGCGACTTCGCCCCCTGCGGCGTCTTCGCTCGGCTCCGCTCGCGGGGTCACGATGATCACCACCTTGTCCCTGGTCGCCACGGCGTCGGAGTCGGACACGGCCCCCTCAATGCGCGAATGGTAACTCATTTGGCAGCCAGAGACGATATGATCCGCGCGCCATGAAGCCAGCCGACCGCAAGCGGGACCCCCTCTACGTGCAGAAGGGCTTCGGCCTGAAGAAGCAGATCAAGGGCCTGCTCCAGAACGACTACCACAGCCGCCTCGTCGACGTCCTGCGCGAGCACGGACACTCCATGCGCTTCGAGGACGTGACGATCCGTTTGGCCAAGGACTTTGGCTTCTGCTACGGCGTCGATCGAGCGGTGGACCTCGCCTACGAGACGCGCGAGCACTTCCCCGACAAGACCCTCTACATAACCAACGAGATCATTCACAACCCCTACGTGAACCGCCGCCTCGTCGAGCTCGGTGTGCGCTTCCTCGGGCAGGGCTACACCCTCGAGGACGTGAGCGAAGAGGACGTGGTGATCCTGCCGGCCTTCGGGGTCTCGGTGCAGGAAATGGAGCGCCTGCGGGGGATCGGCTGTGTGCTCGTCGACACGACCTGCGGCAGCGTCATGAACGTGTGGCGCCGCGTGCGCCAGTACGTGAGCGAGGGGCGCACCTCGGTCATTCACGGGAAGTACTACCACGAGGAGACGCGGGCCACCTCGTCGCGCGCCCGCGAGGGCGGCGCACACTACATCATCGTCCTCGACGAGGAGCAGGCGGGCTTGGTGTGCGACTACATCCGCAGGGCCCCCGGGGCTCTCTCGCGCGAAGCCTTGCTCGAGCGCTTCGCCCCGGCCGTCTCGCCCGGCTTCGACCCGGACCGCGACCTCGGCAAGATCGGCGTTGCCAATCAGACGACCATGCTCTCCAGCGAATCGCTGCGCATTGCGGAGATGTTTCGTCAGGCGATCGCGGAGCGCTACGGACCCGCGGAGGAGGGCAATCGCTTCCGCTCCTTCGATACCATCTGCAGCGCCACCCAGGACCTGCAGGACGCCGCCCTCGAACTGGGGCGCAGCGGGCCCCTCGACGTGGTGCTCGTGATCGGCGGCTACAACTCGAGCAACACGACGCACCTCGTGGAGATCAGCTCCCAGTTCTGCAGCGCCTTCCACGTCGACGGCCCAGGCGAGTTGGCCAGTTGCGAGGAGATCTACCACCAGCCCCTCGGCAGCAAGGAGCGCGTCCTCGCGCGCGGCTGGCTCCCCCAAGGGCCCGTGACCGTGGGCATCACCGCGGGGGCCTCGACCCCCAACCGCATCGTGGGCGAGACCATCGAGCGCTTGCTGGAGGTCCGGGGGATCCCCATGAACCAGATCCTCTACGACCGTACGGGGGTCAACCTGCCCGTCGTCGAGGGCAGCGCCTCCGAATCCTGAGCGTCGCGTCCCACATCCGGGCGTTCGTTGCCGCCCGTGGGTTCGCCTCTCCACGCGGCGGGGAGTTAGGTCTGGCGCTTGGTTTGCGAAGCAACCCCGCGTCAGCGACTCCGGCAAGAGAGGTGCACCTCTCCTGACAACCCATACCGTTCGACGCGCGCAGGGAAGCCGGTGCGATTCCGGCGCGGTCCCGCCGCTGTGATCGGGGACGAGGGTCGCAACCAACGCCACTGGAGCCGTCAGGCCCTGGGAAGGCGCGACCCGAGGACGATCCGAGAGCCAGAAGACCTTCCGTCGGACGCTGGGGCTTCGATCTTCGTGGACAGAGATCACCCCAGAGCCGCGGCGGCGGTATGCACCGCCGCGTTCCTCTCCGTGGCTCGTAGGAGCTTCTTCCCATGCGTGTCCTTCCCCTCTGGGCCTCGGCCCTCCTCCTCGGCGGCGCTCTGTACGCGGGCTGCAGCGGCTCGGGCGGCAGCGGCGGTGCCGCGGCCGTTGCGCCTTCGGCGGCCCCCGATCCGGGCGGCGCCGTCGCCGCTCCGCCCGGCACGGCGTCCACCGCGGCGGTGGGGGCCACCCTCGAGACCGACGCCTACACGGCCTTCCGCGAGAACGTGTCGATCTCCTCCTTCGCCGTCCCGGACGTCCCGGGCCTCCGCGAGCGCGCCTTCGTCGTCGAGGACGACGGCACCGTGCGCGTCCTCGACCTCACGGGGACCGCGCCCGTTCTCGACCGCGCCCTGTCGCTGCTCCCGACCCCCCTGGCCGCCGGCACCGCCACCGGCGCGATCCGCGTACAGAGCGAGAGCCTCGCGCTCGTGACCACCTCGGGGAGCGGGGCCGAAGGCGTCGCCCTCTTCGACCCCACCCTCGCCCAGAGCGCGGGCGACGTGACCTGGTACGACCTCTCGAGCGAAACGGTCACCTGGCCGGCGGGCACCCTCGACAGCGCGGGGATCGATGTGGGCGGGCAGGCCCTGCCCAAGAACTTCACCGCGGACGCTGCGGTGGTCGGGGGCAAGCTCTACGTGGCCTCCAGCAATTTCGACACGAGCACCTTCGCGAACCGCCCCGGCACCGTCACGGCGTGGGCCATCGACCTCGTGACCCGGCAGCGCTACGGCCAGACCACACTCCCCACCAGAGACTTCAACCCCACGGGCCTGACCGTGGTCGACACCCCGCAGGGGAGCGTGCTCCTGGTCACGAACACGGGGGTCTACGGCGGCAACGCGGCGAGCATCGACGTGATCGACCCCGACCGCGCGGTGCTCGTAGGGACCCTTCGCTTTCCCAGCACCCAGCCCACCAACCCGACCGGGCGGGTGGTCGTTTCCCCCGACGGGCGGCGCGGCTACGTGGGCTCCCAGAGTGCCGCGGAAGTCTACGTCCTCGACCTCGAGGGGATCGGCCAGGCGCTGGCGAACCAGAGTCCCCAAGACCTCTCGGCCCGCTTCCTCGGCGGCTACGTGCTCCCCAGCCAGGCGACGACGAACTTCGTCTCGGACCTCGCCCTCTCGCACACCGGGAACTACCTTTACGCGGTCAGCTTCAACGAGAGCGCTCTCTACGTGATCGACCTGCTCAGCGAGGGGATCGCCGCCGAGGTGCGCGGCTTCGCCCGCACGGGCACCCCGGCCAACTTCGAAGGGCTGCTCAACTCCATCGAGGTCCGCCCCGGTGTTCCGGGGCGCGACTACGCGGGGGCCTCGATCCTGGGCGTCACGATCAACCTGGCCGCCGCGGACCGCACCCTGGCGAACGTGTCCGTCGCCTTGGATCGGGTCAGCGTGGACCGCCACTGAGGTGGACGCAGGGGCGTCGGCCGCGGCGAAACCGCGGTCGACGCTCCTCAGCGCCGCGGCGTCGGCGCGGGCCGAACCGGGGCCGGGTCCCGGTCGAACAGGGTCAGCCGGCCGCCGCGGTGCTCGCGCACGAACTCCGTCCAGGGGGTGGCGGGACCGTCGCCGAGGTCGCCCCAGGTGCTCTTGGCGCGGGGGGCGCTCGGGGAGAGCCCCAAGGCGAAGACCTTGCCGCCCAGCTCGATCCGTGCCATGCGGTCCGGGCCCCAGCGGCCGAGGAAGTGCGTCCAATCGGCGGGTTCCGGCGCGAGGGCGCGCCAGGGTTCGGGCGCTAGCTCTTCCTCCGCCCCCGCCACGTCCTCGAGGTCGATCAGCGGGCCGCGCCAGGTGTCGACCCGCACTCCGTTGCCCCGGAACACGTCGGTGTGCGCCGCGAGCCAGGCAGGCAAGGGCACGAGCTCGAAGCGACCGGGGGCGGGGTAGCTGGCGTGCTTGCCCTGGGAGACGAAGACCACGGGGTGGTCCGAGGCGTAGCGCAGCTCGTCTGCGGGGACCTCGAAGCAGCGGTCGTGGCCGTAGAAGCGCCCCGCCACCAGCCGAGCCGAGGCCAGCGCTCCGCCTTCGTCGAGGAGGACGCGCACGCGAAAGGAAGTGTGCTCCCAGTCGCCGCGGTGTCCGAAGCGGTCGGCCTCGCCCGTGAGGTGGTGGCCGAGGACGACGGGCTCGCAGCGGTCCATGGGATAGAAGAGCCAGTACTCGATCCACACGACGAGTTCGCCACGCCCGGCTTCGTCCACCCGGCGGTGGCGAGGGTCCTCGAGCACGTGGACGTAGACGGGCGCCTCTCCGGGTGCGTCGCCAACCAGGTCTCGGGGGAAGCCCGCGAGGACCGCGCCTTCGAGGCGCAGCGCCTCGCGCCAGGGGCGCACCGCGCTCACTCCGGGGGCGGCGCCCCGGCTGGGCTCGGCGAGCACGCGCACGCGCCCCGAGGCGACTTCCTTCAAGAAGCGCGCCACGCCCATGGGGAAGAAGTCCTCGTTGCGGTTTTGCGGCGAGGGGTCGTCGGGGACCCAGGCGTTGAAGCGGAGTTGCGGGGCGAAACGGCGCGCGAGGACGCGCCGCAGCGTCGGCCGCAGGAGTCCCTCCGCGGTGAATGCGCGCGACGCCGCGGGGCAGGGAACGGGCCGCGGGCGCGGGGGCCGCGCGGCGGCCGGACCCTCGCAGCGCAGAAGCGCGAGCAAAGCCAGGGCGGCCAGCGGTTGCCAGGGTCTTCCGCGTCGGGTCGTTTCGGGCTTTGCGCTCACGGGATCCGCTCTGCGGGGCGGCCTCTCCGGCGCACCCCGGCATCCGTTCCAAGCAAAGCTCCCGCCCAAGTCACCGAATCGCTCCGAATCCCTTGCGCGCAGCGCAGCGAGGGTCCCGGGCGGCCCGCCGGCCCCGCGGTCCGCGGGCCACCGGGCCGACGGGTGGGACGCGGCGGAATCGTGGCGGATCGCGTCCCTCCGACGCCTTGGTAACCTGGCTCCCCATGCATCGATTTGCCCTGTTCGCCCTCCTCTTCGTCCTTGGCTGCGCAACGGGCGCTCCGCCGCCGAGCGACGACCTCCCGCGCTGGACCGGCTCCGAGGGCAGCCTGCGGGGCAGGCAGGGAGCACTGCGCCTGCAGGTCCTCGTGCTCGAGGTCCCTGCGCGCGGACTCGAGGGGGTTCGCACGGGGCCCTTGGACGTGGCGGTCTTGGACCGCGCCCTGCGCGCCGAGGGGACCCGGGTGCTGCAGAGCCCGAGCCTGAGCTTCACTCCCGAGCGCCCCGCCTCCTTGTTCGTGGGCGAAACCGTCGGCGGCGAGAACGTCGGCCTGCGCCTCGAGTTCGAGGGGCGAAGCGGCGGCGGCGGGGAAGGCCGCTTCTCCCTCACCGACTTGCGGCCGGGAGGCGAGCCCTACCTAGCCGCCGAGGCCCGCTTCGAGCTCCACCCCGACCTCGGCCCCCAGCAGATCGAGATCCCTGGCCGCCGCTTGATCCCCTTGGGCGACTCGACCGTGGAGCAGGAGCGCGTCTTCTACGTGGTCATCGAGGCCAAGCGCGAAGGCGACTGATCGCAGGTCCTGGGGCGCGCGTCCAGCCTGGACTCGGCAGCTCCTTGGGTTCGCTCGGTTCAGCTCGGGCTCACTCGGCGCGACGTTTTCCGCTTTCGGAAAGACCTGCACCGCAAGCATGTCGTTTGCGACCGGCACGGGGCTCGCTCAAGGGGCTTCCGTCCGCCGAGGCGGGCCGCGCACACCTCCCTGTTCCTTCAACCCCTCGTCTCCGCGAGAGACGAACCCTCTCCCGTGGGCGGCCTGGACCTTGGCAAACCACCGACATCCTCCCTTCCTTCCTTCCGATTGGGTGAACGGCTCCGCACGCTGCGGAGCCGTTCCTCTTTCCGGAGAGGGCCCCGCCGGAACGGTCCAGGAGGCGCAGGAGCGGCCGGCGTGCGTCCCTCGGCGACCTGCGGGCGTCGGGGAGGGTCTTGGGCGCGCTCGCTTGCGCGCCCGGCGTCGCTTCCCGTTCTCGGGGGCGCGGCGTCCCGCTTTCTTCCCAGTTCTCGAACCGTGGCGGGAAGAAGGGGAAAGCAGCGCGTCGATCCCTCCAATTCAGAGGCGGTTACGATCGGCACGCGCCGTGAGTAGGTCTTCGTGGAAGCCCGGGAGCGATTCATGAATTCGGCCGTCCTCCTTCCCCCCGCCCTCGACTCTTTCCCCGAGGCCCGTACCTCCCGCTCCGCGGCGAGCGCGCCGGTTGGCTTCGAGTTGAGCTTCGCGTGCCACGCCTGCGGGCGCGGGCAGCTCGCGCCCGAACGCGAGGCGGGTCGCTGGGCTCGCTGCGCCGCCTGCGACGCCCGCCTGCGGGTGCCTTCCGAGGACCGTCCCGCCCTGCAGCCCCTGGCGCGGCGGTTGGTGCGCGCAGCGCGTCTTGCAGGTTCGCTGGTGCTGGCCGCGGCCGTGTGGACGGCGCTGGCGGTGCTCTTCGCCTGGGGAGTCCGTCCCGAGACCCCCTCCTTCGCGCGCGAACTCGCCTGCACGCTGGCGGCGCCCCTTCCCCTCCTGCTGCTCTTCGCCGACCGCCTGCGCCGGCCCGGCCCCGCGTGGGCGCGCTTCCTCCCGCTGGCCCCGCTGCCCCTCGCCCTGGCCGCCCTGGCGGCCTGTTGAGGGGAACGCGGATCGCGCCCGTCGCCGGTCCCACCCCGGCGGTCGTGGGCGTCCCCGCGCGTTGATCGGAGTCCGCCGGCGGCCTGCGAACGGCCTGGCGAGAGCGCCCGGGCGACGTTCGCCGGGGCAGGCCCCTGCTCCCCAGCCTCAGGCGTCGAGGAAGAACAGGCCTCCGTGCCCTTCGCCACGGCCGTCGACGGCCACGAGCAGCCGACGGTCGTCGTAGCGGAGGATCGCTTCGGGCGCGCCGTAGCGGCGGACCCACGCAGGGGCGAAGGTGTGGACGCGCTCGGGCGGCCGGTCCTCGAGGCGGCAGCGCCAAAGGGCGAAGCCCGCCGCGCGGGCGCCGCCCGCGTGCGGTCCGCCGAGGACCCACAGGCACGCCCGGTCCGGGTCCCAGCACAGGCCGCGCACTCCCTGCCCGTCAAGGTCGAGGCGGAGGAGCCGCGGCGGCGGGTGCCCCTCCGCGGCGCCGAAGAGGCTGCCCGCCGCGATCCGGAGCACCAGCGCTTCGCCCCGCGCGGAGCGCGGGCGGCGCAGGCCGACAAGGAGCTCGCTCGGTCCCCGCAGGGCCAGACCTTCGGCCTCGACGAGGACGTCCGGGCCGAAGCGGTCGGGGGCCGCGCGGCGCGCTGCGGCGAGGAGCCCCGTCGCCAGGTCTCGTCCGTCGGGCTCCGGCCAGGCTTCGACGACCAGCTCGCCCTTGCGCCAGCGGGCGCGCACGATCCCTTCGCGGTCGGGTCGGCGCTCCA
>RFHU01000057.1 GCA_003695705.1 Planctomycetota bacterium
GTGAACTCGCTCGGCTGCACCCGCACCGGCCCCAGGCTGAACCAGCGACGCGATCCGTTCACCTTGCTCCCCAGGACGAAGACCGCGGCGAGGGCCACCAGCCCGAGGGCGTAGACCAGACCGGAGCGTCGCCCCAACCAGCGGTAGGGACACAGGGAGACCGTGCCGAAGACCGCGAGCCCCGCGCAGGACCACACGATCTGTCGTTGGAAGAAGGGGAGCAGGTCCCCGTCCGGGGCGAGGGCGGCGCTGCGCAACACCACCAGGCTTACGCCCAGGAGGGCGAGGCAGAGGGCGAGGAGGCCGAAGGGGTAGCGGGCGAGCTCCCGCAAGAGGACGAAGGGGACCGGGACCCGCAGGCTCACCGCAGCCGCTCCCGTCCGCGCGAACGCTCGTAGGCAAGGAGGAGTTCCCGGGCGATGGGACCGCACACCCCGCCGCCGTGTCCCCGGGTGCGGTCCACGAGGACAGCGAAGGCCACCTCGGGGGCCGACGCCGGGTAGTAGCCCATGAACCAGGCGAGGTAGGGTTCTCCCTTGCGCCGCTCCGCGGTGCCGGTCTTCCCCGCCACGTCGTGGCCCCGCAGGCCAATGCTCCGGCGGGAGGCGGTTCCCTCGGAGACGACCCGGACCATCCCTTCCCGCACGCGAGCGAGGACGGCGGGGTCGAGGTCGAGGACCTCCACGGCCGGCGGGGTGTCGAGGAGGAGCCGCGGACGCGGAACACGACCTCCCGTAGCGACCAGCGCAGCGATGCGCGCGACCTGCAGCGGGGTGAGCAGCACGTCGCCCTGACCGATGGCGCTGTTGCGCACGTTGCCGGGCCAGAGCACCCGGTCCGCGGCGGTGCGCTCGGCCCACCACGCCGCGCGCAGGGCGCGCCGGCGCGTGCGCTCGAGCTCCGCCCCCCAGGGGGTCTGCAGCGCCAGCGCGAGGCGGCGTGCCCAGCGGCCTGCGGTGCGCGCCGCCTCCGCGGCCCGGACCTCCTTGTAGCCCGGGTAGGGAACCAAGCCCCCGCGCTCTCCCTGCACGTCCAGGGACAAGGGAGATCCGAGCCCCAACCTGCGGGCCCAATCGCTCAACGGGGCGAGCCCGACCCGGTCCACGGCGCGGAAGAAGAAGACGTTGCAGGAATGGCAGATTGCCTTGGCCAGGTCGGTCTCCCCGTGCACCCCGTCGCACCGGAAGCGTCGCTCCTTGCGGGACAGACGTCCGGTGCACACCGTCGACCAGTCGGGCGGAAGGGAGTCGTCCTGCTCGCGATCGCAAACGGCGAAGGAGGTGAGGATCTTGAAGGTGGAGGCGGGAGGGAAGGCCTGCACCGCGCGGTGCAGGAGCGGCTTGCGGGGATCGCGTAGAAGCCGCGGGTAGTCGCGCCCCAGGGTGTTGGGGTCGAAGCGCGGGGCGCTGGCCAAGGCCAGCAAGTCCCCGCTGCGCAGGTCCATGAGCACCCCGGCGCCCCCCGCGTCCGGAGCGCCGGCACGGACGATGCCCCGGTCGAGGGCTGCCTCGAGGGCCGCCTGGATCTCGGCGTCGATGGTCAGGCGCGCGGGAGTCCCGTCGCGCGGGGGAATCTCCCAGAGCACCTCGCGCACTCGGTTGCGCACGTCGCGCAGGACGACTTCGGCGCCAGGAACTCCCCGGAGCGCGTCGTCTCGGGAGCGCTCCACCCCGATGCGGCCGTACGGGTCGCTGCTCAGACGCACCCCGTCGCCGAGGCGCGCACGCGGACGGTGCAGCAGCCCGAGCGCCGCGCGGTCGCCGTCGAGCAACAGGCCCCGCGTGCGGGCCCGCCGAACCTCCTCGGCGGTGGGAGCGCCCAGGTAGCCCACCGCGTGGACGGCCAGGTCTCCCCGCGGGTAGAGGCGCTCGAACTCCTCCACCACCTCGACGCCGGGGAGTTCGAAAGCTCGCTCCCGGACGCCCAGGACCACGTCCGCGGAGGCTCCTTCCACCAGGCGCAAGGGCTTTCGCCAGCGCAGCAAGCGCTCGTTTCGCTCGGGCAAGGCGTGGATCGCGTCCACCGCCTGCTCCACCGCCGTGGCGATGGCCTCTTGGCCGAGGCCGACGATGGGAGCGAGCCGCGCGATGGTCTGGTCCCGAGCGCGGAGCACCTCGGTCCGGGTGGCGACCACCACGCCCCCGGCTTCGATGCGCGACCAGAGCCCGCGCCGGCGGCGCAGAATGCGTGCGGCCCGCTCGGCGTCGGCCAGGGGGAGGAGGGCCAAGTCGAAGGTCTCCTCCCGGTGGGACCGCGCCCGAGCGCGGGCGCGCCGCAGGAGCGCAAGGGCCTCGAGGCGCGAGCGGCGCAGGCAAAGGGCGAGCGGGTGGACGAAATTCAGGGCCGGGTCCAGGCTGGGGAGGTCGAGGGCGACGTGATGGACCGGCCGGTCCACCGCGAGGGGCCTCCCGCGCCGGTCCTCGATGGTCCCTCGGCGCGCGGGGCGGATCTTCACCCGCCGGCAGCGGGCCTCCGCACGAGCGCGGTAGTGCTCGTGCTGGACCACCGTGAGGGCGTAGATCCTTCCGCAGAGGGCGAGGAGCGCCAGGAGCCCGCAACCGCAGAGCACCTCAATGCGACCGACCCGCCCCCTCATCGTTCCCCCAGGGTGCGGCAAAGGGCGAACCCCACGGGCAAGAGGGCGACCCCGTAGAGGGCGCTGAGAACGGCATGGGCCAGGGCCGGGGCCAGGGCCAAGCCCGGCAGCCAGGCGGCGAGCAAGAGGACGCGGCTGGCGCGCTCGACCAGCAAGAATGCGGCGAGGACCCCGGCGGAGGCCCCCGGGAGGTCGGTGGCCAAGGCGCAGCGCAGTCGGGACACCGCAGCGGCGAGCAGGGCGAGCCGCGCCGCGTCGAGGCCGTAGGGCAGGGCGTTGGAGACGTCCCCCAGCAGCCCGAGCAGGGCGGCGAAGGCCGCCGCCCGGCCCGCGGGGCGTGTCCAGGCAACCAGCCCTGCGGCCAGGCCGAACACCTCGGGAGACGCCCCACCGACGGCCAGCGTGGTGCCGCAAGTCTGCCGCAGCGCCAGGAGCCAGAGGGGAGACGTCAGGGCGAGCACGCCAACGAGGGCGGTGCCGTCGGCCTCGCGTCCACCGCGCGCGGGCGCGCGCCTCCGGCTCCGCGCAACGCGCGCCCCGCTCATCGGGTGTCCTTGGGCTTCACCACCACGACCCGTTCCAGGTCGAGGAGCGCCCGCAAGGGGCGCACGCGTCCTTGAACGAGGCCGAGTCCGGGGGGGCGCTCCACGCGCTCCACCACACCGAGCACGGCCGGAATCCCGCACAGGCGCGACGCACGGGACGCCGTGACGGCTTCCCCTACGCGCGGAGCGGGCAGTGGAGCGTCGGGCTTGAGGAGCACGGGCTCGAAGGCCAAGGTTTCGCTGCCGTCCCCCCGCAGGAGCCCTTCGACCTCGCCCTCGGCGCGCGCGATGCTCGCGCGAACCCGAAAGGAGGGGTCGGTCGCGAGGACGACCTCGCAGGTCCCGACCGCAACCTCCGCAACCCGCCCCACCAGCGAGTCGCCTGCGATGACCGGCAGGCCGACTTCGACCCCGTCCCGCCGTCCCCGCGCCAGGGCCACGCGATGCAAGGCGTCTGCTCCCCCGGCCAGGGGAAGGACCTCCGCGGGGATGAGCTCCACCGGCGCCCTTCCCCGCACCAATTCGCTGCTCGAGTTGGCCTCCAGAAGGGCCCGCTTCAGTCGCACCACCTCCGCGGCGAGGAGGCGCTCGCGTTCGGTCGGCGCGCCGACGGCGGCGGATCCGCCCGCGAGGGGAACGGCGCGGGCCACTTTGCGGTGCAGCTCCAAAGCCAGCGCCCGCGCGCGCCGCTTGCCGGGGAGCGGCGCGAAGGCCAGCGCGAGGCATCCCGCGACCACCCACCAGTGCCTGCGGCGCTGGGGACGCCGACGGCGCATCGTCGAGGCCGCCACGGCGCCTCCTTCCTAGAGCTGGTCGGAGGACTCGAGAATGGAGGCGTAGCGGTCGAGGTGCTCGAGGAAAATGGCCGTTCCGTGGGCCACGCAGGAGATGGGGTCCTCGGCCACGCGCACGGGGAGCCCGACTTCCTCCTCGAGGTAGGCGTCGAGCCCGCGGAGGAGGGATCCACCTCCGGTGAGGACGATGCCCGTGTCGACGAGGTCGGCCGACAGTTCGGGGGGGGTCTCTTCGAGCACCTCGATGATGGAGCGACTGATGGCCTTGACGGGTTCGCGGAGAACCTCGCGGATCTCTTCCGACCTGATGATGCACCCGCGCGGGCGCCCCACGCTCACGTCGCGGCCCTTGACCTCCAGGGTCTGCTCCTCGTCGAGGGGAGTGACCGAGCCGAGCTCGACCTTGATGCGCTCGGCGGTTTGCTCGCCAATGTGCAGGTTGTGGACCTGCTTGAGGTGCTCGATGATCGCCTCGTCGAAGGTGTCTCCGGCGACCTTCACCGATCGGGACGCCACGATTTCGGCCAGGGACGTGACCGCGATGTCCGACGTCCCGCCGCCGATGTCCACCACCATGTGCGCGATGGGCTCCTGAATGGGGAGCCCAGCGCCAATGCCCGCGGCCCGGGGTTCTTCGATGAGGAACACTTGCCGTGCCCCCGCGCGTTCGGCCGAGTTGTAGACCGCCTGCTTCTCGACCACGGTGATGCCGCTCGGCACCCCGATGACGACGCGCGGGCGGACCCCGAAGCGCCGGTTGTGCACCTTGGCGATGAAGTAGGCCAGCATGGCCTCGGTGATGTCGAAGTCGGCGATGACCCCCCGCCGGAGCGGGCGTACGGCTTCGATGCCGGCGGGGCACTTGCCGAGCATTTCCTTGGCCGCGTGCCCGACCGCCTGCCCGTCCATCAACACCTCGTTGGTCCCCTTGCGCACGGCGACCACCGAGGGCTCGTTGAGCACGATCCCCTCGCCGCGGACCGACACGAGTGTGTTCGCGGTGCCGAGGTCGATGCCCATGTCGACCGAGAGCAGTCCCATGATGTAGTTGAGCCCGAGCATGGCTGCCTCCTAGGCCCCTCTTCGGAAACTCCGCGGGCGTACTGAAGCCCCTTTGCGCTCGGGTTCCCTTCGGCGCACAGGTCCGAAGCCCCCCGCAGCGCTGCGCGCGGCCGCAAGGCCGTTGCCGGCCCCGCGCGCCGCTCGGAGCCGAGCGCCCGGACCTCCGGGGGGTCTGCGCGTGCCTAGGGTCCGCCTCGCGATGGTGCGGTGAAGGGTGCGTCCCGGGGGGCTTGCAGGGCGGCTCGTCGCCATGCGAGGTTTGCCCGAGCGCTAGGGCCCAGGGAAGACCGTTTGGCGCCGGTTCGATCCGTGGAGGCGCGAGGGGCGCCTTGATCGGGTGAAGCAGAGGCTCCCGACGCACCGCGACGAAGCAGGGGAGTTGGACTGGGATCTTTGGTGCGTGGACGGCACGTCGATTCGTGCGGCTCGCTGCGCGAGCGGCGGTCGCAACGCCGGGCCAGGCTCACGA
>RFHU01000540.1 GCA_003695705.1 Planctomycetota bacterium
CCCCGACGCGGAGCGCCGCGGAAGCACCCGCTCCGGCCCCCGTGGCTCGACCAACGAAGAAGCCGCCTCCGGCGAAGCAGGCCGCCGCCAGCGCGGCCACCAAGGTTCGCTGCACGCCGCTCCTCCCCGAAAGGGCCTCGCCCCTCCGTCCGCTCCTTGGTCGCTCGCGGGCCGAGGTTTCGCCTCCGGAGCGGCTCGGGTGCCGGGCAACGTCCGGAGCGCAGCGACCGCCGCGCGGCGGCCTGCGCTCCGCCGCGCGGAAGCGCTCAGCGGCGGATGCGGAAGTGGAAGTGGTTGCTGTGCCCGCGGTACCAAGTCACTCCGGGGATCTTGGTGTCGTTGAACAGGATCAAGGTCTCGGGGAGCTCCGCGCGGAGGAGCTCGAGGATCCGCCGGGTGAGGGGACGGCTGTAGGTGGAGTCGGTGTGGAGCACGGGCGCCTCGCGCCCGTCGTTGCGCATGGGGCGCGCGTCGAGGTCCGTCCCGTAGCGGTGGCTCACGTGGGGCGGGAAGTAGCCTCCGTTCTCGCGGCTCATGTCCCCGGTGCCCAGCCGTGGTCTGCGGGGGTCCTCTCGGATCCAGCGCCGCGCCGCGCGCTGGATCCCGTAGACCAGGGTCGGCGTCCCCCAGCGCCGGTAGGCCGGCTGGTAGCTGTAGAAGCCCTCGCCCGCGGCGGGGAGGTTGATGAACCCGGCCCGGGAAACGACCGTTCCGTCGGGCAGCACGCGGCGCAGGTAGCTGCCGTGGACCCACCCGCTGATCCCTGGAGCGACCACCGAGTGCCAGGCGCCGCTCCGCGCGACGCTCTGCACGCGGTCGCCCCGGTGGACTTGCCCGAGGACCGGATGGGCGGTGCCGGGACCGCGGCGGACGTTCAGCGCCGAGGCCGTGACTTCGTATTCTTCGGAGTTTCCGGGCGATGGCTGCGGCGGCGGCGGAGCGCTCGCTCCCTCGGCGGCGAGGTAGCTCCCGTGCACCCAGGCGGTCCGCCCCCGGAAGGAAAGGCGTCGCCAGGCCCCCCGGGAGGCGAGGGGCACGACGAGCGCGCCCCGCGGGAGGGTGCCCAGGACGCGGTAGCCCGTGCTCGGTCCGCTGCGCACGTTGAGCGCACGCGCCGTCACCCGAGCGCGCGCTCGGTCCACCGCGCGCGTGTAGGGCGCGTAGGACCAGCCCCGCCGCCCGTCGAATTGCAGTTCCACCCAGCTGCCGCGCCGGCCCAAGGCGGCGTAGACCTGGCCGCGGGCCACACTCCCCAGGCGCGCGTACCTCGTCGAGGGACCGCTGCGCACGTTGAGGGTCCCCACCGCAATTTCCACGGCGGGGCCGGCGAAAGCGATGTGCGCCGAGAGCACACCCGCGCTTCCGAGGAGAAGAACGAAGCAAGACCTGTGCATGGGAGGACCTCCACACCGCTCCTTCTTCCCTTGGGGAGGGGAGCGGACGGGTTTCGCCGTCTCTCGCCCGGCCTGGCGCGGGCGCGGCGGGCGCAGTCAACGGCCGAGGAAGAGGAGGATCTCGAGGAGAATGAGGAGGACGATGGTCGTCTCGAGGGCCACGGCGCGCGCGGTGTCGATCCCTTCCTTGAGGAAGGCATGCACCTGCGCGATCCGCGCCTGCTTGCGCTCCACCGCAGCCCGCCAAGCGGGGACGCCGAGGCGCCGCAGGGCGACCCGGTAGACGCGCGCGAAGTAGTCGTCGTCCACGACCTTGATCGCGTTCTCCCAGCGCTCGGTGAACTCGGTGAGCTCCAGCCAGCGCCGGTGCACCTGGTGGCTGAGGCGGCTGAAGGGGTTCCAGAGCAGGGACGAGGCCCCCGGCCGCCGCTGGACGAGGCGAAAGAGCCCGTCCAGCTCGGCTTCGAGCTGGGCGTCGTAGGCACGCAGACCCGTGAGGACGGCGCAGGCGAACTCGAGCACGTCGAGCACCTCCCGCTGTCCGCCCGGCTCGACCACCAGCGAGCCCTCCCAGCCGACCACCACCAAGTCGTCGGCGAAGTAGGAGTGGGCGTGGGCGAGGACCTCCGCCACCTCGCCGGGCGAGAGGGGCCGCTCGCCGACCTCCCCGGAGAGCAGCTTGGCGAGGGCCTGGCCTCGCCCGAGCACCTCCCCCGCCGAGGGGCGCCCCGCGAAGGCCTCCACGAAGACCACGGTGTAGGTCTCGTGCCCGCGCCAAGGGGGCCCTGCGCCCGGGACGAGGGCGTCGCCGAGGGCCGGCAACAGCTCGTCGATCCACCCGCGCGCGGCCTCGGTGAGCGCGCGGGCGTCGCTGCGCTCCTTCGCGCGCAGGGCAAGCTCGCGCAGCCCCGTGCCCGGGGACAGCTCCTCCTCGAAGCGCACCAGGGCCATTCCCTGGGCGAAGAGGCGCGCGCTGACCGCGAGCCCGGCCAAGCGCGGATCCTCGTGCGGGGCGACGGGACGCACGTCCACGGGCTGCTCGCCCCGCAGCCCGCGCGCGCCGCCGCGGAGCACCTCGACGCCGCCTCGGGACCGAAGGCGCTCCAAGGCCGGCTCGACGTAGAGCTCGTCGCCGAGGTCGAACAGGCGGTAGGCTACGAGCCGCCCCCGCTCGACCACGAGTTCCGCGGGCTCGGGCGAGCCGTCCGGCTCGGGGGCGACGCGCGCGGCGGTCACGTCGCGCTCAGCCCAACACGTGCCGCTTGAGGGCGCGGCCGACGAAGCGCAGTTTCTCGCCGAGGGGGAAGCGGCCAAGGTTGGTCTTGACCACCCCGCGCGTGAAGGCGGTCTTGCGCGAGTAGTCGATCCGCACGTCGACCACGGCGGGGCGGCCGTCCGCGGCCGCGGCGAAGGCGCGCTCGAGCACCTCGGCGACCTCGCCGTCGTGGCGCAGGTCGAAGTAGGCAGCGCCCGTGGCCTCCGCCACCCCCGACACCCGCAGGTCGCCGAGGACCGTGCAGGTCTTGCGCGCCAAGGGCGTGTGCTGGAACTGCGAGATCTGGGCCAGTTCCCCGTCGTGGAAGACGCACACCAAGACCCCCAGGCCCAGGGTGCTCGCGGTGAGGAGTTCGAGCCCGGTCATGAGGAAGGCGCCGTCGCCCACCACGCACACCGCGCGGGCCTCGGGCCGCGCCAACTGCGCGCCGATCGTGGCCGGGACCGCGTAGCCCATGCAGTTGAAGTCGGTGGGCGAGAGGAAGCGCCGTGGGCGCAGCACGGGGAACAGCTCCGCCGCGAGGAAGGTGTGGTTGCCGTCGTCCACGACCAGGGTGTCGTCGGGGTCCATGCGCCGGCGCAGCTCGCGGAAGAAGATCCCCGGGCCCACGCGCTCGCTTCGCTGCCCCTCGGTCCAGGAACTCAGGTAGGACTCCTTGGCCGCCTGGATCCTCGCGGCGAGGGCCGCCGGGTCCCGCGGAGCGGTCTCCGCGAGCGCCTCGTTCAAGGCCTTGGCCGCGAGGAGCGCGTCGGCCTCGATCGCCACGCGTGCGGGGTAGTTCTTGGAGAAGACCTCGGGGTCCACGTCGACGTGAACCAGCGCCTCGGGGACGGGGAGGCCGTAGCTCCCCGTCGCCAGCTCCGAGAAGCGGCAACCGAGGGCCAAAAGGGCGTCGCAACCACGGAAGGCCTCCTGGGCGGCAGGGACGGCCGCGGGGCCGAAGCCGAAGCCCGCGTGGAGGGGGTGGTCGTGGGGGAAGGCGCTCAGGCCCTGCAAGGTCGTGGCCACGGGGGCCCCGAGGCGCTCGGCGAGGGACGCGACCTCGTCGGCGGCGTCCACCGCTCCCCAGCCCACGTAGATCCCTGGGCGCTGCGCCGCGGCGAGCAGCTCCGCGGCCGCGTCGATCCGCGCGGGGTCCGGCGCGGGGCCGCGCGGGGGAGGGGAGTAGTCCGAAGGCGGGGGAGCCTGCCCCGAGAACATGAGGACGTCGGCGGCGAGCTCGACGAGAACGGGGCCCGGCGTCCCCGACGTGGCCCGCGACGCCGCCTCGTAGAGGGTGGGGACGACGTCGGCGTGCGCCTCGACCCGCCAGGCGCCCTTGGTGACCGGACGCGCCAGCGCGAGCTGGTCCACGTCGTGGAGCTGGTAGGCGCGCCCCGAGTCGCGGCGGATCCCGCCGGTCACCACGAGCAACGGGATCCCATCCAGGTAGGCCTCGGCGATCCCGCTCAAGGCGTGGGTCAGCCCCGCGCCGGGAACCACGGCGACGCAGCCCAGCCCCCCGCCGCTGCGACTGACCGCGTCGGCCATGAAGGCCCCTCCGCCCTCGTGGGTCACCAGCACGGGCCGAACCCCCTCCGCAGAAGCGAGCGCGTCGTAGAGCTCCACGGTGTGGACCCCGGGGACGCCGAACACGAGGCGCACCCCCACCGCCTCGAGGGCCTTGACCGCGAGCCGGGCGCCGGTCGTCTTCATGAAGCTCTCCTCAGGCGTCCGCGGCCGCGCCGCGGACCAGGGCTCGGGCCGTCACCCGCCCGGTGAACACGCAGCCCCCCAGGAAGGTGCCCTCGAGCGAACGCAGGCCGTGGATCCCTCCGCCGCCGAAGCCCGCGGCCTCGCCGACCGCGTAGAGGCCCGGAAGCGGGGCGCCGTCCTCCCCGAGGACGCGGCCCTCGAGGTCGGTCTGGAGCCCGCCCAGGCTCTTGCGGGTCACCACGCGCAGGTGCATGGCCACGAGCGGCCGCCCGCGCGGGTCGTCGATCACCGCTCGGCGGCAGGTGCGCAGGCGGTCGCCGCGGTAGCGGCGGGCGTGGGCGATCCGGCGCAACTGGTCGTCGTTGGAGAGTGCGCCGCGGCGCACGTTCGCGTCGTAGCGGCGAACGGTGCGCTCCAGGACGCGCGGGTCCACCCGCTCCCGCCCCACGCGCGCGTTCATACGGCCTGCCAGCTCCTCTAGGTTCCTGCCCACGACCACGTCCTCGCAGCGGGCCACCAGCTCGTCCACGAGCGCCGTGCTGCCGAAGAGGACCTTGGCGAGGAAGGCCAGCCAGCGCTCGTCGCGAACCTCGGGGTTGTGCTCGGCGCCCGAGACGGCGAGCTCGCGGCGGGCGATCCTGCGGTTGAACAAAAGCCACGAGTACTGCTCGGGGAGCCGGCACACGCGCTCGACGCAGTAGCGCGTGTCGAAGTTGCCGACGAGCGGCGCGGGACCGATCCGCTCGCCCCGAGGATCGAGCCAGAGGGCCGACTTGGGCGGGACCACGCTGAGGCCCTGTCCCGGGAAGCGCGGCGCGTAGTGGGCGATCCCCGCCGCGTAGTGCCACTGCTTGTCGAGGTGGGTGAGGCGCGCGCCCTGTTCGCGGGCGGCGAGCAGCAAGCGCCCGTCGGCCTGAGGATGCGAGCCGTTCAGCATGTCGGGCGGCGGCGCTCCCCAGGCCGAGTACCAGTGCTCCCGCACCAGCTCGAGGTTGCCCGCGATCCCGCCCGAGGCGAGAACCAAGGCGTCGCCTTCGGCGCGGAAGCGCTCGCCGTCCGCGGTGCTCCCCGCGCAGCCCACAAAGCGCCCGCCCTCGGTGCAAAGCTCCTCGACCGTGTGGCCGAAGGCAAGGCGCAGGCGCTCGGCCTTGGGGTGCGCGCGCAGGGCGCTCGCCAGGCGGCGGACCATGCCCTCGCCCGTGCCCCAGGCCAGGTGGAAGCGCGGCACCGAGTTGCCCGGTCCGTAGAGGCCGCGCTCGGCCCAGTGGACGGCGGGGAAGAAGCGGACCCCGTGCCGGCGGAGCCACCCGCGCACGTCCGCGCAGCAGCGGTGCACGTAGGCCTCGGCCCAGCGGCGGGGCCAGAGGTCGTCGGGGCCGAACTCGGCGTAGGCATGCCAGTCGTCGAGGGCGAGCTCGACGCTGTCGCGGATCCCGCTGCGGCGCTGCTCGGGGGAGTCGACCAGGAACACGCCCCCGAAGGCCCAGCGCGCCAAACCGCCCAGGCCTTCGGCCGGAGAGCGCTCGAGGAGCACCACGCTCCGCCCCGCGTCGAGCAGGTCGAGGGCGCAGGCCATGCCCGCCAAGCCGGCCCCGGCCACCACCACGTCGGCTCGGTACGTGTGCGTCACTGCCGGCTCCCCCGCGCCGCGCCCAGCCTACCCTCCCCGGGAGCGGGCACCCAGGGGGGGGAGGGACCGCCGCGGGGCGCCCCGCTTCCGTTGGCGTCCGCCTTCTCCGGAGCCTAGGCTGAAGGCAGCACGCAGGGGGTACGCCGTGAGCTTCGTCCTTTCCGCCGGACACGCAGAAGGAGCCGCTGGAGAGGCACTCGGCCGCGGAGCCGCGGAGGAAGCACGCCGAGGCTTCGACGGCTCTCCCCGGCTCGGGGTGGTCTTCGCCACCAGCCAGACCGACCTCTCGGCCCTCGTGCGGGGCGCCCAACAGGTCCTCGGCGGGGACCTGCCCCTGATCGGCTGCTCGACCGCCGGCGAGTTCACCGGCGAGCGCGTCTCCGCGGGAGGGGTCGCCCTGGCGCTGCTGGGCGGCGAAGGCGTCGACGTCGCCGTGGGCCTCGCCGACGGTCTGCGCAAGAACACGCCCCGAGCCGTCGCAACCTTGAGCCGGGCGCTGCGCTCGAACCGCCCCTCGCCGGTCGGGGAGGAAGGCCACCGAACCGCCTTTCTCCTCTGCGACGGGCTGGCGGGCAACGGCGAGGGTCTCGTCGACGAGCTGGCCGTGGAACTGGGCGGGAACGTGGCCATTGCCGGAGGCGCGGCGGGCGACGACGCCGCGTTCCAACAGACGAAGGTCTTCCTCGGCGATCGGATCCTCGAGGACGCGGTGGTCGCGGCGGAGGTGACCTCTCCTCAGAGAATCGGAATCGGGGTCAATCACGGGTGGTGCGCGGCCTCGGCTCCCGGGACGGTCACGGCCGCCGAAGGCGGCCGCTTGATCGCCATCGACGACCGCCCCGCCATTCGCTTCTACGAGGACTACGCGGCCGCGCGGGGGATCGAGCTGACCCCCGAGAACCGCAACCAGTTCGTGTTCACCCACGAACTGGGCATCGTGCTCATGAACAACGAGCTCAAGGTCCGCGCCCCCTTGAGCGTCAACGACGACGGCTCCATCAACTGCGCCACCGAAGTTCCCGTCGGCCAGCAAGTGCGCATCGTGGTCGGCGACCACGACGTCATCGTCGCCGCGGCCAAGACCGCCGCCCTGAACGCGGTCGGGGACCTCGGCGGGCGCCGGCCCGCAGGGGCCATCGTCTTCGACTGCGTCGCCCGCAAAATGGTCCTCGGCGACGGCTTCCGCCGCGAAGTGGACGCCTTCCGCGACGTGATCCAGGCCCCCCTGGTGGGATTCAACACCTACGGAGAGATCGCTCGCGTCCGGGGCCAGCTCTCCGGCTTCCACAACACCACGGCCGTGGTCGCGGTGTTCCCCAGCTAAGAACGGCCTTCGTGGCGACGCCCGGCCGACCGCGCCGCCGGCATGGAGGGTTCCCTGCCCTCGCGCCTGCTCCTTCGGCAGGCGCAACCGCCAAGGCGCGCATGTCCTTGCCCGCGGTCGGCTCGGGCCAGGGACTCCGGATCCTCCCCGGGTTCCCGTTCGCCCTTGCGCGAACTCGACCGACCGCCCACGCTCGCCGTAGAGGAGGTGGGCGCAACTCCCGAACCCCCTCCCCTCCCCGGCGAGAGGTGGCTCTTGAAAGCGCACGACCTCGACCTCGACGGACTGCTGCGGGTGGCCCCTCTGGGAAGGCGCCGGACCCTGCGCGGCGGGCGCTGCCTCCTCGAGGACGCGGCCAGCGCCCACCGCTTGGTCGAAGAGCTCGAGGACACCGTGGGCGCCCGCAGCGCGCGGGGCCTCCTCACCCGCCACGGCTACGCGACCGGATACCAGGAGGCAACGCGGCTCCGCCGTTACTACGACTGGGACGACGACCGCGAGTGGCTGCTCGCAGGCGGTCGCGCGCGCGGCGTTCGGGGTCTTGGCGAGGTCGCCTTCGCCGAGCTGGTGACCGACCGAGCGCAAGGAATCTTTCGGGCCGTCGCGCTCGCCACGGACAGCTTCGAAGCGGAGGCCTTCAAGAACCGCCGCGGGCCCACCGAGGAGCCCGTGTGCCACCGCTTGGCCGGCTACCTCTCCGGCTACGCGAGCGCCTTCCTCGGCGACGAGGTCTTGTTCGTCGAGCGCGAGTGCGCCGCGCACTCGGACGACGCGCGCACCTGCCGCTTCGAAGGTCGCCTCGCCTCGGAGTGGGGCGCCGCGGGCAAGGAGCACCGGCGGCTCTACCGCCGCGAACGCCTCGGCGAGCTCCTCGCCGCCCGCGACCGCGAGGTCCTCGAACAGGCCGTGCGCCTGCGCGAGCAAGAGGCCCAACTGGAGGCCAAGCGCAAGATCGAGGAGGCCAGCCGCCTCAAGAGCGAGTTCCTGGCGAACATTTCCCACGAACTGCGGACCCCGCTCAACGCCATCATCGGCTACACGGACCTGCTCCTTACCAAGATCGGCGGGAAGCTCCCGCCCAAGCCACGCGAGAACCTCGGCCGAATCCTCGCCAACGCCGAGCACCTCCTCGAGTTGATCAACGACGTTCTCGACCTCTCGAAGATCGAGGCGGGGCGCGTCGAAGTCCAGCCCGCGGCCGTGGACGTCGGCGACCTGCTCGACCGCTGCCTCGCCGACACCCGCGCCCTGATCGAGCGGAGCGGGAAGGAGGTGGCCGTCGTCGCGGACCCCTCGACCGTCGGGCTCCCACCGGTGTGGGCCGACGAAGCGCGCCTTCGCCAGTGCCTCATGAACGTGCTCTCCAACGCGGCCAAGTTCACCGAGCGGGGAGAGGTCCGCGTCTCCGCGCGCCGCGTGTCCATTCTCCGAGAGGGGGAGGAGCAGGAGGCGCTCGCCGTTTCGGTCTCCGACACAGGGCCTGGCGTCCCGGTCGAGAAGCAGGGGCTGATCTTCGAGCCCTTCCGTCAGGCGGACGCCTCGGCCTCGCGTCCGCAGGAAGGAACCGGGCTGGGGCTTCCCATCGTCAAGCAGTTGCTCGCCCTCATGGGGGGCGAGGTCCGCCTCACCCGCAGCGTGCCCGGCCAGGGCTCCACCTTTTCGCTCCTGGTCCTCCTCGCCGACGCCGCCGGGCGCTCGGCCGATGACGCGGCCCCGGCCGCCAGCGCGGACTCCGCGCCAACGGAGGACGAATCCGCCGCCGGCGAGGTCCTGGTGGTCGACGACGACCCGGACGTCGCCAGCATCGTTCGCGAACTCCTCGTTGACGCCCCCCCGCCGCTCGCCGGCCTGCGTGTGCACGTGGAGGGCGATCCGGTGGCGGCCTTGGCCTGGGCGCGGCGCGAGCCGCCCGCTGCCGTGCTCTTGGACTTGCGACTCCCCAACGTCGACGGCCGGGAGGTCCTCCGGATGCTTCGCGAGCACCCCGCCACCGCCGAAGTGCCCGTCGTCGTCCTCTCGGTGCGGGAGGACCGCTACGCCACCCTCGAGGAGGGCGCCCGCGCCGTACTGGACAAGCCCCTCACGGCCTCAGCCCTCCTGGGCGCGCTCGCCGACGCCCTCGGCCTGCCGCCCGCGGAGTCCCCTCCTGGAACCGCGGAGGGCGAGGCACGGTGAGCAAAGCGAAGATCTCGGCGCCGCGTGTGCTCATCGTCGACGACAACGTCGACAACCGCGAGTACGCCCGGGAGGTCCTCTGCACGCGGTGGCGCTGCCAGGAAGCCTCCGACGGCTGCTCCGCCTTGGAGGCGATCCGCGCGTGCCGCCCCGACCTCGTCCTCCTCGACCTTTCCATGCCCGGGCTGAGCGGCTGGGAAGTCCTCGAGCGCCTCAAGGCCGACGAGGCGACCCGCGAGATCCCCGTCGTCGCCTGCACCGCGCACGCCATGGCCGGCGACCGCGAGCGAGCCCTCTCGGCCGGCTTCGCGGACTACCTCGCCAAGCCATACCGCCCGGCGGACTTGCGGAGCCTCGTGGAGCGGTTCGTGGGCGTCCCAGAGGCTCCGACGACGACGCCCGAGGCCGAGGACGACGGCTGGGGGGGCGCGGACTGGTCCCTCGCGGAGGACGACTGGGAATGAGCGAAGGCCCCCCGCACGTCCTCGTCGTGGACGACGACCCGAACGTCCTCTCCCGCCTCGGCCAGCTCTTGGAGGACGAGTTTCGGGTCACGACCACCGCCGACTGGGGCGAGGTGAACCGGGTCGTGTTCCGCAAGGGCTGCGACCTGGTGCTCATGGACGTGAACCTCCCCGTCCTCCGCGGGGACCAGCTCGTAGAGGCCCTCAAGCGCGCCGAGAACGGAAGCGCCGCCTTCCGCGCGCCGCGGATCCTCCACTCCTCGTCGGCCGACGAGGAGTGCCTGCGGCAGCTTTGCGTGCGCACGGGGGCCGACGGCTACGTCTCCAAGAGCGCGCGCGGCGCAGAGCTGATCGCCCAGCTCCGCCGGCACCTGACCGCCTGACGGGGCTAAGCCCAGCGCTCCGCAGCCCGGCGCCGACTGCGCGCCCGCGGTAGAGTGGGGCGGCCCACGGAGGATGAGCGCGGGCGTGCGGATCGGTGGCTACGAGGTGCGAGGGGAGCTGGGCCGAGGGTCCATGGGCGTCGTCTTCGCGGCCCGCGACCCCGCCACCGGGCGGCCGGTGGCCCTCAAGCTCCTCGCCGGCGCCCTCGACCCCGCCCGGGTGGCCCGCTTCCGCCGCGAAGGAGAGCTCACCGCCCGCCTCGCGCATCCGGGGATCGTCCGCGTGCACGACGCCGGGACCGACGCCCAAGGGCGCCCCTGGATCGCCTTCGAATACGTGCCGGGAGCGCGCACCCTCGCCGACGCCTTCGCGGAACTCGGGCCCCTCGAGCGCGTCCGCCGGGTCGCCGAGGCCGCCGACGCCCTGGGCCACGCCCACGCGCAGGGCGTCGTGCACCGCGACGTCAAGCCCGCCAACCTGCTCGTGGACGCCGCGGGCCGCGTCCGCGTCGCCGACTTCGGCGTCGCGCTGGCGAGCGACCAAGAGCGCCTCACCCGCACGGGCGCCTGGGTGGGGACCCCCAGCTACATGGCCCCCGAACAGCTCACGGGAGGACCGGTCGGCCCCCCCGCCGACGTGTGGTCCCTGGGCGTCGTCCTCTACGAAGCCCTCGCCGGCGAGCTCCCCTTCGCCGGCGACTCCCTCGTGTCCCTCGCGGCGTCCATGGAGCGCGGGGCGCCGCCCCTGCGCGCCGCGGACCTGCCGCCGGCGCTGGGGTCGGTTTGCGCCCGGGCGCTCGCGAAGGACCCCGCCCGGCGCTACCCCGACGGCACCGCCTTCGCGGCGGCCTTGCGGGAGGCCCTCGCGCACCCCCAGGCCGCGCGCTCGCGCCGGCGGGGCCTCCTCGCCGCAGGCCTCCTCGCCGCGGGCCTCCTCGCCGCGGGCCTCCTCGCCGCGGGCCTCCTCGCCGCGGGGCTCCTCGCCGCCCGGTCCGGCGACACTTCCGAAGCCCGCTCCGACCCCAC
>RFHU01000541.1 GCA_003695705.1 Planctomycetota bacterium
CTGGGCGCGCCGAGCCCGCGCCCCCCCCACACGCCAGGAGGCGGGTGGGGGCGCGCGGGCTCCGCGCGAGGACCGCCGCGATCTTCGGGTCGCAAGCGGCGAGCAACGCCGCCCGCCCCACCCCCCGCTCGGACGGCGGGTGGGGGCGCGCGGGCTCCGCGCGAGGACCGCCGCAATCTTCCGATCGCAAGCGACGAGCAACGCCGCCCGCCCCGACCCCCCGCTCGGACGGCGGGTGGGGGCGCGCGGGCTAGGCGCGAGGAGCGCCGCGATCTTCCGATCGCAAGCGACGAGCAACGCCGCCCGCGCCCCCCACACGCCCTCCTAGCCGAACATGCCCTGGCGGTAGGCGCTGATCCTGCCGGTGAAGGCGGAGGCCGCCACGGTGAGCGGAGAGGCGAGGTAGAGGCGCCCGGGGCCGGAGCGGCCCTTGAAGTTGCGGTTAATCGCCGACACGGTGACCTGATCGGGCCGATCGCTGACTCCGGGGCCGCAACCAATGCAGGCGCCGCAGCCGGGCGGAATGACGATCACGCCGGCGCGCTCGAACAGGTCGAGGTATCCGCGCTCGGCCGCGTAGCGGGCGACCTCCTCGCTGCCGAACTGAATGTAGAAGCGCACTCCATCGGCGACGCGGCGTCCGGCGTCGACGGCCTCGGCCACGACCCGTGCGTAGAAGTCGAAGTCGTCGGCCTTGCCGGCGGTGCAGGAGCCGCCGTAGGCAATGTCGATGGGCACCTCGCCGATCTCGGCGACGAGGGCGCCGTTGGTGGGGTCGGAGGGGATCCCCCGGTCGGGGTCGCCGGGGTGCGCCACCATGGGCTCGATCCGCGAGAGGTCGATGGTATGCACACCGCCGTCGTAGACCGCGCCCGGATCGGGCGCGACGAGGCGCTCGCGGAGCGCGGCGGGGTCGAGGTCCGGCCGGCGGGCGGCGATCCACTCGACGGTGCGCTCGTCCGCCTCGCAAATCCCCGAGCGCGCGCTGCACTCGGTGGCCATGTTGGCGAGGGTCGCCCGCTCGTCCATGGAGAGCCCCCGCAACCCCGGTCCTCCGAACTCCATGCAGCGGGCGAGGGTCTTGCGGTCGTCGCCCCGGGCGTAGGTGGCGAGAATGTGGAGCATGACGTCCTTGGCGGTGACCTCCGGTCGCAGCTCGCCCACGAGTTCGAAGCGAATGGACTCGGGCACGGTGACGCTGGTCACCCCCGAGAGGCAGAGGGCGGCGTACTCGGTCGTCCCCACCCCATAGGCATAGGCATTGGACCCGCCGCCCATGCAGGTATGGCTGTCGGTGGCCTGAATGAAGTCGCCGGGCTCGACGATCCGCTCGCGGGCGATCTGGTGGCAAATGCCGGGCGAGCGCCCGTCCTCGGCGTGGAAGGAGAGCACTCCGGTGTGCTCTTGGAAGACCCGCTGCAGGCGGCGCAGCTCTTCGATCTTGGGGAGGAAGCGGCGGAAGCGCTCCACCTCGCCTGCGTAAATGAGGTGGTCCTCGAAGACGGCGAACTTCTTGGGATTGCTGACTCGGTAGTCCTCTCCGAAGTGTTCTTGGAGGAAGTTGTGCACCTGCGCGGTGGTGAACTCGTGCGAGTAGCCGCCGTCCACGCGCACGAGGACGGCGTCCCCTGGCTTCACGTAGCCACTGCCCCGCTCCACGAGGTGCGCGGCAAGGATCTTCTCGCACAGGGTCATGGGGCGCGGGGGCGTCTCGGGCGCGGGAACGGAAAGGTCTCCGCGCTGGAGGGCCTTGGTGAAGGGAAACAGCCCGCCCATGCGGACCACGGTCTGGGTGACGGGGTCGAGGCCACGGACGAACTCCTCGATCGGGATCGTCTCGCCCCGCTGGAGGCGTACGAGCATCTCGTGGTCGCCCATGAGGACGCCTTGGTTGATGTTGTTGCGCGCGTGAATGGGGGCGAAGCTCGCCGCCACGGCGAGGCGCACGCCGCTGTACTTCTCCGCCTGCACCGCCGTCTCCCGTGAGCTCCCCGTCCCCTTGCCGTGGCCGGAGACGACCACCTCGAAGTTCCCCGCGGCCAGGGCGCCCTCGGGGATCAGGCGCTCGCCGTCGACAACGAGCCCGGCGTAGGCGTTGCGCGCGATCTCCCGCGGGTCGTGGTCGAAGCACACCCAGGCCGGGGTCATGACGTCGGTGTTGATGTCGTCGAGGAGGTCCTCGACCCGTAGGTCCTCCATGCGCAGGTCCAGCTCGCCACGGATTTGCCTGCGGATCAGTTCGGGGTCCTTGGTCAGGAAGAGGACGCGCTTGCCGGGCGTCAGCGAGAAGGACTCGATCATTCGCGGCACCTCTGGGAGCCCGAGTGTAGCCCTCCGCGCGGAGGGGGTCAGGGCTCAGCGCGGCGCGCCCGCCGCCGAGCCGCAGCCCGGTCTCGCCCTCCGGGGCCCCGCCGCCCACCCCACGGGGGCCCCTGCGGGGACTGCTCGGGGCTTCCCCGAGGCGCGGCGCGCTCTGGCTCCCGTGCGCCCCCTCGCCTCGTTAGCCTGGAGGGGTGGCCGTGCGCGCGCGGGAAGCCAGGCTCCGCCCAGGGAGCGTCGTCGAGCTGACCAGCCCCCGGACCCGGCGCCGCGTGCGTTGCACCGTCGGCGAGCGCGTGGGCGAGGGCGGCAGCGCCCTCGTCTACGGCGGCGCCCTCGCCGAGGACGGCACGCAGGTGGTCCTCAAGTGCCAGCGCTACGCGGGCGCGCCCGACCCTGCCTTCGAGCACGAAGTCCGGCTGTTCCGCACCCTCGCCCACCGCAACATCATCCACTGCGTGGGGGTCGGCGTCTCTCGCCAGGGGCACCTCGTACTGGGCTTCCGCCGCGCTTACCCCAACCCCCTCTTCACCCTCGCCGACGAGCGGATCGCCAAGGAGCTTCGCCTCGACGCCAAGGCCACCTACCCCAACCTCCCCCTCGACACGGCCATCGACCTCGGCTACGAACTACTCCGCGCCCTGCGCCACCTCGAGCGCCAAGGGCTCGTCCACCACGACGTCAAGCTGGCGAACCTGCTCGTCGACGTGGGACCCGAGAAGGAGCGCCTCCGCGCGCGCGAGGTCTTCTCTCGGGTGGTGCGGCGCAAGTACCGCGGCGTCCTCATCGACTTCGGCGCGACCCGCAGCCGCGAAGAGCTCGAGCGGCTCAACGCGGGCGAGGTCGAAGGCCTGCGCCCCCCGCAGCTCACGCCGCTCTACGCCCCTCCCGAGGCGGTGGTCGAACGCCGTCGCGCGGACGGCTCGCTCGGACGGATCTTCCACCCTTCCATCGACGCCTACGCTGCGGCCATGGTGATCTACGCCATGATCACGGGACACCCGCCCTACAGCCATCTGCAAACGCCGGTCGACCCGCACGACTTCGAGTCGATCGTGTCCGTGAAATCGGCCGAAGGGCGCGGGGAGATCGTCCCGGTCTCCGCGGACGTCCTTCAGCGCACCCTCCACCAGGGGACGAGCTTCCTCTCTCCACGGGAGGAGTTCGACCTGGGTCTCTACCGCTTCCTGACCCAGCGCCTCAGCCCGGACCCCGCCCAGCGAGGGACGATCACCGACATGGTGCTCGACTTCGAGCGACTAATGAAAATCGACGACGGACGCGCCGAGAGCGGGGTGCACAGCCTGAGCGGCGTAACGGGGAAAGCCTACCTCCCCTTCCAACAAGGCCTGGTCCGGGTCGGGGAAGGCGCCGGAGAACACCCCCTGCTCAAGGCCGCCCGCCTCTACGGGGAGACGACCCACTTCGACCGGCTCCCCGAGGAGGCCCTCGCGGAGCCCGAGCCGAACCGAGAGGAAGCCGCAGGGAGCGGGCCCACCTTCGACGAACGCTCGGGGCTCACCTTCCTCGACGAAATGTGGGGCGGCGACGACGAGCCCTCCTCCGCGGGCAAGGGACGCGGACGAAACGCGCGCAGCCAGGCCAAGACGCGCAGCTTCTCGCGCAGCGAGACCCACGCGCACCTCCGCTCCGCACGCGCCCGCCGGGCCGCCGAGGCCAGCACGCCCGAAGACGAGGAACCAGAGGCCGACGAGGGCGAGCGGGCGGCGCTCCTCGCGCGCGCCCTGGGGGCCGGCGAAGAAGGCCCCGCTGCGGCCCCCGAGCGCCGACCGCTCTCCTTCTACGGGTCCGCGGCAGGGCTGGGCGCTCGGCTCCTGGCGCGCGCCGGACTGCTCCTCGCCGCGGTGGGGACGCTGGCCACCCTCTCCGCCCAGTTCCTCCTCCGCGCGCCGCCCGACAGCCTCCCGGGGCAGTGGGTCCAGCAGGCGGAGACGCTCGTCGGCCCGCCCGCCGCCTGGCCCTGGGTCGGCGACGCCTGGACGCGCCTCTCGCCCGAACTGGCCCGGATCCCCGCCCTCAGCCTGGTGTGCGCCCTGGTGGTCTTGCTGATCCTCGCGGACCGGCTCTCGACCTCGCTGCGCAACTACCGCTGGCTCCACACCAGCGTCTTCGGGAGCACCTTGGTGCACCGCCCCGCCGGCGGCCTCGGCCGCAGCCTGCTCCACGCACTCGGCCTCCTGCTCAGCGGCGGGCTCCTCGTTCCCTGGCTCGCCGTTCGTCGCAAGCGCGACTTCTTCTGCGCCTGCCGCACGGCCTCGGGAGCGACGCTCGGCTTCCGCGGCGGCGGCCTCGCGTGGGCCGGTCTGGCCCTGCTCTCGCTCTTGCTCCTCCCCGTGGTGGTCTGCACCCTGGGCCTGGCGGGGATCCCCCTCTCCTATGCGTGGCAGCGCTGGGAGGCGGCGCACCTCCTCCTCCCCGACGCTGAGGGGAAGCAGCACACGCCCCGCTGCGTTGGGAGCCTCGGCGCCTACTTCGTCTTCTCGCTCCCCGGCTGGCTCGTCTCGGTCCTCAGCGCAGGCCTGGCGCGCCCCTGGGCGCAGGCGCGCGCCTGGCGCTGGTTCGACCGCCACCTCGTCGTCTGAGCTCCCCTCAGCCGGCCCCCTCTCCGGGCGCGAAGCGCGGGCCGCCCAAGAGACCTCCGCGGACTCGTAGGGACCCTGGACGAAGCGCGCGAAGGAGCAGGACTCGAGCGCGCCGAACCCTCCTTACCAACCGAGGACCGCGCCGGCGACGACGCGGTCGGGCGCGAGGAATCGCGCTCGACGGGCGCGAGCCGACCTGGCGCGGCAGCGGGGGGGGGCGAGCGCGCCTTCAAGCCTCGTAGCGGGGCAGCGACTCGACCGGGAGGTCTGCGAGGCGCGGGTTCGCTCGGTCGCGAGCCGAGAGCGTCGGGCGCGGGACGGGCCAAGGAATGGCCAAGTCGGGGTCGTCCCAGGCGAGGCCGTGCTCGTCCGCGGGGTCGTAGGTTCGGTCGACCTGGTAGGTGAGGGTCGCGTCGGTGAGGGCGCAGAAGCCGTGGGCCACCCCTGGAGGGACGTAGAGGCCCTCGGGGCGCTCTTCGTCGAGCTCGAACCAGGCCGCGCGGCCAAAGGCGGGCGAGTCCCGGCGGAGGTCCGCGAGGGCCACGAACACCCGCCCGCGCGGCAGGTGCCAGTAGTCCGCCTGGCGCAGGTGGAAGTGGAGCCCGCGCAGCACCCCGGCCCGGGACTCGGAGCGGTTCGCCTGCACCATGGGCGGACGGCCGGGGAACCACTCTTGACGGAAGGTCTCCAGGAAGGCGCCCCGCTCGTCGCGGTGCGCCGTGAGGGCGACCCGGCGCACGCCCGGGATCGCCTCTGGGTCGAGAGGGTTCACGAGCCCGCTCCTCCGTCGAGGGCCCCGGGATCGATCACGTAGAACTCTGCGTAGCCGCAGCGCCGGCAAGCGAACAACTCGAACTGACCGTAGTCGTGCGCGTGGACGGGCCCGGTACGGCCCACCGCGAAGGGGAGCGCCACGTTCCCCTCCCCGCGGTCCATGACCTCGGGGGTGTGGAAGAGCTCGCGCGAGCCGCACTTGGGGCACTTGCCGCTGCGCTTCACTCGGCCACTCTACCACCCCCCGCGGGCGCTCCGCTCCAGGGACCGGTGACCTTGCGCAGACGCCCCGGCCTCGGCCGGGGCGTCCAAGGTGGAGGGACCGCGGCGGATGCGCGTCGCGGCCAGGGGGGAGGGCTCCTAGCGAGGGACCACCGGGGCCACGTCCACCGGCCCCAGTCCGGTGAGGCCGGGCAGGGTGTTCACCGCCTTGCTTTGGCGCCGGGTGAGCACGACCTCCCCGAGGAAGGCGTTGCCCGAGACGACCAGGTCGGGGTCGTGGGCACCCGCAATGCTGAGCAGGCCCATGCCCGGCATGTTGAGACCGGCGAGCTGGCTCTGGGTGACGCCGGCGTAGGAGAGGAAGCCGCTGATCAGACCGTTGATCAAGGTGCCCGGGGAAAGCAATCCGCCCTGGTTGTTGAAGAGCAGGTTGCCGAACGAGTTGGGGTTGTTGATCCCCGCGGCGAAGCCCTGCAGGAAGCCGTTCAGCAGCGCGGCAATCCCCGTGGAGCCGTTGCCCGTGGGCACCTGAATGCCCATCATTTGGAACATGGAGACGATGGACAGGCCGGCGGGGAGGGTGTCCACCACGAGGTCGGCGGCGGTGTCGATCACGGTGATGTCCCCGCTGATCGCGTTGGCCACGTAGACCGCGCTCTGGGCCTTGTTCGTCCCGCAGTCCACGGGCACCATGCCGGCCGCGAGGGTCTTGAGCACGTTCCCGGTGGCCACATCGATCACGCTCACCTCTTGCGAGAGCGCGCAGGCCACGTAGGCCTTCCCGTTGGCGATGGTGATCCCGATCGGGCCCTTGCCCACGTCGGTGTAGCCGAGGACCGTGTTCGTGGTCAGGTCGATCCGCAGGACCGTTCCGGTCAGCATGGCGGTGACGAAGGCCCGGTCGTTGGTGGCCGCCACCTTCGCGAAGCCTAGACCCCGCACCGGGGCCGCGAGGAAGGTACTGATCGCCTGGCTGGGGTTGGCGAGCAGGTTCGCCAGAGAAATGGGCGTCAGGCCGAGAATGTTCTTGCGGACCCCGAGGGTCGCCGCGTCGGCGACGCTGACGTTGAGCAGGTTGGCGGAGACGACCGTGTTGCCGTTGGGGGTGACGGCCACGCCCGTGGGCCGCACGAGCGGCTTGAGGATCGGGTCGGCGAAGCCGAGCAGCGAAGTGCCGGCCACCGGCTGCGCGAGCACGTCGATGCTGCCCGCGGTGTTGTTGGCCAGGCGATCGATCACGGCGACGTTCTGGTCGAGGGCGTTGGCCACGTAGCTCAGGGTGACGTCGTGCGCGACGTCGGTGGGGCCGTCGCCCACCGCCCAGCGGTTGCCGACCGCGCCCGTCTTGGTGTCGACTTCGATCACCTCGTCGGTGGCGAAGGAGCTGACGAGGGCTTCGTCCACGTAGTTGGGGGCAGGGGGCGGATTGGTCGGCGTGGTGCCGCCGCCCGAGGTCACCGGAGCCGAGGTCGAACCCGCCGGAACGCCTCGGTCCTTCTTGCCGCCGCTGCAGCCGAGCAGCAGCGCGATCAGTCCGAGCGCGAGGACTCTGGTCGTGGTGTGGGCCATGCCGGTTCTCCTGTCCCGTTCCCCCCAAGGGACGGGCAAGAGACTACCACGCACGCCCGGCGCAAGCCACTGGAATCCCTGCCTTTACGACATTTCACATTCATTTCTCCCACATTTGGGAGCCGCCCCTCGGGAAAGCACTTAGGGGCGCGCCGCAACCCTTCCGAAACGATTGGGAAGCACGGGCTTCCGTCACGGAAAGGCAATCTGTCGTCCGCGGGGGGACGCGCGGACGTCTTTTCGCCGCGGAAAAGCGTCCTCATGCGACGGGGCGACGCAAGGCGACCAAGGTGATGTCGTCGTGCTGCAGCGCCCCGGCGGAGTGCTCGGCGAGGGCTTCTTCCACCGCCGCGGCGAGGGCCTTGGGGGGGCGGTGGCCGTGCCGCTGCAGGAGGGCCTCGAGGCGCTCGATCCCGAACAGCGCTCCGTCTGCGCTGGTGGCCTCGGTCACGCCGTCGGTGTAGAGGAGCAAGTGATCGCCCGGAGCGAGGACGATCTGCTCCTCGGTGAGGTGGGGGGCGAGTTCGTCCACGACCCCGAGCACGATCCCGCCGAGGTCGAGGCGCTCGACGCGCCGGGTGGCCGCGCGGTAGAGGAGGGGCCGCTCGTGCCCGCAGCCCGCCATGAGGAGACGCCCCGAGGAGCCGTCGGCGGTGAGCAAGAGCATGGTCATGAACATGCCCGGCTTGAGGTCGGCCTTGAGGAGGCGGTTGGTCTCGCGCAAGACGTCCTGGGGCCGCCAGCCGCGCGCCACCAGGGAGCGGAGGATGCTCCGCGCCATGACCATGACCAGGCCGGCGGGGACCCCCTTGCCGGAGACGTCGCCGATCGCCGCGTAGAAGCGGCCACTGCCGCCGCGAATGAAGTCGTAGTAGTCGCCGCCGACCTCCTGGGCCGTCTTCATGCGACCGGCGACCTCGAGACCCTCGACGACGGGGTCCTCCCGGGGGAGGAGGGCGAGTTGGATTCGGCTGGCGACACGCAGCTCGGAAAGGATCGCCTCCTTCTCGCGCTCCTGGGCCCGCAAGCGCGCGTTCTCGATCGCGATCGCCGCCTGATCGGAGAAGGCCATGAGCAGGTCGCGCCCCACCTCGTCGAACTGACTGCGCTCGCCGCCCTGGGCGCGGGAGTCGAGGTAGACGGTGCCGAGGACCTTGCCCTTGACCCGGAGGGGAACGCAGAGCAACTGCCGCAGTTCCAGTTCGGCAATGCTCTTCATGTCGCCGAGGTCCTGCTGCGCGTTGCTGGTGAGGATCGGCTCCCCGGTCTTGACCACGCGACGGATCACGTTGTTCGAGATCTGGAACTGCGGGGACTGCACCACCTCCGAGGCAATGTTCCGCGCGACGCGGAACTCGAGCTGCCCCCCCTTGACCAGGATCAGGAAGCCCCGCTCGGCCTGGATCAGCCCGATCGCCGTGTCCATGATCAATTCGAGCAGGCTGTCGAGATCCGTCTCGCTGTTCAGCTCCTTGGCGACCTCCTGCAGGATCAAGAGGTTCGTCAGCCGCCGCGCCGCCTTCTCGTCGTTCTGCCGTCGCCCGGTGGAGGTGAAGATCACCACCGTGCTCCCCAGCCGCAGGCGGTCCCCGTACTCGAGGGTCGTGCGCTGCGCGAGCCGCGTGCCGTTGAGGTAGGTTCCGCGCCGCGAGCCGCGGTCCTTGACCGTGTAGGCGCCGTTGCGCAGATCGATGCTGCAGTGGAAGCGGCTCACCCCCTCGTCCCCGCGGATCACCACGTCGTTGTCGGCGTGGCGGCCGAGCGTCACGCGCTTGCCGGTCACCTCGTAGACGGAGTGCTCGGCCCCGTGCATGACGATCAACCGCGGCACGAGCCTGCCCCTGTCCGCCGCGGGCGCCCCCCTGCCTGCGCTCCCTCCATGCCCCCATTCTGGCGGCTGGCCGCGGCCCCACAACCCCGAGCGCCCGGGGGCTGAAAGATCCTCGGCCCCGGACCCTTCTCGAGGGTGCCCGGGAGGGAGAAAGGGCCCATGAACGAAAACGGTGTGCGCGCGGCCGTGGCGGTGTGCGTGCTCGTGGGAGCCGTCAACGCCTTGCTCGGCCTGGTCGTCCTCGCGGGCCTGCTCGACGGCCTGTTCGCTGCCGACCTGCTCCGGCGAAGCTCGGGGTACCTCGCCCTCGCCGAAGGACTCCTCGCCCTCGGACTCGCCTACGGCACGAGCCGGGGGAGCGCGCTCTGCGCCTTCGTGGCGGCGGCCGGCTACACCCTGACGACGGCCCTCGTCGCCTGGAGCGGGCTGTCCGGCGCGCTCCCGCTGCGACTGACCTTCGCCCTGGTGCTCTGGCGGGGCGCCCTGCACCTGTGGGCGAGCAAGACGGCGTCGCCGCAGGCCGCCGCCTTGCCTCCGGCCCCGCCGGCACGGCGGCGGTCGGCAACCCGCCACCCTCCCTCGGCGGGCGGTGCGCGCCGGCGGCGACGCCCCCCGCGCCACGAGCGCGCCCTGTGCCCCAACTGCCGCGACAGCTTCCCGCGCGAGCGGCGCCACTGCCCGCTCTGCAGCGTCGCCCTCGTCGAGCTCTGAGCAGCCCCGCTCGCTCCGCCCGCCCTCCTGCGGTGCGGTGGCTGGACCCGGGCCGGGTGCGCTACAATGGCTCGCCTGCGAGGGAAGCCCCACGGACCGACGGGCAGAGCATGAACCACCCCGAGCGCGGCGAGTTCACGCGGAAATTCGACCGGGAGATCCTGGGCGACGAGAGTGCCGCGGAGGAGGAGCGCGAGGCACAGCGCCTCGCCGCCCTCGCGCAGGACGAGGCGCTCGAGGCCGAGTTCCAGAAGATCCTCAGCGTCCTCGACTACCGGGCGAACTGGCTCCGGGAGCGCTTCCCCGGCTTCCGGCCCGTCGGCGACCTCGGCTTCCGCGGCCGCCGCTTCGAGTTCCTCCACGAGGACAAGGTCGTGGGCTACGTGGAGTTCCGCGTCCGCCTCACCGACAGCCAGCAGGGCCTGCGGATCGAGTCCTTCATGGAACTCGAGGGGCAATTCCCCCGCCGGCACGACTACGTCAATTTCCCCAAGGACAACGTCAACCTCGACCGCGTCAAGCGCTTCGTCGAGTCCAAGCTGCTCGAATTCGCGGGCCCCTACCAAGACGCATACGGTTCCTAGTGGCCAAGGTTCCCCTCGACGGACTGCGCATCGAAGTTCCTCACGCCGCCAGCTCGGCGGAGGTCGCCGGGCGCCTGGAGGCCTTCGCCCAGGACATGGCCCAGAACAAATTTCGCGAGTGGGGGGTTTCGATCGTCCGCCACGGCGAGACGCACCTGCAGCTCGCCGGCCGCCGCGACGGGACCCACTTCGACGCGGAGGTGCGCGCGGAGGACCGCCGCGCGGTGGTCTCGCTCACCGGCAGCATCGAGCTCAGCCGCCTCAAGCTCACCCTCGCCGGCGGCGTCCAGGGGGTCCGACGCCGCGTGGAGGACGAACTCGCGGCGACCCTGCGCGAGCACCTCGCATGAACGAAACCGCCCTCCGCCGCGAGCAGCTCTTCGAGCAGATCGGCCTCCAGCAGCGGCTCTTCAGCAAGGAGCAGGTCGAAGGCGCCCGTCACATCGCCCGCCAGCGCGGACAGCCCCTCGGCGACGTCCTCGTCGTCCAAGGATTCCTGAGCCCCGAGCAGTGCCGCGGCCTCGAGCGAGCCGTGACCTACCGCCTGGGACGGGACGAGGACAAGGAAGTCGCCAAGATCATCATCGAGAGCCACTACTGCGCTCCCGAGCGCGTGGAAGAGGCCCTCCGCGAACAGAAGCAGCACTACTCCCGCACCGGGGAACTGGTCCGCCTCAGTACCCTCCTCCTCCGCAACGAGGCGATCACCGAATCGCAGAAAATCGCCGCCGAGAAGATCCACGGGATCGAGCAGCAATCGGCCAGCGGCTCCGGACAGCGCGCCCGCGGGGGACGCCGCGGGGTACCGCCCTTCTAGCCCGCGCCCTGCGCCGCGACCTCCTCATTGAAGGAGGCGATCAGATCGTCCCAGGCCCCGAGGAGACCGCGCAACCCCCGCCAGAACCGCTGTTCCCGCCGCGCGACGAAGTCCTTCAGCGGGACCCCCTGCTGCTCCACCCAGGTGAAGTAGCCCAGGTTGAAGATCCGCTGGCGTTCTTCGTGGGTCAGCTCGCGCAGGTGGTCCGTGCCCGCTCCGAGCAGGTGCTCCCCCACCGCCTCCGCGCAGCGCACCTCGTCGAAGCGGTTGCCGAAGCGCCGCGCGAGGAGCGCAGGGCGCTCGCTGCGATACATGGCCGCGCTGTCGGTGGCGACGGTGAGCACGCACTGCTCGGGACCGAGGCCGAAGTGCTTGGCCAGCTTGATCGCCGCCAACACGTTGCAGATCCCCGAGTAGCCCAGGCCCGCCAAGCCAGCGACTGCCTCCGCGGGGACCCCGCGACGCTCCTCGAGGTAGCGCCGACCCACGGGGTCGCCAAAGACGTAGGCGAGGGAGTCGGTCGCCCGGTCGCTCACCGCCACGACCGCGTCCGTGTTCGTGACGTTGTGAATGTAGGGGACGTGCTTGTCTCCGATCCCCTGAATGTTGTGCTCCCCGAACCCGTTGGCGAGAAGGGTGGGGCACTCGAGCGCCTCGACGGCCACGATCCGCGCGCCGTACTTCTCCTTGAGCCGATCCCCCGCGGCGATCGTCCCCGCCGAGCCCGTGGCCGAGACGAAGGCGAACAGCTCCAGGCCCTCGCGCGCCCCCCGCAAGTGCTCGTAGAGGTGCCCCAAGGCGCGCCCCGTGACCAGGTAATGAGCCAGCGCGTTGCCGAACTCGCAGAACTGGTTGAAGACCACGTTCGCCGGATCGCGCCCCAACTCCGCGCAGGCGTCGTAGATCTCCTTGACGTTGCTTTCGCTGCCGGGGGTCCGGACCACGTCGGCGGGGTCCGCCACCCAGCGGGCCAGCCAGTCGAAGCGTTCGCGGCTCATTCCCTCGGGGAGAATCGCAACCCCACGGCAGCCCATGATCCGCGAGACCGCCACCCCGCCCCGGCAGTAGTTTCCCGTCGACGGCCAGAGGGCCTTGTGCCGCGTGGGGTCGAATTGCCCGGTCACCAGACGCGGCGCAAGGCAACCGTAGGCAGCGAGGACCTTGTGCGCACCGATCATGGGGAAGCGTTCACCAAGGGCCACGGCGATCGTGGCCTCGACCCCGGTGAGTTCGGGCGGAAGCACGAGGTGCCCGGGGACGACGTCGAGCCCGCGCCGGTCGGCGGCGTTGTACCAGTGGATCCGGAACAAGTTGAGCGGGTCGGCGGCGTCGGGATCGACCCGCGCGAGCCCCTTCCGCACCTGCGCGGGGATCCGCCCCGGCTCCGCGAGCTGGGCGAAGCGCGGCAGGACCACCCCACGCTCAGCGAGGTGCCGGACCGCACGCCGCCGCACCTCGCCGTCCACCACCTCACGCTCCAACCCGAGCTGCACCATTGCCCGTCTCCTCTCACGCCGCGCCGGCGGGGGGGCTCATTGGACCACACCCGCGCCTGCCCCCGCGTCCTCCGCTCGCGCAGCGAACGGCGCCGGGCGACTTCCGCGACTTCCTTCCCGACGCCGCCTGGGATCGCCGGGGCCCGCCGCCCTGCGACGTGCTCGCGCAACCGCGACGCCGCACGCCGCACACGCGGCGCCCGCCCGCGGCCACGCCTTCCCCTGACGCCCTCCTCGCCGACATCCACCCGGCCGCTAGGAGGCGGGGTCTCCCCCGGTCCTGCGCCCGAGGAGGCCGAGCATGCCCTTGATCCCCGCCTTGAGGCGCACGGTCGGTGAGCCCCCGAACAGCGCGGGCACGAAGGACGACACGAGTTCGTACTTCCTGCGGGTGTAGGGAAACCAGAACGGCGCGCGCCGTACGCCGAATCGATCCATGGCCACGTGTTGCGCGCGGGTCATCTCCAGCAACCCCTCGGCTCCGCGGGTCTTTCCGTAGCCGCTGTCCTTGACCCCTCCCCAAGGAGCCTCGCCCGCGCCGCTGGGCGCGAGCACCTCGTTCACGAACACCGAACCGACCTGCAGCCTCGCCGCCACACGCTCCGCCCTCGCGGGGTCCTGCGTCCACACCGAGGCCGTCAATCCGTAGGGCGAAGCATTCGCGGCCTGCACGGCCTCCTCCTCGCCGCCGACGGGGACGACGGCCACCAGCGGGCCGAAACTCTCCTCGCGCAGCGCACGCAACCTGGAGGACACGCCGCCGAGAACGGTCGGCTCGTAGAAGTAGCGCGCCTTCTCACCCTCTCCCGGGCGGCCCTGCCCGCCCACGAGCACCGCCGCGCCGGCCGCGCGGGCCTCCTCCACCTGCGCGCGCACCTTCTCGAACTGGGCACGGCACACCAGGGGCCCGAGGTCGAAGTCCCCCTCGGCCTCCGTCCCCACGCGCAGGCGCGCGGTCTGCTCGACGAAGCGCCGAGTGAACTCGTGCGCGATCGAGTCCTCCACGTAGATCCGCTCCACCGAGGCGCACACCTGCCCGCAGTTGGTGAAGGAACCCCACACCAGCGCCGGCACCGCCCGCTCAAGGTCTGCGTCGGCGAACACCAGGGCGGCGTCCTTGCCCCCCAGCTCCAGAGTGCACGGGACGAGTCGCTCGCCGCACGCCGCCGCCACCCGGCGTCCCGTCTCCACCGACCCGGTGAAGCAGATCTTGTCGCACCCCGCCTCCACCAAGGCCGCCCCGACCTCCCCATTCCCCGGAAGGCACTGCCAGAGCGCCGGTGGCAGTCCCGCGTCGCGAAGGAGCTTCTCCAATTCGAGGCCGACCAAGGGGGCAAGCTCGCTCGGCTTGTTCAGCACCGCGTTCCCGGCCGCCAGGGCGGCGAAGCCCGCCGACGCGGCCAGGAACAGAGGGTAGTTCCAAGGAGTGATCACCCCCACCACCCCGTAGGGAACCCGACGCACCGTACTCCGCACGCTGCGCAGGAGGCGGTGTCGCAATGGGCGCGGCGCGAGGAGGGCCTCCCCCTCGCGGAGGAGGAAGTCGAGGTGGTCGAGGACGGGCAGCACCTCGGCCGTGAGCGCCTCGAGACGAGGCTTCCCGGTCTCGCGCGCGACCGCCGCGGCAAGGTCGTCCCTGCGGCGCACCAAGAGCTCGAGAAGGGACCGCATGGCCAGGAGCCGCTCGCGCGCCGGACGCGCCCCCCAGTCGCGCTGGGCACGCCGCGCGCGCCGCAACGCGTCGGCGAGTTGCGCAGGGGTGACCGCAGGGACGTCGGCGAGGCGCTCGCCGGTGGCGGGGTTGACGGCCACGAGGACTTCGGCAGGGGACTCCACGGCGCTCGACTCCATAGGAAACCTCCAGGGCAGGGCGCCAGCCTACGCGCAAAGCGGGCTCGCCGCAGTCCCCGGGCAGAGTTCCGCCGCTCCCTTGCCTTCTCCTCCGGTCGCCTGCGAGCATCGGAGCTCATGAGCCAAGGCCTTCCCGCGGACTCCGCGAACCAGCCCCCTCACGACGGACGTTCGAGCCGCAAGGAGGCGCTCGCCCTGCGGCTCCTCGCGCGCAGCCCCTCGGCGCGAAGGCGGCTCGCCCTCGCCGCACGCCTCGGCTCGCGCCCCGCTGCGGACGCCCTCGGGATCGAACCCACGCCGCCGCCCCCCTTCCTCGATCGCTTCGCCGTCGGCGAGGAAGCCTTCCTGGCGCACTTCCAGCGCTCCTGGGAGGCGATCTTCATTGCCCTCAGCGGCGCGCTCGACATCCTGCGCAGGGAGTGGGCCCTTCGCTGCCCCGAACTCCTCGAAGCCCTCGACGAGCTCCACCCTTTGGCCCAGGCCGGCTGGGACTGGTTCGCGGGAGCGCGCCGCAATGAGGACGCACTCACCGCCCTCGCCTGGGCGCGCTCGCAGAGCGCCTACGCCGAACTGCTCGCCGAGCGCCCCCCAGCGGAACTCGGGCGGGCCTTCTCCTCCTTCTGCCAAGCCCTCGGCCTCATGGCGTACGTCGGCGCCCCCGCCTGGGCCCCCCTGCGACGGGGACACCCCGAAGGTGTCCCGACGGGCCGCGACGGCACGCCGTTGCCGACCGAGGCCGTTCGCCGCGGGCGCCTCCTGGTGGCCCGCGAAGTCGTCTGCGACGTGGCGCTCGACCTCGACCGGGGCGCGCCCGATCGCCACGGGAAGGCGCCCGACGAAACGTCCCTCCTCCGAGAGAGCGAGGCGCGGGGCAGGGAACGGCTCTTCGAGCACTTGCTCGACGCCGGCGGCCGCCTGCTGCGGGAAGGACCTTGACCCCGCGCCTGGCCCTGCGCCCGGCGGAGCGCTCCCGTGCTACCATGCCGGCTCGCAACCGGAGCGGGGAGCCAGCGCGCGTGGGCCGAGGCACGTCGACCACCAAGAGGAAGGCCAAGCAAAGGGCCGCGAGCGAAAAGGCCGGCGCCAAGAAGTCCGGCGCCAAGAAAGCCACCCCCAAGAAAGCCGGCGCCAAGAAAGCCACCCCCAAGAAGGCCGGCGCCAAGAAAGCCACCCCCAAGAAG
>RFHU01000542.1 GCA_003695705.1 Planctomycetota bacterium
CCGCGCGAAAGGCATTGGGCGCGGCGGGATTCGAACCCGCATGCCCGTGAAGGCGGGGGATTTTAAGTCCCCTGTGTCTGCCCGTTCCACCACGCGCCCGGGTGCATGCTCGGTCAGCCCGCGGCGGCCGTCAACGCGGCGGGGCGCCGCGCCCAGCGCGGACGCTCTCCGTGCGCCGCGCCGAGCGCGGACGCTCTCCGTGCGCACGGGGGCGGAGTCTGCCACCATGCAGGCGATGTCCCGCCCCGCCCGCCCCGAAGGCGCTTCGCGTCGAGCGCGTGTCGACCGCTACGAGCTCCTCGAGGAGCTCGGCCGCGGCGGCATGGGTGCGGTGTTCCGCGCGCGCGACCTCGCCAGCGGTCGCTGCGTGGCCCTCAAGCTGGTCGCAGAGAGCGAGCGGCGCCCCGACCGCCTGGCGCGACTCCTGCGCGAGGGCGAGCTGACGGCGACCCTGAGGCATCCCAACGTCGTGACCATCCACGGGGCGGGGGCCGCGAACGGGCGCCCCTACCTGGCCTACGAGCTGCTGGAGGGCTGCCGGCCGCTCGACCGGGTCTGGCGCGAGGACGGCACCCCCCTCGCCGAACGCGTTCGGATGATCCGCGACGCGGCGCGGGGGCTGGCGGCCGCGCACGCGCGCGGGATCGTGCATCGAGACGTGAAGCCAGACAACATCCTCGTCGACCGCGAGGGCTGGGTGCGCGTGGCCGACTTCGGACTCGCCACCGCCGCGGGCCTCGAACGCCTCACCCGCACCGGAGCCCTCGTCGGGACGCCAAGCGCCATGGCGCCCGAGCAGCTGGAAGGAGACCGGCCGGTGACTCCCGCCAGCGACGTCTGGGCGCTGGGCGTAACGCTCTACTTCGCCCTGACGGACCGGCTCCCCTTCGAGGGCGCAAACTTCCTCGAATTCGCTGCGCGCGTGGCCAGGGCGCGCCCCACTCCGCCGCGGCGCATCGAACCTTCCGTCCCGCCGGAGCTCGAAGCCGTGTGCCTCAAGGCCCTCTCCGAACGGCCCGAAGCCCGCTATCCCGACGCGGGCGCCTTCGCCGACGACCTCGAACGCGCCCTGCGCGGCGAGTCGGTGGAGGCGTCCGCACCCGGCCTCTGGAAGCTCGTGCGCGACCGCCCAGGCACGCTCCGGCTCGTTCTGCCCCTCTGCGCGTCGCTCGGCGCCGCGGCCGTCGCGCTCTGGTCCCTCGCCGAGGAGCCGCGGAGCGCCGCCGGGGCGCGGCCGGCCCCCAGCCTCTCCGCGCTACGGGACGAGGGCCCAGAGCCCGCGGGACCTCGGGGCGACCAGGCGCTGGCCGGCGACCTCGCGTCCGCCGGCAAGCACGGGAGCGGGGAGACGCCGCGCCGAGCGGGGGAGGAGGCCGCGGAGGACGAGCCCTTGTTCGCGGCGCGGACTCCGGAAGAGCGGATGCTGCTCGAAGCCCTAGAACAGCGCATCGACGAGGAAGTCTTCGCCTCCCTGAAGGATCCGCGCGCGCGCGCCGACTTCCTCAAGCGGCGCGGCCGCCTCCTGCGCAAGCTCAACCCGCGCGAGGGATACGCCTGCCTGAAGCGGGCCGGACGCATGGGGGACGGGGAGGCGTCGCGGCTGGTCGCCGAGGCCTACCGCTCGGGCGAAGCGGAGGCGGGCATCGCGCGGGACCCGGTCGAGGCCGTGCGCTGGTATCGGCGGGGCGCCGAGCAAGGCGACCTGACGTGCCTGCGGAGGCTGGGGGAGCTGCTCGTCCGCGGAGACGGTGTGCCCGCCGACCCGGCCGAAGGGTATCGCCTGCTCCTCCGGGCCGCCGAGCACGGCGACGGCCTCGCCGCGGTCCACGTGGCCCAAGAGCATCGCCGGGGCCGCTACCTGCCGGCCGACGAGCAGGAGCATCGGTTCTGGCGCCGACGCGCCCTGGAGAAAGGCGTCTGGGAGCCTCGGGACGAGACCGAGGCCCGGCTCCCCTGACCGGCATGGAGCTCCGGAACTTCGCGGAGCGCGTCCTCTTCGGCGACACCCTGGAGGACAAGCTGTGGGAACCGGAGACGCTCACCGATGAGCGCCCCGGCAACGCGCGCACACCGCCGGAGGCACCCGGGCGCCCGCGGGAGCTCCTCTTCGCTCGGGCCGGGTCCGATGCGCCGCCGACCCTCCCGCCCGCCGGTCCGCTCCAGGACCCCCGCGCGCGGGGCTTCCTCCTGCATCGCTTCGCCAACCACGAACTCTTGGCGCTCGAGCTGATGGCGCTGGTCCTGCTGCGCTTCCCCGATGCGCCGACGGCCTTTCGCCGCGGGCTCGCGCGCACCCTGCGCGAAGAACAGGCCCACCTCCGCCTTTACCTCGAGCGAATGGGGGAGCTGGGGGTTTCGTTCGGCGAGCTTCCCCTGAGCGCCTTCTTCTGGCGCAGCCTCTCCCGCGTCGAGGACCCGCTGCGCTTCGTCGTGGCGATGTCCTTGACCTTCGAACAGGCGAACCTCGATCACGCCGCCGCAACGGCGCGCCGCTTCGAAAAGCTGGGCGACGAGCGGACGGCGCGGCTCCTCTGGCGCATCCACGACGACGAGGTCGGGCACGTGCGCGCCGGCCAACGCTGGTTCGAGCGCTGGCGCCCGGGGCGCCAGAGCGCCTGGACGGAATTCCGGAGCCTGCTCCCCCGTCCGCTCACGCCGGCGCGGGCCAAAGGCCCACGCCCGTCGCTCAGCGCGCGCCTCCGCGCTGGCCTCGGCGGCGAATTCGTACGCGAACTCTTGCTCCACGGGGGCTCGAAGGGGCGACCGCCCGACGTGTTGGCCTTCGTCTCCTCCTTCGAGTCCGACCTGGCGCGCGGTCGGACGGCCATGCCCGACTCGCGGAGCATCGCTGCGCTGGAGGAGGACCTCGCGCCGTTGCTCGCGTGGTGCGCGCGCCCCGGAGACGTGGTGCTCGTTCCGCGCCTGCCGGGCCTGGAACACCGGGAGCGGTTCGACGCCTTGGGAGCGCCGCGGGTGGACCTCCGCAGCTTCGACGCCGACGGCCTCGCGGCGTTGGCCGCGGAGCGGCTGGGCCGAGTCTTCCCCTGGGGCTGGGGACCGGGGAGCCGGCACAGGCTTGCGCCCCTCCTCTCCTCGGCCGGCGAATGGGCACGGCGACCGCTCGCCGACCAACGCTGGGCGGCTTCCAAGCAGACGGCGGCCACGCTCCTGCGCGCAGCGCTTGCCGCGCGACCGGGCGCGGAAGGCCTCTGCCCTCCGAGCGTCGTCGGACGGACTTGCCGCAACCTCGCCGAGGTCGAGGCGCACGCGCGCGCCCTGTGGGACGCGGGCTACCCCGCCGCGGCGGTCAAAGCGCCCTTCGGGACCTGCGGCCGAGGCATCCTGCGCCTGCGGCCGGGGGACCCGACGCCAAGCCAGCGCGGCTGGCTACGGCGGGTCCTCTCCCGCCAGGAGCAGGTGCTCGTCGAGCCCTGGCTACCGCGCGTCGCCGATCTCTCGGTGTGCTTCGACGTAGGGCCGGGCGGCGCGGAGGGCCGCCCGCGGATCGCTCGCTCGCTGACCGACGCGCGAGGCCAGTACCTCGGACACGTGCTCAGCCCCTCGGGAAAGCTCCTGGGCCTCCCCCCCGACGCCCTGCGCGCGCTGCACCGGAACGAGTTGCTCGACCTCTTGCGCGCGGTCGTCGAAGAGGTGGCCGCCGCCCTCGCCGCCCGCGGCTACCGCGGACCCGCCGGGGTGGACGCTCTCCTCTACCGAGACCTCGCCGGCGCGGTCCGCCTCCAACCGCTGCTCGAGGTGAACCCCCGCACGACCATGGGGCGCCTCGCCGAGGGCCTCTGCCGCTGCCTCGCGCCGGGCCGAGTCGGGCTGTGGCTCCACATCGGACGGCGCGCGTGGGAGCGGACTGGTTGCGCGCGAGCAAGTGAACTGGCCGCCGCCCTTCCGAACCCCGAGACCCGAGGCACTCCACCGCGCCTGGCGGGAGGCGCCGTGTGCACGAACGATCCAGACCAGGCGACGGCGCGCCTCACCGTGCTTGCGGCCGGCGCGTCCCTCGAGGCCTGCGCCGAGGTCCTCGGGGCTGTGGGGCTCGGGCTCCCCCCCGGGCTCCTCCCCGGCGGCGCCCCGCAGGAGCGGGGTGCGCGTGGACCCTAGCGCTCCGCCCGCCGGGCACGGGCGAGGCCGGTGATCGGCGACCCTACGCGTCGCCCGCGCCCGGCGCGCAGGGGACTTAGCGTTTCGCCTGCCGGGCGAGGGCGGGGCCGGTGCCCGGCGACCTTGCGGGACGCCCGCGCCGCGGAGGAAGGAGGCTCGCGGGCCGGGAGCGGCGTCAGGCGCCGCGCAGGTGGCGCGCGAAGTGGTCCAGCGTGCGCTTCCAGGCGTCCTGAGCAGAGGACTCGTGGTAGGCCTCGGGGCGGGTGTCGTTGAAGAAGGCGTGGCCCGCGCCGGGATAGACGACCACCTCGCAGCCGGGGCGCCCTTTGGCCCAGGCCTGGGCGTCGGGGACCGAGAAGAACTCCTCGTGCTCTCCGAAGAAGATGAGGGTGGGTGGGCACTCGGCGTCCATGGCCTCCTTATCGGGCGGAAAGCCGTAGAAGGCGACGGCGGCGTCGACGCCGCTCTTGGCGGCGGCGAGGCAGGCGAGGGCGCCCCCCATGCAGAAACCGACCACGCCAACCTTGGGGCAGCCGCGAGAGCGCAGCTCCTTGACCGCGGCCGTGATCTCCGCGACGGCGCGTCCCCAGTCGAGGCCCTCCATCAAGTGCTGGGCCTCCTCGGCCTCGACGGTGCTCTTGCCGTGGTAGAGGTCGGGGGCGAGGGCCACGTATCCTTCGCGGGCGAGGCGCTCGCAGACGTCCTTGATGTGCGGGACCAGGCCCCACCACTCCTGAAGGACCACCACCCCGGGCGCGCCCTCGGCGCTCGCGGGTCCGGTGAGGTAGCCCTCCGCCCCGTTGAACTGGATCATCTCGCTCATGGCGCTCCTCCCCTGGCCGGGTTCGCCGGTGCCTCCGGTGTGGACGCCCGCAGCCAGGGCGGGCGGGCGCGGATTCTACTGCACTCGCCCCGGGGTTCCACGGACGCTGGGCCGCGCCGCCACTCTCAGCGGAGCGTGCTGAGGGCCGCGTCGACGACCTCTTCGACTTCCTCGCGGCTCGCCTCGAGACGGATGCTCACCGCCAGCCCGCGGACCACGGTGACGAGAAGGCGCGCGAGCGGACCCGAGCGAGGGCGAAGGGCCGGGTCGCGCTCGAGCACCTCGGCGAAGCAGCCCTCGATGTCCCGCCAGACGCCGAGCAGTTTGGGCGCTGTGCGCGCGCAGAAGGGACCACGCTCGACGCTGGCGTTGGCCACCAGGCAACCGCGCCGGAGGGGGGCTTGGGTGTCCACGAGCAGAGCGAGCATGGCCCGACGAAGGACCTCGCGCGGCTCGCCCGGACCGGCGACGGCCTCGAGGAGCGCCGCGCGCTTGCGGGCGAGGTAGCGATCGACGGCGGACTGGAAGAGTTCTTCCTTGCTGCCGAAGGTGGCGTAGAGGCTCCCTCGGTTGATCCCCATCCGCTCGACGAGCCGCTGCATGGAGGTGCCTTGGAAGCCACGTTCCCAGAAGGCATCCATGGCCCGCTCGAGGGCCTGTTCGGGGTCGAAGCGCCGGGTGCGTCCCACGCCGTCACCGTATCGCGAGACTCCGAAGCGGTCGAGCGCAGCGCCTCACGCCGCCCAAAGATGACACAACCGAAACGGACCCCCCGTACGGCGCGACCTAGGATGCGTGGCCTCGGAAGGGAGGAATCATGGTGCGCATTGGCGCGGGCGGCCTCGCCGCGACCCTGGTCCTGGAGGCCTCCCTGGCCTTCGCCGGCGGGGCGTCGAGCGTCACGGGGCCGGACATCCAACAGCACGTCTCGGTCCTCGCCGACGACGCGATGGAGGGCCGCGGGACGGCGAGCCGAGGCGAACGCCTGGCGGCCGACTACATCATCGGGCGCCTCGCCTCCTACGGCCTGAGGCCCGGCGCGGGCGACGCCGGTTGGCTCCAGCCCTTCGAGGTCGCGGCTCGCCCCCGCTTGCAAGGGACGCCGCGCCTGCGCCTCGAGGTCGGCCCGTGGCACCGCGAGCTGGAATGGGGGCGAGACGCAAACCCCTTCGGTTTCAGCGCCTCCTTCGCGGGGGAAGTCCCGCTCGTCTTCGTCGGCTATGGGATCAGCGACCCCGAGGCAGGCTACGACGACTACGCGGGAATCGACGTGCGCGGCAAGGCGGTCGTCGTCCTGCGCCACCAGCCGCGCGAGGGCCAGGGACCCCTGGGCCGGGGGGCCCTCTTCTCCACCAAGGCCGCCGTCGCCAAGGCGCACGGAGCCGTGGCGATGCTCCTGGTCACCGACCCGCTCAACCATCCCCGGGACGACACCGTACTCCCCTTCGGAGGCGGCGGCGCGGGCGACGCGGGCATCGCGGCCGTGCACCTGCGGAAGAACGTGGCGGAGGGGCTGTTCCGTCTCGCGGGGCTCGACCTCGTGGGCTTGCAGCGCGCCATCGACGAGGCCGGGAAGCCCCGCTCCCAGGTGCTGCCGGCACGCTGCTCGCTCTCCCTCCGCGTCGAGCGCGCCAAGGCGACCGCGCACAACGTGATCGGCGTGCTCCCAGGGAGCGACCCCACCCTGAAGGACCAGGTGGTCGTGGTGGGCGCGCACTACGACCACCTCGGTCGCGGCCGCCACGGCGGGAGCCTCGCCCAAGGCGCCGCAGGGCAGATCCACAACGGCGCCGACGACAACGCCTCGGGCACGGCGGGACTGCTCGAACTCGCCCAAGCCCTGGCCGACCAGCGACCCCGCCGGACGGTGTGCTTCGTCGCCTTCTCGGGCGAGGAGCGCGGACTCCTGGGCAGCGCCTACTTCGTCAAGCACCCGCCCTTCCCTCGCGAGCGGATCGTCGCCATGCTCAACCTGGACATGATCGGCCGCCTGCGCGAGGACCGGCTGGAGGTGGGGGGCGTGGGGACCTCGCCGGGCTTTGCCGAGTTGGTGCGCGCGGCGGCGGCCGGCGAGGGCCTGAAGGTGCAGCTCGATCCGAGCGGCTACGGCCCCAGCGACCACGCCAGCTTCGCCGCCGCCAAGGTGCCCGTGCTCTTCTTCTTCACCGGGCTCCACGACGACTACCACCGCCCCAGCGACGACCCCGAAACCGTCAACGCCGCCGGCGCGGCCCGCGTGGCGCGCGTCGCCTACCGCTGCCTGGAGGCGCTCGCGAACGCGCCCAAGCGGCCGGTCTACGTGGAGGTCCCGCGGAAGCGACGGCGCGGACCGCGCGCCTACGTGGGGGTCGTCACCGGCGCCGACCCGCGAGGCCTGGCCCTCCGCGAGGTCGTGCCCCAAAGCCCCGCGGCCCGCGCCGGGCTGAAGGTCGGCGACGTGCTCACCCGCTTCGGCGAGCGGCCCGTCGCCAGCTTGCGCGACCTGCGCGCCGCCCTCAGGGAGCGGAAGCCCGGCGACGCAGTGAAGCTGTCCGTCCTCCGCCACGGGGAAGCCCTCGAGCTGGAGCTGACCCTCGGCGAGCGGTGACGACGTGGCGGGCCTCCCCCCTTGCGGAGGTCAGCGCAGGTCGACGCGGCGGACCTCGACGCGCACGCTCGGGCCCTCCGTCCAGGCCGTGGAAAGGAGCCGGGCCCCGGCGCGGTCGAGGACGAGGCTGTAGAAACCGAGCACTCCGTGGTGGACGTCGCGCGCGACGGCGAGCGCGCGGGGCGTTCCCTCAAGCCCCCACACCCGCAGTTCGGGGACCTTGTCCCGAGGCCCGAAGCCCTTCCGGCCCGCCGCCACGTAGAGGCGCGAACCGTCGGGCGACCAGCAAGCCGCGAGGGGACGACCGGCAAGGGAAGGTCGCGGTCGCTGCTCGTCGCCTTCGAGGGGAGCAACGAATCCGCTCTGGTAGTTCTCGACGGCGTGCGCGTCCTCCCCGCGCAGACGCTCCATGCGCTGCCAGGGCCGCTCGGGAGCCTTCCCGCCGGGGGCCGACCGAGGCGCGAACTCGAACAGCAAGACTTGATGCGTCGAGACGGTGCCGACCGCGAGCCGACGCAGGTCGGGAGAAGGCGCGAGGACGGTCGCCTCGGCTGCGAGACGGAAGAACCCGCGCCGCTCGAGGGCGCCGTCGAAGAAGTGGAGGCCGACGTTCCGGAGGAATTGCGGGTCACGCTCGTGGGCGAGGTCCGCGTGGCCGACCGAGACCACGAGCAAGTCGTCGCGCAAGAAACAGAGCGCGGGAATCCGCTGGCCCAAGAACTTCGGGCCCGGGGCGCGCAGAACGAGTTCGCCCGCCGCGGAAAGGTCGTAGACGAACAGCGCCCCGGTGTTGAGGCCAACGGCCAGGACTCGGCCGCCTGGGCCCACGGCCAGCGCGCTGACCTCGGGCTCGACGCCTTCGTCCACCAAGGCCCCCGGGGGGAGGGAGCCCCAGGCCGGATGCGGGGGGACGGCGACCCGCTCGAGCCGAGGGACCGCCAACTCGGCCGAGCCGAGCCAGAGGGGCGGCGGCCCCGCGCGGCCGCGCGCCCCCGGCCGGAACCCCCAACCTGCCCAGAGCCGTCCTCCGCGAGCGAGGAAGCGCAGCGGACCCGAGCCGAGGGCGCCCAGGCGCTTGCCGGTGGCGAGGTCGACGATGGGACTCGCAGCAAGGGTTCGCGCTCCTCCGCAAACGACGACACGCTCTGGGGAATCCGAGAGAAGGGCCAGGCCGCTGGCGTCGGAGACTCGATCTCCCGCGGGGAAGCTGATCAATCGATGCGGGACGCGCAACCCCACCGCCAGGTAGCGTTCGCGCAGGTCGGCGCGCTCTCCAGCGAGGCCGGGGAGCCGGCCGTAGCGCCTCCACCAGGCCTCCGCGGCCGTCAGGAACTCGGCCTTGGAGAGCCCACGGAGGGCGCGGTGTTCGTCGAGGGCCTGCTTGCGGACATCGGCAGCGCGGCGGACGGCGCGGGCGGAGGCGGAAGGAGCCGTGCCTGCGGACGACGGCTCCCTACCGCCGCGGCGGCCCAGAGCGGCGAGCCCGGCCGTGGCGGCGCACAGCAGCGCGACGCCAGCGACGAGGGCCCCGCGCCAGCGGCCCCGGCGGCGGAGCGGCGGGACCGCGGCCTCCGCAGCGGTGGGCTTGCCCGCGAGCCAACGGTCGAGGTCATCGCGCAGCGCTTCCGCACTCGAATAGCGGGCCTCGGGGGCGAAGGCCATGGCGTGGACGCAGACGGCCTCCAGTCCCCGGTCGAGGTCCGGGGCGAGGTACCCCGGACGCACCGCGCCCTCGCTGCACACGGCCTTGAGCAGGGCGTGATGCTGCTTCCCCGCGTGGGGGGGGCGACCGGTGAGCCCCGCGTAGAGGATGGCCCCGAGCCCGTAGACGTCGCTGCGCGGGCCGACGCGCCCCCGTTCGCCGGCGGCTTGCTCGGGCGCCATGTAGTGGAGCGTGCCCAGGACGGCGCCGGTCTTGGTGAGCGCCTCGGCGCGCTCGTCGCGGGCTACGCCGAAGTCGAGCAGGACAGGGCTGCGGTCGCGCGCCCGCAGGATGACGTTGGAGGGCTTGAGGTCGCGATGCACGATCCCCGCCGCGTGGCAGGCCGCCACGCCGTCGGCGAGCTCGCGCACGATGCGCGCCAACTCGCCGGGCTCGACGCCCCCGGCCCGAAAGACCTCGTCGAGGGGCTCGCCCTCCACGTATTCGGCGACGATGTAGGCACCCTCGGGCGCTCGGCCCAGGGTGTGCACGCGGATCACGCTCGGGTGCCGGACCCGGGCGAGGAGTTCGGCCTCGCGTCCGAAGCGCTGCAGGGCGATCTCCTCGCTTGCGCCGGGAAGGATGAGCTTGAGGGCCAGGGGTCGCGGGTGCTCGGCGTGCCGCGCCAGGTAGACGACCCCCATGCCGCCACGCCCGAGTTCGCGCTCCACGAGGTAGGGGCCGATCCGCCGCATGCTGTGGGCGAGCATAGCGCTCCTGCTAAGCTCGCGCTCATGGAGCCAACCTACGAGCGAGAGCGCCGCGCGGCGCTGGCTGCCGTGCGCGAGGCGAGTCGGCTCTGCCGTTCGGTCCAAGGCCGCCTGACCCCCGAGCTCCGTCGGGAGAAGCCCGACGCCAGTCCGGTCACGGTCGCGGACTTCGGCGCGCAGGCCTTGGTGTGTCGGCGCCTGCGGACGGACTTCCCCGACGACCCCGTGGTCGGGGAGGAAACGGCCGAAGCGCTGCGCGTCGACGCCGCCCTGCGCGCTCGCGTCGTAGAAGAAGTAGCGCGCGCCGTGGGTGAGCCCTTCGCGGCGTCGGAAGTCGTCTCCTGGATCGACCACGGCGCCGCGCGCGGCGCTGCGCCGCGCTACTGGACCCTCGATCCCGTCGACGGCACGAAGGGCTTCCTGCGCGGGGCCAATTACGCGGTGGCCCTGGCTCTCATCGAGGACGGCCAGGCAGTCCTCGCGGCGCTGGCCGGACCGCGACTCCCGCGCGCCCCCGACGCGGAGGAAGAAGGGGTCGTGTTCGTGGCCGTGCGAGGGCAGGGGGCCACGGCGCACGCCCTGGAGGTCACGAACGAGCGCGGGGTGGACGGAGGCGTCCGGCTCCGGGTGTCGCGCCAGGACGACCCGCACGAAGCTCGCTGGTGCGAGTCCTTGGAGGCCGAGCATCAGGCTCAGGCCTTCAGCGCAGGCGTCGCGCGAGCGATGGGCATCCGCGGCGGTCCCCGGCGCCTGGACAGCATGCTCAAGTACGCCCTGGTCGCCCGGGGCGAGGTAGAGCTCTACCTGCGGGTCCCCAGCCAGCCAGGCTACCGCGAGAAGGTGTGGGACCACGCCGCCGGCGTCTTGCTCATCGAGGAGGCCGGCGGCCGGGTCACCGACCTCGACGGCGCGCCCCTGCGCTTCGACGAGCCGCCTTGGCTGCTCGCGCGGGGAGGGGTGGTGGCCAGCAACAGCCATTGTCACGAGGCAGCGCTGGCGGCCGTGCGCGCGGTTTCGCAGGCGCCTCCCTCGGGTTGAAGCCGGCCTTGCCCGCCGCGCGGATTCGCTCGCCCGGCGCCTGCCCGGGAGTTCGACCGGGCCTCGCTCCGTTGGGCACACGAGGATCCAGCGCCCCGCCGAACTCCGCCGAGCCGCGTCCGCGCGAACCGCGCCTTCGCTGGGCCGTTCCCCCGCCGTTCAGCCGCGCTCGCCCAGGGGCAAGGGCTCGGTGCTGTCGCCGAAGCGTCGAGCCGCCACGCCGGCGCGCTGCAGCAGGGCCAGGTAGAGGTTGCAGAGCGGCGTCCCGCGAGGGAAGCGCCGGTGCACGCCGGCCGCGACGCCGGCCCCGCGACCGAGGAGGAGCACGGGAAGCTCGTGGTGGTCGTGGCGCTGGCCATCCGAGAGCCCGCTGCCGTAGAGAACCAGCGAGCGGTCGAGAAGACTCGCCTCCCCCTCGCGGGCCTCCGCGAGGAGCCTGACGAGACGCGCCAGTTTCTCGGTGTGGAAGCGGTTGATGGCCCGAAGCTTGGCGATCTTCTCCGGCTTGCCGCCGTGGTGGGAGACCGTGTGGTGCCCCTCGCGCACGCCCACTTGCCGGTAGGTGCGGTTGCTGCCCGCGTTGGCCACCATGAAGGTCGCGACGCGGGTCAGGTCGCAGCGAAACGCGAGGACGAGGAGGTCTTGCATGAGGTCCACGTGCTCGCCGAAGTCGGAGGGGACGCCGGGGGGGACGGTCTCGGGGACCTCCACGGCGGGGCGCCCCTCCGCGCGCTCGATGCGGGCCTCGACCTCGCGAACCGCCGTGAGGTATTCCTCGAGCTTGCGCCGGTCGTGGCGGCCCAAGCGTGCGGCGAGGCTGCGCGCGTCCTCACGCACGAGGTCGAGGATGCTCCTGCGCCGCCGCGCGCCCCGGCGCCGGGCGGCGGGCGAAAGCGTGCGGCCGGAGAAGAGCCGTTCGAAGACGGCCCGGGGGACGACCGCCTTGGGCTGCGGAGTGGTGGGCGTCCGCCAGGAGATGGTGGAGACGTAGGCGCAGCTGTAGCCGGAGTCGCAGCGCCCGGCGGCGCGGCCGGCCTCGCAACCGACCTCGAGCGAGGGAAAGGGAGTCGCGCGGCCGAGGACGCGGGCGGCCACCTGGTCGACGGACACGCCGGCACGCAAATTCGCCCCCGCGGTCTTCACGGGGTGCGCGCCGGTCAGGAAGGTGGCGGCGGCGCGCGCGTGGTCTCCGGGCCCGTCGCCGTGCGCCCGACCGGCCTCGAGCCCCAAGCCGCTGAACACGGAGAGGTGCTCGCGGAAGGGCGCGAGGGGTTCGAGCAAGAAGGGGAGCGGAAAGTCCGTCCCTTCCTCGCGGGGCGTCCAGTCGGGCATGTGTTTGCCGTTGGGCACGAAGATCCAAAGGAGGCGCACAGGCCCGGTGTCCTCCGCGGCGCCCGCCGAGGGGGTCATCGCCTCGAGGAGGGGAAGCGCAAGGGTCGCGCCGGCTCCGCGGAGGAAGCTGCGGCGGTCGAGACGCAGGCGCCTCATCGTGCGGCTCCGCGCTTCTGAAAGGCGTCCAGGCGCACGATGCCCTTGACGAGGTCCTGGAAACGGTAGCGGGGCGCGACGCCACGAACCAGGGCGCGGAGCGGCACCTCGTCGGCCGGGCGCAGGCCGCGCCCGAGGGCGTAAACGAAGAGCTTGGCAGCCACGCAGCGGACGAAGTCCTCGCGGCGATGCGCGAGGATGTCGTCGCGCAGCCCGGCGGCGCCCACGAAACGCCTCCCGCCGGGGAGCTCGCCCGAACGGTCGATGGGCCGCCCCGCCTCGCGGTTGCGTTGGCGCCCAATGGCGTCGAAGCCTTCGAGGGCGAGGCCGATGGGGTCCATGCGCGCGTGGCAGGCCGCGCAGTCGGGATTGCGGCGATGCGCGGCGAGGAGCTCGCGGACCGAGCGCGAGGCAGCGCCCGGCGGCGTCGCGGGGAGGGAGCCGGCGCCGGGCGGAGGGGCGCCCGGCGGGTCGTCGAGGAGCGCCTCCAAGACCCATTTGCCGCGCTTCACGGGCGAGGTGCGGGTGGCGTTGGAGGTCAGGGTGAGGATGCTCGCGTGGGTGAGGATGCCCGTGCGCCCCGGGGGGAGCAACACGCGGCGGAAGCGCTCGCCGCGAACTCCCTCGATGCCGTAGTGGCGAGCGAGTCGCTCGTTGACGAAGGTGAAGCGCGCACGGAGCAGATCGAGCACGCTGCGGTTCTCCCGCAGCACCGCCTCGAAGAAGAGCTCGCTCTCGGTGCGCATGTCGGCGCGAAGCCGTTCGGAAAAGCCGGGGAAGCGCTGCGGATCCGGGTCGGCCTCGACGAGCCGGCGCAGCTCGAGCCACTGGGACGCGAAGCCCTCCACCAGAGCGCTCGCGCGCGGGTCGTCGAGGAGGCGAACGAGTTCCTCGTCGAGCCGCGCGCGCAGCTCCCCGCGTCGGGCCAACTCGAGGAGGCGGTCGTCGGGCGTGCTCGCCCAGAGGAAGTAGGAGAGGCGCGTGGCGAGTTCCCACTCGTCGAGGAGGCGAGCGGCGGCGCCGGGGGCCGGGTCGAGTTCGACGCGGAACAGGAAGCGAGGCGAAACGAGGGCGGCCGTCACGACGGCGCGCAGGGCTTCGAGATGCCCGACCCCTCCCGCGCGGGCTTCACGGTAGAGGCCGAGGTAGCGCTCGACGTCGTCGGCGCGCGGGGGACGGCGGAACGCGCGCTCGAGAAGGGCCCGCACGGGCGGACGGGGGTTCGTCCCCGCCGGGACCACGAAGCGCCGTTGGAAGGGAGGGAGGCGAGGAGGGTCGAGGGGCCCGACGAGCTCGACCCAGTCCACGGCAAGGTTCCGGTCGCGGTCTCCGGCGGGGTTCTTCGGGCGCCACCAGTCGTTGGTGAAGGCTACGCCGACCTCGTGCTCGCCGGCGGAGAGCGAGACCGTGCGCTCGTAGACGGCGGGCGCCGAACGCGGCGCGGGCACGTTGACCTGCGCCACGGCGCGCCCGTCCACCCAGAAGGCCATCCGGCAGGGGGCGCCCCCCGCCTGGTCTCCGCAGGCGCGCGCCCGAAAGCGGTAGCTGCCGGGGTGCTCCACGCGCACGCTCACCGTGGCCCGGCCGTTGGTGGAGAAGTTCGCCCAGCCCCCGTGGTTGCGGCCGCGCGCGGTCTTCAGCATGCGCTCCGCCTGGACGCGTCGCTCGAGCGGTCGGTAGACGAGGATGGCGGCCTCGGCCACCTCCTCGGCGGCGGCGAGGGCGCGCTCGAGGAAGAGGGGCGAGACGCTCAAGACGTCGCTCGCGGTGTCGAATCCGTAGCCGGTGGGGTCCTCGGGGAAGCGACGCGCCGGTCGGGAGGTGACGCCGAACAGGTCTCGGACCGTGTTGTCGTACTCGTAGCGGTTGAGGCGCCGGAGGGTCACTCGGCCTGGGTCGACGGGTCCTCGGGACGGGCCCGCGAGCACGGCGTCGATCCAGGCCGCGACGGCCAACGCCTCTTCGCGCGGAGGATGGCGGCGCGCCTCCTCGGGGGGCATCGTGTCCTCGACGAGCTCGCGGCGGACCCGGCGCCACAGGCGCGGCGAGGCGAGGACGTCGTCCTGGCCGCCTACGCCCTCGAGGACCAGGTCGCCTTCGGCTTGCTTGGCGTCGTGGCACTCGAGGCAGTAGCGGCGGAGGAAGGGCCCCACCCGTTGGGCAAAGAGGGCAGGCGCCGGCGTGCTTGCGGCACCTGGCGGGGCCCCCTTCGGGCCGGCGGGGGAACCCTCCTGCGCACGGGCGGCGAGCGCCCCCGCGACCGCGAGGAGGAAGGAGAGGCGGGAGCTGGCGCCGGCCGCACGCATGAGTTCCAGCCTAGCAACCAGGCTCGGCGCGGACGACCGGCGGCCGGCGGCGGGAGGGTCAGGCGACGGGGTCTTCGCCGCGCGGCACGTCGCCCTGCGCCGGCACAATGCGCGGGAGCCCGGGGTCGACGTGGCGCTCGACCAGACCCCACACCCGCGCGACGAGGTGGGCGCGCTCGGCGCGCAAGCGTTCGACCTCACGCCGGAGGAGGATGAGGTGCAAGAGAACCCACACGCTGCGGCGGAGGGCGGCCTGCCGATGGAGCACGCGGATGGTCGCCCAACCGCTGAGGGGCAAGAGTAGGGCGCCGCCGGCCGCGGCCAGCGCGGGCCGCGGTCCGGGCCAACGAGCCCAGAGGCCGGCGACGATGGCCGCGTAGGCGAAGGGAACGCAGAGGGTCGTGACCATGAGCTTGGTCGTGGCCCGGACGTCGCGCCGGCGGGTGAGCCCGTCGCCCGCGACCACCGCGGCGGCGAGCAGCGGGCCGTGGATGACGAGTCCCGGGACGGTGAGCGGAGCGAAGACGAAGAGGAGGGCCAGGTGGGCGGCGACGCGGGCGAGCACGTCGCGGGTCCGCAGGGGCCGCTCGAGGTCCGCGTCGCGCAGGCCGAGGGCGCGCAGGTCGCCCGCGTAGTGAGCGACGGCGCGGTAGGTGGCTTCGACTTCCGCATCGCGCTCGCGCAGTCGCTCGATGCCGTCGAGGAAGCGGCGAGTGAGCTCCGCTCGGGCAGCGAGGGGGAAGTCCGCCGGAGCGCGCGATGCGTAGAGCCGTCGCACGGTGTCGGCGACCCGCAGGGTCTCGAAGTCGGGCGCGGTCACGACGAGGGCCCGCAGGCTGGCCTCGATGTCTGCGGTCAAGGCGCGGACGGCAGCCCCCTCGTCCTCGCGCCAAGCGGCGAGGCGCGCCGCGTCGATCGTGAGGGGAGGACCGAACTGCACCAGCACACGGCTGCGCATGCGGGTGCGGCGGAAGTAGGTCAGGCCGCAGGGGACGATGCGGATGGGGGCGGGCCCCAGGGACTCGGTGGCGGCGCCGAAGGCGATGCGCGCGGCGCCGGTCTTGAGGGGCGCGAGGTCGCTCTCGGCGTGGCTGATGCCCTCGGGGAAGATCCCGCAGGCTCCTCCCCGGCGGAGGAGCTCGTAGAGGGCCGCGAAGGCGGCGCGGTTGTCGAGAGGGCCGCCCGGGTGATCCTGACGGCGCCGGACGGGTACCGCGCCCAGGGTGTCGAGGAGAAGGCGCAGCGGCGGCCAGCGGAAGAGCGTGTCCTTGGCGAGGAAGTGCAATCGCCGGCCGCAGCTGAGGGTGATGACCACGGGGTCGAGGAGCGAGTTGGGGTGGTTGCCGACGAAGATGACCGGCCCCTCGGTGGGGATGTTCTCGCGCCCGACCACCTCGCGGGTGCGGAAGAACACGGCGAGGACCACGCGCAGGAAGCAGACGAAGGGCCAATAGAGGGCGCGCACGGGCGCATCGTACTCGCCTGCGCAGCGCGCGGCGACGTCTTGGCGCCGCCGCCGCGACCCGCGAGGGCTCACTCGCCCGCAGGCGCGGGCGAGCGGGCGTTGACGCTCCAGTCGTAGGGATCGAAGACCAGCGCGTAGTCGCGGGCTTCCTCGAGGAGCGCTCGCCGCTCCCCGCGGGCGACCCGGCGTAGGTAGGTTCCGAGGTTCCTGTCTCGGGGCGGCACGCCGCGGCGAGCCAGCTCGGCGAGGAAGTCTTCGCGGTACCAGGAGAAGATCTGCGAGAGGTGGACGCGCCGCCGCGCGCGGTCGACGCGGACGTTGCGGTCGTCCGCAACGAAGTCGGCGGCGGCCCGCTCGAGGAAGGCCTCGAGGTCCGGCCCCTCGGGGAGCTCCGGGCGGAGCGCGGGGCAGGAGGCGGAACCGCAGTTGAGGACGAAGTGGACGCGCGGATCGGGGAAGCGAGCGCGGATCCGCTCGTGCTCGAGCTCGTAGAGGCTGTAGGCCCGACCGCCGAGAACGAAGCGGAGGCGAGCGAAGAAGCCGAGCCCGGCGACGGGGTCGAGGGGCGTTCGCAGGTCCCGGACGCTCTCCAGAGGCCAGTGGAGGAGGACGCCCTGGAGCACGCACGCGTTGTAGGCGGCCAGCCAATAGGCGAGGCGGGCCTCCCCGCTGGGGAAGCGCTCCGGAGCGTTCTCGGGGCTGTAGCGAGCGAAGGCGGCCAGGCAGCGTTCCAGGGCGGCGCGCGCTTCGGGGTCTGCGTGCCAGCGAGCGTAGTCCACGCGACCGTCCGCATCGACGAAGCGCTCGAGCAGCTCCTCGAGCGGCCGAAGGTCGAAGCCCTCCGCGGGGAAGCCCGGAGGAAGCTCGTCGGGGACGCGCACCACCCGAGGGCGCAGGACAGCCCACGCGGCGAGTCCGAGGAGCCCCACGCCCACCAGGAGCAGGCTGGCAGCGAGGAGCAGGCCCGGATGGCGCAGGAGCCAGTTCACGCTCAGGAGGCCTCCCCTCGACGCCGCTTCTCGGACCCGGCGCGCCCGCCGGATGCTCCCTGTCCTCCGCTCCGCCTCCGCGAACGACCGGGTCGCGGCGCGCCGCCCGAGCCGGCGCTCCGCCCGCCCGACGAAGGCCCGAACGCCCGCGACGAACGGCTCATTCCCCGCGCCGGTAAGCGCAGGCGAGGGTATCGGCCTCGAAGGCCCGAAGCAGCGCGAGGGCCTCGTCGAGGCAGCCGAAGAGGTGTCCGGGGGCCTGCGTCGCCGCGCCCCGCTCCAGCAGAAGCGAACGGCACACCGCGTCGACGGGCTCGCTCGTGTGCAGCGCGAGCCGCTCGATGACCTCGGCCAGGCGCGGATGCCAACCGTGGTGTTCGCAGTAGAGGGCCGACTCCTCGCGCGGACGCATCGCCCACGAGCCTAGGGCTTCGAGCCCTTCGGTGCAGGGGGAGGAAGGGGGAGGATTCGGGTCCGAATGGCCGATTCCTCCCGCGGGGCGGCCGCACGCCCGAGGGCGGCCTCCATCCGGCGGCAGGGCGTATGCTCGCGCCAGCCCCGTGAGCCGAGGAGCGCCTCCATGCCCACGACCGCCCGAGAAGTGATGACCCGAGAGGTCGTGACCATCGACGCTGCCGCCTCCATCGCGGACTTCGTGGAGCGCATCCGCGAGACCTCGTTTTCGGGGCTGCCGGTGCTCGAAGACGGCCGCGCCGTGGGACTCGTCTCGCAGAACGACGTCCTGCGTGCTCTCGCGGCCGCTTGCTCGCCCGGCGAACCTGAGGAGCGCCGCGACCGCCTCCAACGCCGGGCGAGCGCCTTCTTGCTCGAAGTCGCCGAGGCCCATCGGCGCTCGGTCGAGGTGACCGCCCTGCTCGCCCGACCGGTCCGGTCCCTGGTGGCCCGCGCCCTCGTCTCCTGCGCTCCGGAGACGCCCCTCTCCGCCGTGTGCTCCGCGATGCTCACCGAGCGGGTGCACCGGGTGGTGGTCGTCGACGACGCGGGCGCCGTCGTGGGCATCATCAGCGCCCTGGACCTCGTCGGCGTGCTGCGCGATCGCTGCTGAGGGGCAGCCGGAGCGGTCGCTGGCGGCGAGCGGCCAGCGCGATCGCCCTCTCCCGCCGGGTGGCCTGGGGCCTCTGCGCAGGAGCGCGCTCCCCGACCGCCCCGCGTACGTCGCCTCTGCGATGAAGGGCGCATACAATCCCCGGCCATGCTCTGGGGCAAGCTCATCGACCACGACCGCTGCATCGGCTGCCACGCCTGCAGCGTCGCCTGCAAGTCCGAACACCGGGTGCCGCTGGGCGTCTTCCGCACCTGGGTCAAGCAGGTGGAGAAGGGCCGCGGACAGGCCACCCGCCGGCACTTCGGCGTGCTCCGCTGCAACCAGTGCGACCGCCCCCCCTGCGTGGCCATCTGCCCCACCGCCGCCATGCATCAGCGGACCGACGGCATCGTCGACTTCGACCGGGCGCTGTGCGTCGGCTGCAAGGCCTGCATTCAGGCCTGCCCCTACGACGCCATCTACATCGACCCCGAGACCCACACCGCTGCGAAGTGCAACTTCTGCGCGCACCGCGTGGAGGAGGGCCTCGTCCCCGCCTGCGTCGCCGCCTGCCCCACCGACGCCCTCCTCGTCTCCGACTTGGAGGACCCCGAGTCGCCCGTGGCGCGGGCGGTCGCGCGCGAGGGCGCCGTCGTCCGCAAGCCCGAGCTGGGCACGCAGCCCAAGGTCTTCTACAAGGGCGCCGATGCCAGTGTGCTCGACCCCCACGCGGCCCGGCCCCTGCACCCCGGCATGTGGGGCGCCTCGCGAGCGCCGGAAGCCGACGCCACCCCTGCGCCGCGACGAGGCGCGCCGGCCGCGGCGCGCGTCGCCTACGACGTGCCGAGGGAGCGCGGACCCTGGGGCGCGCGCATCTCCCTCTACCTGTTCGCCAAGGGCATCGGCGCGGGGGCGCTCATGGTGGGGGGGCTCGCCCTCCTCCTGCGCGGTCCGGAGGCCCTCGGCCAGGTGCCTCCGCTCCTGGGTCTCCTGGGCCTCCTGGCGACCCTCCTCCTCCTCGTCTCCGACCTCGAGCGCCCCGACCGCTTCCTGCTCGTCCTCTTTCGCCCGCAGCCGCGCAGCTGGCTCGTGCGCGGCGCCTGGGTCCTCAGCGCGGCCGTGGCGCTCGCCGCGGCCTGGCTCGCCGCGCTCTCCCTCGGCCCGGTCGCGCCCTGGGTGCGGACCGCCCTCGGCGTGGGCGGCATCGTCCTGGGCGCCGCGGCGGCCGGCTACACCGCCCTCCTCTTCGGGCAAGCCCGCGGACGGCTCCTCTGGCAGAGCCCCCTTCTCCTGCCGCATCTCGTCGTGCAGGCTTTCCTCGCCGGCGCCTCGAGCCTGGCCGTCGTCCCGGGGCTGGTGGACGCGGGCGTCCCCAGCGAAGCCTACTGGACGGGCCGTTTGCTCAGCCTGGGCGCCCTCATGGCCCCGCTGCTCGGGCTCAACGTCGCTTGCATCCTCGGCGAACTCTGGATCCACGGCACCGAGGACGCTCGCCTCGCGGTGCGCTGGATGCAGCGCGGCCCCCAGGGCACCACCCTTACCTACGGGGTCTTCATCCTCGGGCACATCTTCCCTGCGGTGGCCCTCGCCTTCGCCTTCATCGCCCCCGACGGCTTCGCCGCCGGGGTCGGCCTCGCGGGGGTGGCCGCCCTCTGCGGCCTCTTCCTCTGGGACGACCTCTACCTGCGCGCGGGCCAAGTCCCGCCCCTGAGCTGACTCGTGAGCCCCCTCTCCTCCCATCCTCCCTTCGCCCAGTGGGACGCCTGGAGCGAGCCCGACCCCGCGGCCTGGCCCCGCGTGGAGCGCCGCGAACAGGTGCTCGTCCCCACACTCTGCTTCAATTGCGAGGCTGGCTGCGGCCTGCTCGCCTACGTCGACCGCGAGACCCTTTCGGTGCGGCGCATCGAGGGCAACCCGCTCCATCCGGGCAGCCGCGGAAAGACCTGCGCCAAGGGCCCGGCGACCCTCAACCAGATCCAGGACCCCGAGCGGATCTTGCACCCTCTGCGCCGGGTGGGTCCGCGCGGCGAAGGCGGGTGGGAGCGCGTCTCCTGGGACGACGCTCTGGACGACATCGCCGCGCGCATCCGCGCGGCCATCGCCGGCGGGCGCCGCGAAGGGGTCATGTACCACGTCGGGCGCCCCGGCGAGGACGGCTTCGTCAACCGCGTGTTGCAGGCGTGGGGCTGCGACGCCCACAACTCGCACACCAACGTGTGCTCTGCGGCGGCCCGCCTGGGCTTCACGAGCCTGTGGGGTTCCGACCGCCTCTCGCCCGACTACGCCAACGCCGACTTCATCCTGCTCGTCTCCGCCAAGCTGGAGAGCGGCCACTACTTCAACCCCCACGCCCAGCGCATCACCGAGGCGCGCGCTCGGGGCTGCGAGGTCGCCGTCCTCGACGTGCGCCTGAGCAACACCGCTTCGGTGGCCGACCACTGGCTCCCCACCTACCCCGGCAGCGAAGCCGAAGTCCTCCTGGCCATGGCAGGCGTCATCCTGGCGGAGGGTTGGGCGGACCGCGCCTTCCTCGAGCGCTGGACCAACTGGCGGGAGACCGCGCCGCATCTCGACCCGTCCCTCGACGCCCAGACCGTGGACTTCGATGCCTTCTACGCGGCGCTCACCCGCTACTACACCGAGCGCTTCCCCCTCGAGCGGGCCGCGCAGGCGGCGGGCGTCCCCGCCGAGCGCATCGCCGAGGTGGCCCGCAAGGCAGGGCGCGCGGGGCGACGCCTGTGCACGCACATCTGGCGCAACGCGGCCTCGGGGAACCTCGGCGGCTGGCAGATCGCCCGCGCCCTCCTCTTCTTGAACGTCCTCACCGGAAGCGTAGGGACCGCCGGCGGCGTCTCGCCCAGCGACTGGCACAAGCTCAAACCGCCCACTCCCTGGCCACCGCCTCCGCACGAAGGCTGGAGCGAACTCGCCTGGCCGCGCGAATACCCGCTTGCGCACTACGAGATGAGCTTCCTCCTCCCGCACTTCCTCCTCGAGGGACGGGAGCGCCTCGACGTCTACTTCACAAGGGTCTTCAACCCGGTGTGGACCTACCCCGACGGCGCGAGCTGGATCGAGGCCCTGCGCGACGAAGAGCGGGTCGGCCTCCACGTGGCCCTCACCCCCACCTGGAACGAGACGGCGCAGTTCGCCGACTACGTCCTCCCCATGGGCCACTCGCCCGAACGGCACGACCACCAGAGCCAGGAGACCGGGGCCATGCGCTGGATCGGGCTCCGACAGCCCGTGCTGCGCGAGGCGCGGCGGCGTCTGGGCGAAACGATCACGGACAGCCGCCAGACGAATCCGGGCGAGGTGTGGGAGGAAGCGGAGTTCTTCCTCGCCTTGAGCTGGCGCATCGATCCGGACGGGAGCCTGGGCATCCGTCGGCACTTCGAGCATCCCGACCGGCCCGGTGAGCCCTTCGGCGTCGAGGACTACCTGGGCACCGTCTACGCGGCCGTTCCCGGCCTCGCCGACGCGGCGGCCGCGGCGGGGGAGACGCCCTTGGAGTACATGCGCCGCCGGGGGGCCTTCGCGGTGGAGCCCGAGGGCTCGCGCCTCGGACTGCACGAAGAAGAAGTCGCCGAAGGCGGCGTCCTCGTGGACGGCGTACGCCGCCGGGGCTTCGCCACCCCCAGCGGGAAGATCGAGATCCACTCGCCCACCCTGGCGGAGTGGGGCTGGCCCGAGCACGCCCTGCCGGGCGCGGTGACCAGCCAGGTGGCCCGCGAGCGGCTCTCGGCCGACGAACTGTGCCTGGTGCCGACCTTCCGCCTGCCCGTGCTCATCCACACCCGCAGCGGCAACGCCAAGTGGCTGCTCGAAATTGCCCACAGCAACCCGCTCTGGATCCACCCCGAAGACGCCCGCGCCCGCGGGCTCGAGACCGGCGACCTCGCGGTCGTGCGCACGCGCATCGGCTCCTTCGTCCTCCGCGCCTACCTCACCGAGGGCCTGCAGTGCGGGGTGGTCGCCTGCAGCCATCACCTGGGCCGCTGGCGCAAGCGCGGCAGCCCCGAGGCGGGAATGCGCTGGAGCGCGACGGAGGTCGAATTCCGCCGCGCCGGCGACACCCTCCTCGTCCGCCGCACGGGACGCGGCCTGGCCCCCTTTCCCAGCGAGGACCCCGACTCCCAGCGCCTCTGGTGGCAAGAGACGGGCGTCCACCAGAACATGACCTTTCCGGTCCAGCCCGATCCGGTCAGCGGCATGCACTGCTGGCACCAGGCCGTGCGCGTGGAGCGCGCGGGAGAGGACGAGCGCGAGGGAGACGTGCGGGTGGACCTCGCCGCGGCGCACGCAGCCTACCGCGAGTGGCTGGCCAAGGCGCGGCCCGCCCCGGGGCCCGGGGGCCTACGCCGCCCCCTCTGGCTCAAGCGGCCTCTGCGCCCGCGCGAGGAGGCCTTCCGCATCCCCCCCGAGGCGTGACGCCTCGGCCCTGCGTACTCGTGGACGGTCCGCTCCGCGGACCCCGCGAGCGAGCCTGCCGACCGGCCGGCTTGCTCAGAGGGCCCAGCCCAGCCAGAGCAGGCAGCGCTCGAAGAGGAGGACGAAGCCGGCCACGGGCGGGAGGAGGCCGAGGGCCGAGCCGGCGAGGTAGTCGCGGAAGCGCACGCGCGAGAGCGCGAGGGCCGCGTTCAAGGGCGGCGAGAGGAGGAGCACCGCGCGCAGCGTGGCGATGGTGCGCACGGGGCGCTCCCGAAGCCTCCCGAGGACCTTGCGCAGCCAGGGCCGCTCGAGGTCGGCAAGGGCCGCGCCGCCGAGGGCGCGGAACACCGCGAAGCTGACCGACACGGACACGAGCCCGGCGAAGTAGGCGAGGAGGCCGCCGTGGAGGCGACCGTAGCTGAGGACCGCGGCGGCGACGAACACCAGGCCGGGAATTTGCAAGAGCTCGCCCACGGCGAAGAGGACGACGAAGAGAAGCGCCCCTCCCGCGCCCCAGGAGAGCACCAGGGCGCGCAGCTCGCCCACGAGCACCTCGGGGGAGCGGTCCGCGAGGCCGCTGAGCCGGGCGACGAGCAAGAGCGCGAGGACCGCCACCGCCACCGCGAGCAGGCGCCGCCCCGGACGCGGGCGGCGCGCCTCGTCCCCTTCTCCCCGCGGCGGCCGGGGCTTCGGGGACCGGGACGGGAGAGGACCCTCGCCCGGCTCCGTCGGCTCCTCGACACGGCTCAAGCGAGGCCTCCTCGCGGGCGCCCGAAGGCGCAGGGCCGAGGTCGCCGGGCGAGCGGGGCGCGGACTCCGACGGCGCGGTGGAGGGAGCGGAGCTGCGGCATCGAAGAGACACCTCCTGGGAGCGCGCCGACACCGAGCCGGCGGGGCGCTGGGAGAGCGTGTCCAATCCTAAGCGCCGTCGCGTTCCTCGGGTGCGCCCGGCGGACCGCCCCGGTCCCCGCCGGCGCGCGGCAAGGCGCGCGACGAGCAGGGGAAGCGAAGGGCCCGGCGCCGCCCCGGCCGAAGGAACGGGCGGGGCCCCCTTCGAGAGACGATGGCGAGTCCCCGCCCGCGCCGAGCGGAGCGGCAGCCCCTCGCGTCGTTCCCCGACCGCGCCCTTCGCAGCGGTAGGCCCGGAGGTCGCCGGCCTTCTTCGCCGTCGTCGGGCATGGGCGCTCGGGCTGCTAGGGTGGAGGCGGAGGCTCAGGATGGGGTCCGGCAGGAGGAACCGCGGAAGGCGCGGCGAGGAGCAGGAGATGCGCGGACCGCGGACACGGATCGCCCGATGACCCTCTTCGGGCCGCTGCTCTCCGTGCTGCTCGTCGCCGCTCCAGGGCTCCTCCTCGCCCGGCGGCTGGCCGCCCCGGACCCCTGCGCCCACGGCTTCGTGCTCGCAACCGCCAGCCTCTTCTCGGCAACCCTCCTCGCGCAGCTCCTCGGCCTGCCGCTGGGCTTCGCGAGCGTGGGAGCGGGCCTGGGCCTCCTGGCGGGGGGCCTCGCGCTCGCGGAGCGGCGCGCAGCGCCTCCCCCCTGCGGGCCCTGGCGACCGCCGGGCCCGCGGGCCGCCTGGGCGGTCGTTGCGCTGCTCTGCGCCATCCTCGCGGTTCGCTGCGCCTTGCAGCCGCTCTCCGGCTTCGACACGGTGTTCCGTTGGGGCTACCTGGCCCAGCTCCTCCTCGAGCAACGCAGCCTCGACTTCTACCCCCCCCGCAGCACCGAGGACTTCCGCCTCTACGCCTACATCGACGGCATTCCTCCGCTCGTGTCGACCTGCTACTGGTGGCTCTACGCCGGCGCGGGCAAGGTCCTGCCGCGCTGGACCGCGCTCCCGGTGGTCCTCCAGTGGCTCTGCGCCGTCGGCCTGGTGGCGCGAATCGGCGCGCGCCTGGGCGGCGCCCGCGCGGGGGCCTTGTCCGCCCTCGCGCTGGCCTGCGCGCCCCTCTTCCTCCGCTCGCTGGCCATCGGCCAGGAGGCCGGCTTCGTGGCCCTGGCCGTGGCCGCGGGGACGAGCGCGGTGGTGGACGCCGACCCCGAGCGCGACGACCCGCGCCGCATGGTCCTCGCCGGCCTCGCCTTCGGGCTGGCGCCCCTGGCGCGCGAGTGGGGCTGGGCCCTCCTCCCCTGCGCGGCCTGGCTCGCCCGGCGGCGCGGGCGCTCGCGCCGCGAGCTCCTCGTCCTCGCCTGCGCCGCCGCGGCCCTCGCCGCCCCGTGGTATCTGCGCACCCTCGTCCTCACCGGAAACCCCATCTACGACCTGCCCTTCGCCGGCGTCTTCCCCCTGAACCCGGTGCATCGCGGGGTCACCGAGCAGGTTTGGACGCACGCGGCCTGGGGGCGGGGCCTCGGCGCCAAGCTCGCCTCGCTCGGGCTCGAGCTCGGGGCTTACGCGCCTCTGCAAGCGCTGGTCGGGCTCCCCGCCGCCTGGATCTACCGGGACCGTTTGCGCGGCTTCGGCTTCTTGGTGGCGGCCAACGCACTTCTCTTCGCGCTCGCGGTCCCCAACTCCGTGGGTGGAGTGCGCTACACGGCGCGGGTCCTGACGCCCAGCCTGGTGCTCCTCTCCCTTCCCGTGGGCCTCCTCGCCGACGACTTCCTTCGGCGCGCGTGGGGTCGCAGGCTCCTCTGGGGCCTCGGCGCGCCGCTCGGTGCCTGGACGCTCCTGGTCGCCGTGCTCTTCCCTGCGCGGCCCGGCGCGCTCCCCCCCCGTGCCTGGCCGCGCTACCTCGTCGCGACCGAGCGGCTCACCGGCTACCCCGTGGAGCGCTTCCTCCCGCCCCTCGCGCGCGGGGTCCTCCCGCCGGGGGCCCGCATCCTCGCGCCCACCGATGCGGCGGCCCAGGTTGCCTTGCGCCCGCTGGGCTACGGGGTCGTCCCCTGCTGGAGCCCCGAGGTCGCCTTCGCCTGCACCCAGCGCCCCTACGTCGACGTGGCCGCAGCGCTGCGCCGGCGAGGCATCGCCTACGTGCTCCACGACCCGGCGAACCCCGCCAACGCCTTCTTGATGCGCTTCCCTTTCTACCGCGAGGGCCTCGCCCGTTGGCTCCCCCTCGGCAAGGCGGGCAGCAAGATCCTGTTCGAGATCCCGCCTGTGCGCGCGCGGCAAGCGCCCCTCCGCCCTTCGCGCGGTTGAGCGCCTTCAGCCGCCGGCGAGCGAGGGTGCGCGCTTTGCGGCGAGCCGCAGGCCGCATGCGGCGACGGCAAAGGCGAGCAGGCCGAGCAGGAACACAGCGCAGCCGAGCCAGAGTCCCGGGCTCGTGTAGCGAAGGACGACGCGCCGGGTGCCGCGGGGGAGGGGCACCTCGATGCGACCGTCGGCGCCGCGGCGGGCCGAAAGGCCCGCGGGCTCGTCGACGCGCCAGCCCGGAGCGTAGTTCTGGTTGACCACCAACACGTCGGGCAGCGCGTCCGCCGGGAGGTCCTCGACTTCGACCCGGCGGGTGCCAAAGCGAGCTCGCAGGGCCCGCTCCGCGCCGCGCAAGAAGGCTTCGCCCCGGTAGCCGGGGTGCTGCCGAGGCAGGGCCCGCGGAACGACCGGGACCCCCGAGTAGCCGTTCACCACGCCGATGCCCCGCGCAGCGAAGGCCGCCACCGGGGGGCCGTAATAGCTGCTGTCCGAGGGACGCTCGACCCACGTCTGGGTGAAGGGCACCCGCGGAGGGAGGCGCTCGAGACCGAAGCGCGGCGGCTCGACGAAGCTCTGCCGGTAGGCGCGCCAGGTCGGCGGCGCGACGTCGAGCGCGAGGAGGGGAAGCGCGAGCGAGACCACCACCCAACCCCGAGTGCGCGCGACGCGCGCGACGCGGTCGAGGCCCACGCCGGCGAGGAGGACAACGGCGAGGAAGGGGTAGAGCACGAGCCGCTCGGGGGAGCGCAGCGAGGAGAACACGGGCAGGGCGTGGAGCACCCTCCAGCCGCTGGGACGCAGGTTGGGGCCGAAGGAGAGCCAGAGGAACACGCCGGCCGCCACGACGAGGACGAGGAAGTCGCGCCGTCGGCCGCCGCGGAGGAGGAGCAGCAACCCCGCCGCGGCGAGGGCAGCGCCGAGAGGGCCCACGTAGCTGCCCACGTAGACCCAGTCGACGGCCGTCTCCGGGCGCGCTTCCGCGAGGGGGACCCCGTGGGCGAGGCGGCCGTCGTGGGTGAGGACGACGAACTCGTGGTAGGGAGCCTCGACGAAGCGCACCGCGTCGCGGTCGAGGAAGGCGTGCCCGAGGAGGCCCAGGGTCATCGCGCCGCGGCCCTTCATCGAGCCGGGGCGGGGGATGCGTTGGGAGAGGAGGAAGGAGGGAACGAGCTTGGGGGCGGAGAGGGTCGCGGCGCAGAGGAAGAGGCCGACGAGGCCCAGGGCGCGACGAGGCGAGCGGCGCGCCAGCGCGCTGCCGCCCCCCACGAAGACCAGGAACAAGGAGTGGAAGAGGAAGTGGTTGATGTCGCCGCCGTAGAGGTCGAGGGCGAGCAGCGCCCCGCCCGCGGCCATGCTGCGGCGGCTGCCGACGAGCACGCAGCCGCAGAGCCAAGGGAGGAGGGCCAGGCCGAGGGTGAAGGTGGGAACGCCTGCGGCCGCGTAGAGCCCGAGCGGTGTGCCCCAGGAGGCCAGCAGCGCCGCGCAGGCGCGCCCCGCACGACCGAGCCCCAAGAGACCGCCCAGCCAGGCTACGCCGAGGGCGGTCGCCAGAGCGCAGAGCGCGCAGAACAAGCGGGGACCCCAAGACACACCGCAGAGCAGGCTGAGGAGGCCGAGGGGCGAAGCCCACAGCGACTGCGGATCGGCCCAGGCGTCGTGGCCGCCGGCGCGGTAGGGCGTCCAGAGGGCGGGCTCTCCCTCCTCGAGCAAGGCGCGGCGAGCGCAGATGAGGTCGGCCTGAAACTCGTCCCAGTCGCGCCCGCCCCAGCGATCGAAGCCGTGGGCGAGGGCCAGGGCGGCGAGGAGTGCCGCGGCGAGGGCCAGCGCCGCGTCGGTCCACCCGAGCCGGGACCGTCGGGGCGGCGCAGGGTGCGGGGGAGGAGGAGCGGCCACGCTCAGCCGTCGGGGTAGGCCAGGGTCTCGGCGAGCCAGTCGCCAACGCGGGCGTCGGAGGGCATGCGCCAGTCGGCCCGCGGCGAGAGGGCGACCATGCCCACCTTGGGGGCGTCCGCGGTGCAGGAGCGCTTGAACTGGAACTGGAAGAAGCGGCGCAGGAAGCGGGCCAGGTGCTCCTTGAGCTCCTCGAGCGGGTAGCGCTCCGCGAAGGCGACCTGCGCCAGGTCGAGGAGGCGGCGCGGGCGGGCCCCGTGGCGTACCAGGTGGTAGAGGAAGAAGTCGTGCAGCTCGAAGGGGCCTAGGTGGTCCTCGCTGAGATGCACGATGTCGCCGCCTGCCCCCGGCGGGAGCAGCTCGGGGGAGATCGGCGTCTCCAGCACGCTGGAGAGGACCTCGCGCAGGGCCTCGGGCTCTTGGGACCAGCTCTCCGCGCGATGGTTCGCGACCCAGTCGATCACGAAGCGAACGAGGGTCTTGGGAACGCCGGCGTTGACGTCGTACATGGCGATGTGGTCGCCCGCGTAGGTCGACCAGCCGAGCGCCTTCTCCGAAAGGTCGCCGGTGCCCACCACCAGCCCGCCCTCCTGGTTGGCAAGGGTCATCAGGTAGAGGGTCCGCAGCCGCGCCTGGACGTTCTGCAAGGTGGCGTCGCCGAGCTCGGGGGAGGCGCGCAGGCGCTCGACCAGCCCGGCCGGGTCCTCGCACCCTTCGGCGGCCGGGTGCTCCACCCCCGCGAGGACTTCGCGTGTGACCTCGCCGATGCCGACTTCGCGAAAGGTCGCGCCGAGGGCTTCGGCCAGCCGCTCGGCGTTGCCCCGGGTTCGTCCGCTGGTCCCCAACCCAGGGAGGGTGACGCAGAGCAGGTCGGCCCGGAGTTGGCCCACCAGGTCCAGGGCACCGGCGCACACGAGGGCCGCGTGGGTCGAGTCGAGCCCGCCGGAGACGCCGAGGACGAGGCGCGGCCGGCCCACGGCCTGCATGCGCGTGGCCAGGGCGTTGGTCTGGATCTCGAAGATCTCCCAGCAGCGCCGCTCGAGGGTGGCGGGGTCCGTGGGGAGGAAGGGATGCGGGGCCACCCTGCGGCGCAGGGGAGGGGCGACCTCGGCCCGGCCCGCGAAGGCGACGCGGCGGAAGGGGCGCGTGTGCTGGCGCGCGCAGTCGGAGAAGGTCCCCGTTCGCAGCCGCTCGTGCGCGAGGAGTTCGAGATCGACGTCGTAGGTGACGAGCTGGTCGTCGCGCGCGAAGCGCTTCGACTCGGCGCGCACGGCGCCGTTCTCGCAGATGAAGGCGTCGGCGTCGAAGGCCATGTCCGTGGAGGACTCGCCCGGGCCCGCGGCCACGTAGAGGTAGGCGCACTTGCCGCGGTCGGAGGCCGAGCGGGCGAGCAGGCGCCGCAGCTCGGCCTTGCCGACGACGAAGTTCGAGGCGGAGAGGTTGCAGACCACCGTCGCGCCCGCGCCCACCTGGAAGGCGCTGGGGGGCACCGGCACCCACAGGTCTTCGCACACCTCGAGCCCCACCACGAAGTCCTCCGCGTCCCGGGCGGCGAAGAGCAGGTCGGTGCCGAAGGGGACCTCCTCCCCGCCCAGCGAGACGCTCGAGCCCGGAGGGACCTCGACCCCCGGACGGAACCAGCGGGCCTCTTCGAACTCCCCGTAGGTGGGGAGGTAGGCCTTGGGGACGACCCCCAAGACGCGCCCGCCCTGCACCGCGGCCGCCACGTTGTAGAGGCCGCCGCCGACCCGGAGCGGGAGGCCGAAGACGGCGAGCGGCGCGTAGGCGCGGCCGCGCTCGGCGAGGTCGAGCAGCGCTCGGCGGGCGCGGGCGAGCAGCTGCCCGTCGTGGAAGAGGTCGCGCCCGGTGTAGCCGGTGAGGTTCAGCTCCGGGTAGACGACCAGGGCGTCGCCCTGCTCGTGCGAGCGCTCCCAGAGGGCGAGGGCTCGCTCCGCGTTGCCCGAAACGTCGGCCACACCGCAGGCGGGAACCGCCGCGCTGATGCGCACGAAGCCTTGCATGGGCCCGACTCTAACCGCTGGCCGGGGCGCGGGCAGCCGACGGCGGAGAGCGCACGAACAGTCCAAGCCCTTCCGAGTCCGCGGGTTGCCGCGGGTCGGGAGCCCCTGGCACACCACTGAACACCTCCGTAGACTCCTCCGTCGCAACCGACGCCCTGGGGAACGAGAGGAGAAGGGGATGAGGACGACGGCTCGCGCGGGTTCGCTCGCGGTGTGCGCCCTGGCGCTGGGACTGCCGGTCGCTGCGCAGGCGGAGTGGGAGAGCTACGAGGCGAAGCGCTACGGCTTCAGCATGCTGGTGCCCAAGGGAACCAGGTTGGTCGACCGCGACCGCGAGGACGGCTGGGGGGTCTTGGAGGGCTCCTTTCAGGGGGTGAAGCTCTACGGCTGCGCGCAGCTCGGGCGCCATGAGACCCGCGAGGCCATTGAGGCCTTCGGAGTCGAGGTGACGGGCATCGCCGCGGATCGCTGGGAACACATCGACAGGGGCAAGACCCGCGGGCGCTGGACCTGGTACGACACCGTACTGGCCACCGAGGGAGACCGAGCGGCCGTGGGCATCTACGGCATCGGGCCGCGCGGCAGCTACCTGCTCGTGCTCGTGACCACGGTCTCGGACTACGAGGAGCACGAGGCGGACTACCGGCGCTGGTACGAGAGCATCGCCCTGCACGGAGGCTGGGAGCTGTTCCGGGCCAAGGACTACGGCTTCACCATGCTCGTGCCCGAAGGCTGCTCGACCAAGACGCGCGAGGACGGCGCGTGGGGCGCCCTGGAGGCGACCCACGACGGGGTCACCGTCTACGGCCTCGCCAAGAAGGGGGAGCGCGCCGCCGCCGAGGAGATCGAAAAGCTCGGCGTCGAGCTCACGGGCATCGGCGCCGACCACTGGAAGCACGTGGACAAGGGCAAGAACCGCCGCGGCTGGGAGTGGTACGAGACCGTCGTCGCGCGCGACGGCGACCGGGCCTGCGTGGGCATCTACGGCGTGGGCAAGAAGGGCAGCTTCCTGCTCCTCCTCCGCACCACGGCCTCGGACTACGAGGCGCACCGCGAAGCCTACGACTACTGGTACCGCCACGTCCATCTGGACTGACCGACGGCGCCCTTGCCCCTGACGGCGGCCGCGTCGTTGGCAGCGGCCGGCCGCCACGGGGCGCCCCGGGCTCCGCACCCCGGGGCGCAGCTCCTCGCCGCGCGCTCCGAGGGGCGCAACGGCGCGGAGACCGCCACGGCCTGAGGCGCCCGCGCGGGCGCCTCGGGCCCAGGACCTTGGCCGGCCCGCAGGCCATCCTGCGCGAGGGCCCCACGGGGGCAGCGGTCCGAGGGGCCTTCGGCCTCGCCCTCCGGGCTCCGGTGGCGGGCCCCTCGACGTGCCGACCCCGCGACGGGTCCGAGAACGAAGTGCGCAGTCTTGCCGTTCTTGGGTGCGCACCGATCCGACGGGTCCGCGGAGACCCGGCGCCGTCGCCCCGGGTCTCCGCGCTCCAGCGCTTGGGCGGCAAGGGCTTGCTGGTTCGGCGGGCGCGCCCTCGGCGCGCCCCGAGCCCTCGGCGTCTCCGCAGGGCCTCTGGACTCGCGTTTGCGGATCCGTGGCCAAGGTCGAGAGGCGTTTTCCGGACGAGCGAGGGGGTGTGGGCCGCACCTGCTGTGGGGGGAGGCCTCCGCGTCGCCTCGCGCGAAGGAGCGGAGAGGAGGGCGCATGGACGCACGGGCGGCGCGGCGCATGGGCAAGAAGGCCGTCGCCCTTGGTCTCTGCCGGCCTTCCGAGGTCAACGAGGCCTACCGGGTGGTCCGCCTGCGGGCCGACGTGGGCGAATACGTCGCCCTAGACCAGGCCCTCTTCGCTCTCGGCCGCATCGACGCCGACGGGGTGTGGCGCTTGCGCGAGGCCCTTCGCAGCGCGCCGCTGCCTTGCCCCGCGTGCGGTGCCGTGCACGAGGTCTACGGGAAGAAGCCCGGACGCACCCTGTCCTGCGCCTGCGGCGAGCGTCTGCGGGTGCCCGGGAACGACCCCAGCCAGCCCTTCCGCTACGTGTCCGCGCGGGAGCGGCGGGCGGCGCGGCGAGCGGAGCGACGCCCTCCGAGCGTCGCCGAAGACCTGCTCGGGGCCGCGGGGTTGCTCGGGCTGGGCGCCTTCTTCGCCCTCGCGGCGGCGGGCTGTTGGGAAGGCGGCTTCCGCGGACCGACCGCCGGCGGCGCCCTCGCCTTCGCTCTCCTCTGCCTGTTCGGCGCTCGGCGCGGCCGCTTCCTCACCGCTGCGGCGCTGGGCCTGCTCCTGGCGTCGGGACTCGTGCTCGGGGCGGCGGTGCTCACCCCCACAGGCTCGGTGCGCGCCTTCGGCGTGAGCGCGCAGGACGCCCTCGGGCCCCTCGCCCTCGTCCACGCCGCGCTCCTGGCGCTGAGCGCCCGCGGGTGGTTGCGCCGCGTTCGCTCGCCCTGGGCCTTCTTGGCGGCGGTCCTCCCCCTCGGCGCCAGCCTGCTCTTCTTCGCCTCCCGCGCCTTGCCGGGAACGGACCCCGGGACCTTCGTGGCGGGCCCCGCGGCCTTGGCCCGGCTCCCCTGGTTCGCGCATCCCGGCCTGCTGAGCCTGCTCGGGTTGTTCCCGGTGGCCGCCCTGGCGCTCTTCGGCTCCGGCCTGGCGCGCCACCTGCGGTCCGGAGAGCCCGTGCTCCTTCTCCGGAGCGCCTTCGCCCTCAGCCTCTGCCTGCTCTCCGCCTTCGGCTTCTCCCTGGCCTGCCTGCGCGGGCGCTTGCCCGCTCCGGGCCTGCGGGCGAGCGTCGAGCGGACGCTGGCGGGACGAACCGCGCCGTGGCTCTGGGCGGAGCGGAGCCCGCCGGCGCCGTCGGGATCGGTCGCGGCGGCGGCCACGGCGCGTGGCCCGGACGCGGCGGACGACGACCCCATGACCTCGGCAAACGACACCCCGGCGGGTGGCTCGGAGGAGAACGCCCCCAAGACGCCCTGAAGCCGCTTCCTCGGGTAGGGTGGTCGGCGATGGCTGGTCGCGCTCGCCCATGGTGGGCTTCTCTGTGGTTCGCGCTCGCGCCGCTCGCCGCCCTGGGCGGCTGCCGCGGCGGCGACGGCGTGCTCGTCGATCCCGCGGCGCGCTACGCGCCCCCTCCTCCTCCCGAGGACAAGGTCTACTTCGAACCTCGCGACGGCTACGTGTGGGTCGAAGGGCGCTGGGCGCGGCCCGACCACTGGGAGTGGCGCGAGGGCCGCTGGCTCCCGCGCCGGGAGGGCTACGTCTACCAGCAAGGCTACTGGGGCCGCGAGGGCGACGCCTACGTGTGGCACGCCGGACGCTGGGTCCCGAAGCGCGAGGGACACGTGTGGGAGCGGGGCCACTGGGAGCGGCGCGAGAACGGCCGCCTGGAGTGGGTGCCGGGCCGCTGGCGCGCGGCGAAGCCCGGACACCGCTGGGAACCCGGACGCTGGGAACGGGACGCGGCGGATCGCCTGACCTGGCGCGAGGGGCGCTTCGTCCCCCTGCCGCGCTCAGACAGCGAGTAGGCCCGATCGCTGCGGAGACCGACCGGAGCGCGCGGTGGGCGCTCGGACGGGTTCGGCCTTCGGGAGCCGAGTCGTCAGTCGCCGGCGGCGCCTCCCGGACCCGGCAGAGGGACGCCGTTTGCGGGCGGCCCGTGCTCGGCGAGGAAGAAGATGACCAGGCCGAAGAGGGCAATCATGCTGGCGGTTTCCAGCCAGTTGACGCGTCCGTCGTCGTTGACCGACTTCCAGAGCATCAGGAGCACCGGGAAAGCAAAGAAGACCACCGAGGTGGTCTCGAAGTCGATGGCCAGGATCCCGCCGTGCGGGAGCGGCTCGATGACCCCCACCTGGGCGAAGACGGCCATCAAGATGAGCGTGACGGGGAGGACCAAGAAGGGCTGCTGCGTGACGGCTCCGGAGACGTTGGCGATGGCGATGTCGTAAAGGCCCTTGGCGTGGGCGGTGGCGATCATGATGAACACGCCCGCGCAGGCGAAGACGCTCAGCAGCAGCGCGCCGATCATCTCCGAGTAGCCACGGGCGGTGAGGGCTTTCACGAGGGCGTCGGCGAATTCGCCCACGGCGTGGCCGCCCAGCACGGAGGCGGCCACGCCCAGGGCGCCGTAGCCCAGCACCTTGCTCCAGCGGCCTGCGGGCGCGGCGTCCGGGGCCGAAGCCGGGGCCGCTCCCCCTCCTGCCTCCGGCTCCGCTCCCTCGGCGCGGGGCTCGCCCTCCGAAGCCGGCGGGACTCCTTCGGCGCTCTCCCCGGCGTCCGTCGCCCCGGAGAAGCGCTTCACCAGCCGCACGATGTTGACCGCGAACACGAGCAAGAGCGCCGCGCCGAGGGCCAGCAAGTCGCCGGCAAGGAGCCCCTCGCCGCGGGCGTCGCCCGCGTCGGTGACCTTGAGCACCAGCATCAGCCCGCCCATGGCGCAGAAGACGCCGCTCGCGCAGGCGTAGAGGTCGGTGCTGAGTTGGGTGAGCGGCGCGGGGAGGCGGGCCAGACCCCTCGCATCGCGCGGGAGCAGGCCCGAATAGACCCCAAAGGCGAGGGCCCCCACGTGGATGGTCAGCAGAACGACCACGAAGGCCACCCGGGGTTCCTTGGCGACCACGAAGCCGACCATCACGACCTCGGGGATGTTCGAAGCGACGCCGGCGATGGTGCCGGCGACGAAGTGGTTCCAGCCCAGGATCCTCCCCAGGTTCTCGACGGCCTGGATCATGGCCTCGCAGGAGCCGAAGACCACGGCCAGGCCGCCCGCCGCGAGGAGGGTTGCCAGCAGCGCCTCCGGCGCGTGGACCCCGGCCGCCTCGAGGCCGTAGGCAATGCCCGTGAGGATGCCTCCGCCGACCAGGGCCCCGACCCACAGGGCGCCCCCGCCGCCTCCACCTGCCATGACAGCCTCCTCCCGCTTCGCCGCGGGGCGCAGAGTATAGCCCTCGCGGCCGGCGCGTCCGCTGGCGCCGCGCCCCCGGAGGCGCCGCGCGCCCGAACCCTTCCCCCGTGCGGGGCGTGGCCCCTTCCTCCCCTGCGCTGCCGGCAAGGCGGGGCCGCGCGCCGCGGGGGTACTCCCGGACGCGCCTCCTCGCGCCAGACGGTCTTCGCGCAGGCGTCCAGCCGCCTCGGCGTCGCTGCTAGCATGCCGGGCCCAGGAGCGAACCAACGCTGACCTTCTACGAGTTGGCCCCGTCGCCCAACAACATCAAGGTGCGCCTTGCGCTGCGCGCCAAGGGGATCCCCTTCGAGGCGGTGCCCGTCGATCCGCGCGACCGCAGCCGGGTCCGCGAGGTGTCCGGGCAGGACCTCACGCCGGTCGTCGCCGACAAGGGCATTGTGCTCAACGACAGCGAGGCCATTCTGAACTTCCTCGACGCCAACTACGACGGGCCGCGCCTGATGCCCGCCGACCGGGAAGGGCGCTACGCCTGCGACGCATGGAAGGAGCGCCTGGACCGGGAGCTGGCCCGCCACTGGCTCGGCCCCTTCTTCTACGCCATCGGGCTGCGCCCCGAGTTCGACCCCGCCGACCGTTCGGCCTTCCAGGACGCGCTCGGAGTCCTCGACGCCGAACTCGGCGAGCGAGACTCCTTCCACGACGACCCCACGCGCAGGGTCTGCGACCTCCGGGTCGCCGAGTGGGCCTGCTACGCGCTGCCGGGCGAGGGGCTCATCGCCCGCGTGCCCCTCTTCGCCAAGTTCCGCGAAGTCTACGCAGTTCCCGAGGGCCGCTGCGCCAACCTCGAGCGCTTCCTGCGCCCCTGGAACGAATTCCTTGCCTAGGGTCCGCCTCGCGATGGTGCGGTGAAGGGTGCGTCCCTGGGGGCTTGCAGGGCTGCTCGCCGCCCTGCGTCTTGGAATCGAAGATCTCCGCGCAGCGCTCTGGGACTGCAGGGCACCGAGTGAGACGGGGCGTCACGAGCTGACGAACGAGCAGTGGCGGCCGATCCGGGACCTGTTTGCGCGGCCTGCAACACGACGGGGCAAGCCGCGGCACCCGCGAAGGCTCCTGGACGGAGTGTTCTGGATCCTCAGGACGGGCGCACCCTGGCGAGGTTTGCCCGAG
>RFHU01000058.1 GCA_003695705.1 Planctomycetota bacterium
AGCCACCCCCGAGCACGAGGAGCGTCGCGACCGCGGCGCCGGCGACGACGACGAGTCGCCGGGAGCGGGGGGGGCGCACGGAGACGGGGCGTCCGTGCAAGAAGCGTTCGAGGTCGGCGGCCAGGGCACCCGCGCTGGGGTAGCGATCGTCTGGCCGCTTCCGCAGGCAGGTAGCGACCACCGCGTCGAGGTCTGAGGGGACCGAAGGCTCCAGGCTGCTCACCGCAGGGGCCGGTGTCTTGACGATCTTCTCGACCAGTTCGAGCTGCGTTTCGGCGCGAAAGGGGAGTTGGCCGCTGAGCATCTGGAAGAGAACGACGCCGAGCGCGTAGACGTCGCTCTGCGGGCCGAGCAAGTCGCGGCGACCCCGGGCCTGCTCCGGGGACATGTAGTAGGGGGTGCCGACCAGGGCGCCGCTGCGGGTGAGTCGCTCCTCGGCGTCGGTGTCGTGAACCAGACCGAAATCGGTGATGAGGGCGCGGCCTCCGCGGTCGACGAGGATGTTGTCGGGCTTGATGTCCCGGTGGACGATGCCTTCCTGGTGGGCGTGTTCGAGGCCGCGCGCGACGTCCAGCGCCACCTCGGCCGCCCGACGGGCGGGGAGTCGCTCGGTCTTGAGCACGTCGCCCAAGGAGCGGCCGTCGACGAGCGCCATGGTGAAGTATTCGTTGTCGCCCAGGCGCCCCACGTCGCGGACCGGCACCACGTTCGGGTGGTCGAGTCGGGCCATGGCCTGGACCTCTCGCTCGAAGCGCTTGCGCTGCTTCTTGCTCGCCAAGGCGCCCGAACGAAGTACCTTGAGGGCTACGAGTTCGTCTCGGGTCGTGTGGCGGGCCTTGTAGACGACCCCCATTCCCCCTCGACCGAGTTCTTCGAGGAGTTCGAAGGGGACCACCGTGCCGCCTTCCTTCAGGGCGCGGCGAAAGCGCATGGTGCCGGTGGGATCGCCGTCGAAGCGCGCCGAGCCGGAAGCCGCCGCGATGCGCCGCGTGTCCAGCGGCGAGGCGCCGTGGGGAGTGAAGGGATGGCGGTCGCGCCGGCCGCTGCCCGACGAGGAGGGGCGCCCCGCGGGGAAGGAGGGCGGGGAGGTCGCCTCTTCGGTTTCTGCGACCAGCAGGCGTCCGCCGCAGCGGGGGCAGTCGAGGGGGGCCGCGGCCGCGAGCTGTTGGGGGAGGGCGCTCAGGCCGCAGGCTGGGCACACGACCTGAGAGGTCGCCGCGGCCGCGAGGAGTTGTCCGAGTGCTTCCCGCCCGAGGAGTCCTCCGCGGAGGAGGAGTTGGGAGACGGTGCCGCCCCCCCCGCGGCTGGTCGCCAGGATCTGTTCGAGCGCGGCCGGGGCGACGAGTTGACGCTGCACGGCGAGCTGTCCGGCGAGGGCCTCGAGGACGTTCATGCGGCTGGGTAGAGCGCCTCCACCCGCAGCCTAACTCCTCACGCCAACCGTCGCTTGATGGTCCGCACGGCGAGGGCCACGCAGACGATGTCGAAGGCGAGGAGGGCCAGCGCGCAGTGCAGGTAGAGGGCGGCTTGCCCGCCTCCGGGGACGATGAAGGCTGCGCGGATCGGTTCGATGGCGTAGGTCATCGGGTTGAAGGTCGCGGCGGCGGACATCCAGGCGGGCATGCTGGAGCGAGCGACGAAGGTGGGGCTGAGGACGAGGAGCGGAGAGAGCAGGAAGCCGGTGATGGCGAAGAAGATGGAGTGGTGCGGGAACACGAAGGCCAGGGCCAGGCTGAGGACGGTGATGCCGGCGCTGAGGAGGACCGTGAACAGGAGCAAGGTCCCGCCGGCGAGCCAGGGGTTCTCCGGGCGGACGCCGAGGAGCGCCCCCACCAGCGAGATGATCCCCAGTTGGAGGCAGCTGTAGAGGACGACGTAGACGAAGCGGGAGAGGACGATGGAAAGCCTGGAGACGGGTGCGGCGAGGATCTTCTCCATGAAGCCGGTCTCGCGGTCGAAGACGATGGGGATTCCGCCGAGGATCGAGTTCACCAGCACCGTGAACACCGCGATGCCCGAGAAGAGGAAGCTCAAGTAGTCGGTGGTGGCGAAGCGTTCGCGGAGCAGGCGGCGCAGTTCCTCGACTTGGCTGGCGTCGCGAACCACGTGGTCGAGGAGGGGGCCCACGAGCGCGAGGAGGATGAGCGGCTGGATGATCCCCAAGGTCAGAGCCATGCGGTCCTGGCGCAGGTGAACCAGCCAGCGGCGGGTCTGGGCCCAGGTGTCGGCGGCGAGCTTCTTCACGATTCGTCTCGGATTTCGTGGCCGGTGATTCGCAAGAAGACGTCACCGAGCGAAGGGGGGCCGAAGCTCAGCCCGCGGAGGGGCTGGCCCGCGCGGCCTTCGAACCACTCGGCGACCCGGGGGGCGAGGTCGCGAGCGTTCGCGGTGACGAAGAGCAGGGAGCGACCGCGGCGCTGCACCTCGCGGACGCCCTCCAGCGAGGCCAGGGCCTTGCAGTCGGCCTCTTCGAGGGGCTCTCGCCCGAGGTCGACCTTGACCATTTCGCCGCCGTAGGAGGCCTTGAGCTCGGCGCTGCTGCCTTGGGACTGCACCCGCCCGTGATCGATGATCGCGATGCGGTCGGCGAGTTCGTCCGCCTCCTCCATGTCGTGGGTGGTGAGAAGGACGCTGACGCCTTCGTCGCGCAGCGCGCGGACGAAGTCCCACACCTTGTAGCGGGTCTGCAGGTCGAGGCCGACGGTCGGCTCGTCGAGGACGAGCAGACGCGGGCGGTGGAGCAGGCCGCAGGCGATGTCGAGACGCTTCTTCATGCCTCCGGAGAAGCCCTTGACCCCGTCGTCCGCCCGGTCGCGGAGTTCGACCAGTTCCAAGACGCTTTCGATGCGCTGGGAAGCTTCCCGCCGTGGGATCCCGTAGAGGCGGGCGCTGAGCTCGAGGTGTTGACGGGCCGTGAGGTAGCGGTCGAGGGCGACTTCCTGGGGGACGTAGCCAACGAGCCTGCGGACGGCGTCTGGTTCGCGGAGGACGTCGTGCCCGTAGACGGCGATCGACCCGGCGGTGGGCGCGGCCAGGGTCACGACGCAGCGGATCGTGGTCGACTTGCCGGCTCCGTTGGGGCCGAGGAAGACGAAGACTTCCCCGGGCTTCACCAGGACGTCCAGGCCGTCCACTGCGCGGACGCCGCCGGGGTATTCCTTGACGAGGCCTTGGACGGAGAGGGCGGGGGATTCGGGAGAGCTGCTCACGGAGCGCAGTCTACTCGCGCGGGCACGGATCGAGGCAGGGACGGCGAGGGGAGCCGTTCGGTAGGGTTCAGGAGGAGGCGCTGGGGGAGACGGCCTGGGGCCGCCGGCCTCGAAGGCGGGCCGCGGTTCTCTGGTTGAGCTGCGCGCGCAGCGGGCTGCCGTTCAGCTCGCACATGCTGACCATGCGACCCTCAACGGGAAGGCGAAACACACAGGAGGCCACGCGCTCGCGCCCCTCGGGGGTCTCCAGTTCGTCGCTGCTCATGAAGTGGTGCACGACGACCACGAGCGGACGGACGAACCACGGCTCGCCGCGGAGCACGGCGTGGACGAAGTCCGCGAACCAGCTTCGCTCCGTCCAGGCCCGCCAGCCGGCGAAGGCCGGCACGTGGACGAAGTAGCTGGGATCGCGCAGGAGTCGGCCGATCAGGCGCGCCGTGGCTTCGTCGAGCTTCATTCCGTCGGGGCTGAAGCCGGCGAAGGGGCCGTGCATGAGATGCCGGAAGAATCGCTGGTCGAAAGGCCGCTCCCGCACGACCTCGACGATTTCGACGCGCTCGCCGAAACGGACGGCGAAGGCGAGGGCAACCTGCGTACAGCGGGGGTGCCCGAAGATGAACTGGCGCGGGTTGAGCCGCTTGCCCAAGCCTCGTTCGATGCGGTCCCACAGGCGCGCGCGCATGCGTTCGCGCCCGGCCAGGGTGCTGGAACGTGTGCGCCCCACCGCGGCGGCAGGCTGGAAGCTGATCATGCGGAACGTGTCGGCGTTGCGCGCCACCCAGCGGAGCACGTCGGGGACCTCGTCGAGGTTTTCCTCGCAGACGGTCATGGTGTGTGCGGCGGCGAGCGGGCGACCGGTCCTGCGCCGGGCCTCTTGGAGGCGAGCGGCGATCTCGTCTCGAATCCAGTGCAGGTCGGCCTCTCGGTCTCCCTTGCGCTGGCCCCGGCGTCCCCGCTGGGTGGTGTCGACGTGTACCGCGACCTTTTCCAACCCGGCCTCCATGAGCTTCGGGAGGTAGGAGGGGTCGTCTCGGAAGGTCTCGCCGTGCGTCATGAGCATGGCGCTGAGTTCCAACTCCTGGCAAGCAGAAACGATGCGCGCGAGCTCCTCCACGGGGAGGAGGGTGACTTCGCCGGCCGTGAGCTGGACGTTTCCCCAGGGGCCGAGGTGAGCGCGAATGGCGCGGAGTTGCTCGAGGACTTCCTCGAAAGGCAAGGGGGGGGTGGCGTTCGCCGTGTTCGCCAGGTAGCAAGCAGTGCAGGAGAAGTTGCAGCGCTCCATGATTTGATGCGTGGCGGCGCAGCCGGCGAGGGTTCTGCCCGCGACCTGATCGGGGGTGCGCAATTCCGCAGGCAGGGCCTCCCACGCGCGCGCGATGGCCTCCTTCCGGCCAGGGAGTTCGGGCTGGACGACGCAGCGCGCGAGATGGATCAGGCGAGCGAACACGGAACCTCCTCGTGGCGATGGACGAAACGCGCTCGCAGGCGCAGCAGGTCGCGGGCGCAGGCGGGCGCAAGGTGCCAGGGCGGATGGCTTCCTGGGCGTTGCTCCCACGCAATGGGGAAACGAAGCGGCTGGACGCCTGCTCGGAGCAGGAGCAACAGCCACTCCACGTCCAGGGTTACTCCATCGATCTTCGCGCCCTGCAGCACGACCCTCGCCGCCCCTGGCGAGAGGACCTTGATCGGCGCGTTCGTGTCCCTGTAGCCCCGCAGGGGAGGAAGGAGCGCGCGGGTCAAGGCGTTGAACGCCCGGCTCTTGAGCTCTCCGAGCAGTCCCCGGCCCACGGCGCGTCCGCCCTCCCGGCGGTGGCGCGTGCCCAGCGCAGCGGCGGCCGCGCTGGACAGCACCGCGCGCAGCCCGGGACCCAGGAAGGCAGCGTGCACCTTGAGGTTGAGGTTCACGGCCGCCACGGCGCCCAAGGCGTTGTCTCGGAGCGCGTGCGCTAGCCCGTAGACGAGTCCGCGCCCCTTGAGGCCTCCGGGGCGAGGCTTCGCCGGGAGGGAGACGACCCGCAGGCGCGGGTCGAGGGGGGCGGCGCTGCGGACGGCGTCGCCGAAGCCGAGTTCTGCGGGGAGGTCGTCGACCACCCACAGCGTCCAGCCGTCGGGGCCGAAGGCGCGTTCGAGTTGGGAGAGCTTCCCCTTCACCTGCCGGTCGAGGGGCTCGAAGCCGGTGTCGTAAGAGGTAGCGACCACCGCGAAGCGAGCGCCCCGTGCTGCAACCCAGCGTGCCGCTTCGAAGGCTGCGCAGAGGAGGGGCTCGCTCACGGTGACTCCTGGGCGTTGAGCCGCCAGTCGTAGGGGACGTAGGTCACGTCCGCCCGTGCGGGCAGGTCGAGATCCGGTGCGTGCCTGCGGATCCATTCCAGGGGAGTGGGGGGGAAGTCCTCCGCGTACCAGGAAAAGATTTCGCTGAGACGCACGACGTCCCCCTGGAGGCGGACGTTGCGTTCTTCGTGGAGGAAGCGCTGGGTCTCCTCCTCGAGTCGTGCGCTGAGGTCGGAGCCCGAGAACGGGGTGCGCGGGAGGCGTGGGCAGCCACGGCTGGCGCAGTTGAGGGCGAAGTGCACGCGCGGGTCGCGAAAGCGCGGACGCACCAGTTCGTTCTCCAACTCGTAGAGGCTGATCTCCTCTCCGTCGACGACGAAGCGGGTCCAGTAGAAGAAGCGCAGCATGTCGTCGCGGACCGAGGCCAGCGGCCAGCGCTCGAGGACCTGGAAGACGACCAGCGCGTTGTAGGCGTCGAGGTAGTAGGCAAGCCGGTCGCTGTTGCGCGGAAAGAGCTCAGGTCGGTTCCGGGGACCCACCGCGGCGAGCAAGGCTACGAAGCGGTCGAGGGGAGCCCGCCGCAAGCGGAGCCTGCGGTAGTCGACTCGCCCTGCCTCGTCGACGTGTTCGGAGAGGACCCGGGCCCAGTCGGCGGTCGGGAAGCGGTCGAGGCGCACGAGCGCCGCGGGGTCCACCCGTGCGGGCGAACGAAGGGTCGTCGCGCAGCCGCCGAGGACGATGCAGAGGACGACGGCGCTGCGCAACGATCTCACGCGAGCGGCAGGTTCTTGCGGGCAGGGCGCCGCGGGGCCAGCTCGAAGGAGAGTACGTCCATGGGGCAGACGTCGATGCAGATCCCGCACTGAATGCAGCTCGAGTTGGCGTTGTCGAAGGCTTGGCCGTTCTTGGCGAAGGACATGACGTCCACGCCGACTTGGCAGTAGCGACTGCAGAGGGTGCAGGAGATGCAGCGTTCGTTGGCGGCAATGCGCAGGCGCCCGTACCAGCGCGCGAGGAGGCCGTTGTAGGCGGCCAAGGGGCACCAGTAGCGGCACCACACCTTCCCGCCGAAGAAGGGGTAGAGGGCGATGGGGATGACCGCCACGAGCCAGAAGTCGACGACGTAGCCGTAGGCCAGCGCCCAGGCGTTGTCGGCGCGGGTGCGGTAGGCGCCGACGCTCACCAGGGTGACCACGAAGGCCGCCAGCAGGACGAGCACTCCTTGGAACTCCCAGGCGCGGCTGCGCTTCCCCTTGGGGGAGAGGTGGCGCCAGCGGTCGCCCAGGGTCTCGGCGAGCCCGCCGCAGCCGCAGACCCAGGTGCAGAAGCGCTTTCCGTGCTTGCGGCTGGCCCAGGGGATGGCGACGAAGGTGCCGAAGAGGCCGCCGCCCACGAAGAGGGCGACGACCGCGCGCGGGTCGCTGTCTCGCCACCAGTGGAAGGTGTGGAGGAAGAGCGGCCAGGGCTGGTAGAGGCCCCAGGCGCGCCAGGCATGCTGGATGCTCAGGGCCTGCACGGCGATGACGTTGGCCACCAGGAAGAAGACCACTTGGAAGGTGATCAGCGAGGCGTAGCGCCATCGCTGGTAGCGAGGGTTGCGGGCGACCTTTCCCCAGCGGCGGAAGGCCTTCCAGCCGAAGACCGCCATGACCACCGTGTAGAGGAGGCTGTAGAGGTACCCCTGCTGGAACCATGGGGTGCGCAGCATGGTCGCGTAGGCATCGTCGGTGAACAGCCAGGCGAAGGGGGAGAAGGCAACGCGGAAGAGCGCCCGCAGCCCGGAGAAGAACGCGTCCTCGTCGATGACGCGGGTGAAGGGCCAGGCGTAGGGCTCCTCGGGGAACTTCTTCAGCGCGTAGAGGGAGTAGACCCCCAGGAACACGAGGACGAGGGCTGCCCAGCGCCGCGCTCCCCAGTCGCTCTCCAGGCGAATGCCGACGCGCCGAAAGAAGCCCAGGGGAAGCTCGGCTCCGATCATTTCGAAGACGACGTCGTTGGGGACGGTCGTTTCCTGGCCGTTGGCGTCCGCGAAGGTCACCGTGTCGGCGTCGAAGCGCAGCAGGCGACTGGCGAGGTGCAGCGAGAGGCGTCCCTCGGCGGCCGCGGCCTCGAGGGCCTCGCGGTTGCGCTTGCGGGGGAAGACCAACTCCTCGTCGATGGTGACCATAGTTACCGTGTTGCGCTCGCAGAGGGCGAGGGCGCACTCGGCGGCCACGTCGCCGCCTCCGTAGACGAAGACGTGCTTGCCTTGGTAGAGGTCGGGATCGCTGAGGGAGTGGAGGACCTTTTCGGGGTGTTCGCGCTCTCCGGGGACGCCGGCCTTGCGGGGGTTGCCGGCCTTCCCCAGGGCGAGGAGGACGCGTCGGGCGCGGTAGCTTCCCTTTTCGCTTTCGACGACGAAGCCGTCGCGGGCGCCGCGAAGGTCGACCACCCGCTCGTGTTCGTGGATGCGGAGCCCGAGTTCCTCGATCTGGGCGTGCCAGCGAGCGAGGAGTTCCTCGCGGGTGCATTCCTCGAACCAAAGCACGCTGCGGTTCGTCACGGCCTCGGGCTCGGCGAAGAGGAGCTTCCCCTTGAACATGTTCTCCACGGTTTGGGCGACGCGGTTCGCCTCCAGGACCTGGTAGCGCATGCCGAGTTCGTGGGCCCGCGCGGCGGCGCCGAGCCCTGCCGGCCCAGCGCCCACGATGACGACGTCGAAGAGTTCGGGGTCTTCGGCGCTGGGCGGGCCCAGCTCCGCGTGGAGGGCCTCGATCAGCTCCACTCCGCGGTTGAGGCCGAGCTTGACGAGCGGAGTTCCGGCGACTTCGCCCGCGAGGTAGATGCCGGGCACGCTGCTCTGTCCGTCTTCGCCGACCAGGGGGAGGGTCGGATAACTCGGTTCGGGCCGCTTGGGTTGGAACAGGGTCCCGAGCCATTCCCGGACGGTCGCGAGCATGCCTCAACCTGCCCTTCCTCAGAGGAACGAGCCCCGCCGCGAGCGGATTCCCGCTCCCCGAGTTCGCAGCCGGGCGAGCGCAAGCGTCGTGGTCTCGGTCAGTAGGGAGAATACGGCTCGGGCGCCGCGCCGGCGGCGAGGGCGGCGGCGCCGGCGTAGGCGGCCCCGGAGGCGGCCAGGCCCAGGGCGAGGGCTTGCCAGGTCGGGCGTCCGCGGAAGGGCCCCCGACGAGCGGCGGCGAGGAGCAGCGGCCCCAGGGCGAGGAGGATCGTCGCGCTGGCCGGGAGGTAGGCGTAGGCGTAGGCGTTGGCGACCAGGAGCGGGTGGAGCAGGGCCAGGACCGGCGCCGTCGAGCGAAGGAGCCCTTGCGCCCAGCCCCGCCAGCGGACGACGAAGAGGCCGAAGAGCCCGGCCGCGAGGACGCCGCAGAGTTGCCCGACCGAGGCCGTGCGGCCGAGGACGACGACGCCGCTGGAGAAGGAGACCAGCGCCACCAGACCGAGCAGGGCGGAGGGCTCTCTCTCGGGCTCCTCGAGGCCCGCCAGCCCGAGGGCGTAGGCGAGGGCGAGGAGGCCGGCGAGGAAGACGACCAGCCAGGCGCCGGACGAGCCTTGGTTGCGCAGCGCCGGCGCCAGCACCAGCCACAGCCCCAGGCCCTGGGCCGAGCAGAGGAGGACCCAGCGGAGGGGCGCGACGCGTCCCCAGCGGTGGAGCACGCCGCCGAGGAGCGCGGCGAGGGGTGCGAGGGCCCAGGGCCAGTCGGTGACGTCGGTGGGAGGCAACGCGTCGACGAGCTGGCCGCGGACCCCGGGGTGCCCTACGAGGTAGGCCAGGGCCAGGGCCGCTCCTCCCCAGGCCGCTCCCCGCTCGGGCCGCCGGCCGCCGAGGATCCCGGCCAAGGCGAGGGCGGCGGCGGCGACGAGCGGGGGGAAGACGGCCGTGAAGAGGAGCGGCCAGAGCACCGGGCGCCTACTTGCGGACCGCCTCGATGCCGACGATCAGCCGTACTTCGTCTCCGATGCCCTTCTCGCCTTGCATGTAGTTCATGCCGAAGTCGCTGCGCTTGACGCGGAACACGAGCTCGAAGCCGGTCCGGTGGCCGCCCCAGGGGTCCGGTCCCGTGCCGACGCGGGTGGCGCGCACGGTGATCTGCTTGGTCTTGCCGTGGAGGCTGAGGTTTCCGGTGACCTCGTAGATCGCCTCGCCGGTCTTCTTTACCTTCGTGCTCTTGAAGGTGATCTTGGGGAACTGCTTGACGTTGAAGAAGTCGGGGCCGCGCAGGTGGTCGTCGCGCTTCTGGTTCCCCGTGTCCACGCTCGCCGCGGTGACCTCCACCGAGATCTTGCTCTTGGAGGGGTCCTCGTCGTCGAGGAAGAGGGTCCCCTGGACCTTGTTGAAGCGTCCGTAGAGGTAGCTGACTCCCAAGTGCTTGATGCGAAAGATGATCGTGGAGTGAACGGGGTCGATGCCGTAGGTCTCGGCGCCAAGGCAAGGCGTCGCGCAGGCGGCCGCGAGGAGCGCGGCGAGGCGCAGTCGAGTCGTCATGGAGAGGTTCCTCCTTGGGATCTTCGAGGTCGCGCCACGATACCCTGCGGGCTGGACCGCCGGGCGCTGCGGAGCGGTTCGTTTTGCAACGCTCCGCCGAGTCAGAGGATTCCCCGCGCGGCGAGTTCCTCTCGCAGCGCGGGCGCGCCGCGGAAGCGGATGGCCAACAGCCCCTCCTCGCGGGCGGCGGCGCAGTTGGCCGCGCGGTCGTCCACGAGCAGCGCTTGGCCTGGTCCCACCCCGAGGCGCGCGAGGGCGTCGCGGTAGGCGCGGGGATCGGGCTTGCGCAGGCCGGTTTCGCAGGAGACCAGGCTCCAGCGAAGGTAGCGGGAGAGGCGCAGCCGCGCCTCCACCTCGCGGTACCACACGGGGTAGTTGGAGAAAGCGTGGAGCGCGAGTCCTTGCCCCCGCAGCTCGGCGAGGAGTTCCTCCATGCCGGGGACGAAGCGGTAGGCCGAGGCGAGCGCCCGCCGGAGGCGCGGCACGTCGCAGGGCCGCCCGTCGCGGAAATAGCGCTGCCCCAGCTCCGCCTCGCCGAGTTCGCCGCGCTCGAAGGCGGTCCAGGCCCCTGGGTCTTGCAGCCGTTCGAGGGTGTCCACCGCGAGGCCGAAGAAGCCGGCCACGACCTCGGGGTACGGGTCCACCACGACGGTGTCCATGACGTCGAGCAGGAGGACGGTCACGGCCGCGGCGCGGTCAGCTCGTCGAGGAGCGCGCCGAGGGCGGTGGGGTCCGTCAGGGGGGGGCGGCACGTCCCTTCGTGGCACACGACCGCGGTCGCGCGTCCGCTGAGCTGCTTGCGGCCTGCCAGCAGGGGCAGCGGCTCGGGGTCGCCGAGCCCCGGGTCCTCTTCCGGGCCCTGGGCGAGGACCAGGTCGGGCAGGTAGCGCCGGCCCACCTCCTCGCGGAACCTCCCGAGCCCCTCGTCGGCCGGATCGCCGACGAGGGCGACTTCGAGCGGCCCGCGGTCGAGGAAGTCGAGCACGCAGAGGCTGGTGCCGAAGGCGCGCGGTGCGCGTTCCAGTGCGCCGCCGTAGGCGAGGATCGCTTTGCGTGCGGCGTCGCGCAGCGCGGGGAGGTCGAGGTGCCAGGAGAGGCGAGCCAGGGCACGCGCCGCCAGGGCGCTGGGGTTGGGCAGGGCGCCGTCGTGGCCCTCGCGGTGGCGGATGGGGAGTTCGGTCTGGTCGGCGCGGGTGAAGTAGAAGGCGCCTCCTTCGCTGGGGGCGAAGCCTTCGAGGATCTGTTCGGCGAGGACGGTGGCCGCTGCCAGGTAGCGGCGCTCGCCCGCGACCTCGTAGAGGTCGACCAGCCCGTCGGCCAGGGCACTGTAGTCCTCGAGGGTGGCGGCGAAGCGCGCGCGCCCGGCGCGGAAGCTGCGGAGGAGCTTCCCGCGCTCGTCGATGAGGCGGGTGAGGAGGAAGTCCGCCGCGCGCCGGGCGGCGTCGAGGTAGCGCCCTTCTCCGTAGGCGCGCGCGGCGAGGGCGAGGGCGGAGATGGCCAGGGCGTTCCAGCCGGTGAGGAGCTTGTCGTCGAGGGCGGGGGGGACGCGCTCCTGGCGCGCCCGGTAGAGGACCTCGCGCGCCGAGCGCAGCGAGTCGTCCAACTCTTCGGACGAGAGCCCGAGTTCCACCGCGAGCTCGTCGAGGGGGCGCGGGCGGTGGAGGACGCTCCGGCCCTCCCAGTTGCCGCCTTCGTGGACGTCGTAGGCGAGGCAGAAGCGGCGCGCGAGTTCTTCGTCGCCGAGGGCTGCGCGCACCTCGGCGGGGGTCCACACGAAGAACTTTCCTTCCTCGCCTTCGGAGTCGGCGTCCGTGGCCGAGGCGAAGCCGCCCTCGGGCAAGGCGAGTTCGCGCAGGAGGTAGTCGAGGGTCTCGCGGGCGACGCGGGCGTGGCGTTCGAGGCCGGTTGCTTGCCAGGCCAGGGTGTAGACGCGGGCGAGGAGCGCGTTGTCGTAGAGCATCTTCTCGAAGTGGGGCACCAGCCAGCGGGAGTCGGTGGAGTAGCGCGCAAAGCCTCCGGCGAGATGGTCGTAGATTCCGCCCCGCGCCATGCCGTCGAGGGTGCGGACGAGCATGTCCAGGGAGCGCTCCGAGCCCGTGCGGGCGTGGTGGCGCAGGAGCAGTTCGAGGGTTTCGGTGCGGGGGAATTTGGGGGCGGGGCCGAAGCCGCCGTGGGTGGGATCGAACTCGCGCTCGAGTTGCTCCACGGCGCGCGCGAGCAACGGGCCCGCCGCGACCTCGCTCGGTGCGCTCGCGGCGGCTTGCTCGCGCAAGTGGTCGGTGAGGTGTCGGGCGTCGCGCAGTACGTCGGCGCGACGGTCGCGCCACACCTCGGCCAGAGTGGAGAGCACCCGCGGCCAGCCGGGGAGCCCGGCGCGATCGGTGGGTGGGAAGTAGGTCCCCGCGTAGAAGGGTTCGAGGTCCGGCGTCAGGAAGACGTGCATGGGCCAGCCGCCGTGCCCGCGCAGAGCCAGGGTGGCCTGCATGTAGACGGCGTCGATGTCCGGGCGTTCTTCGCGGTCCACCTTCACGCACACGAAGTGCTCGTTCATGAGCGCAGCAATGCCTTCGTCCTCGAAGCACTCGCGCTCCATGACGTGGCACCAGTGGCAGCTCGAGTAGCCCACACTGAGGAGGATGGGTTTGTCCTCGGCGCGCGCGCGGGCCAGGGCCTCCTCGCCCCAGGGATACCAGTCGACCGGGTTGTGCTGGTGCCCGAGCAGGTAGGGGCTGGTTTCCCCGGCCAGACGGTTCGTCCGCGAAGGCGCGTTCACGCTCAGCCTCCCCGCGTGTGCATTTCCAGGTGGGGGTCTTCGCGCAGGGCGGAGGCGGGGGCGAGCGGGAGGCGGCTCCGCCCGAGGCGGAGCCGCTCTTCGGCCCCGCGGTCGGTGCGGCGGGACCAGGCGGCGCGCAGGAGCGCGGCGGGGTCTTCGCCGCGGCGGAGGGCGTCCCGCAGAGGGATGCCGCTGCGGGCGTAGAGGCAAGTGAACAAGACTCCGTCCGCGGTGAGCCGCGCTCGGTCGCAGCGGGCGCAGAAGGGGTCGGTGGTCGAGGCGATGACGCCGACCACGGTCCCGTCGAGGAGCCGATGCCGCTGGGCGGGGGCGGAGGTCTTGGCGAGGGCTTCGACCGGGCCGAAGGCCGCTTCCAAGCGGCGGAGGATGCCCTCGCGGGAGACGACGGCGCCGGGCGTCCAGGAGGTGGCGCCGCCCACGTCCATGTATTCGATGAAACGCGGCTCGGCGCCGATCTCCTTGGCAAAGGCGACGATGGAAGGGAGCTCGTCGTCGTTTTGGCCCGCGAGGACGACCGTGTTCAGCTTGAGTTCCGCGAAGCCGGCCGCGGCCGCTGCCTCGAGGCCCGCGAGCACCCGCGGAAGGGCGTCCCGACCCGTCAGGGCGCGGTAGCGCTCGGGGCTCAGGGTGTCGAGGCTCACGGTGATCCGGCGTAGGCCGGCCGCGGCGAGGGGAGCGGCGAGGTCGGCGAGGAGGAGGCCGTTGGTCGTCAGGGCCAAGTCGCGAAGGCCTTCGACGGCGGCGAGGCGGCGGAGGAGGGCGGGCAGGTCGCGACGCAGGAGGGGTTCGCCGCCGGTGAGGCGCACCCGGTCGGCGCCGAGGCCTGCGGCGGCGTCGACCACCGCGGTGAGTTCCTCGAAGGAGAGTAGGTTTTCGCGCGGCAACCACTCGTAGTGCGCTTCGGGCATACAGTAGCGGCAGCGGAGGTTGCAGCGGTCGGTGACCGACAGGCGCAGGCTGCGAAGCGGGCGGTTCAGCAAGTCGCGCACGAAGCCGATCCTAGCCGCTGAGGGTCGCGAAACAGGAAGTGGACGCATTTTGTCCGATTGGTGGAACGTTCGGGTACACAGGGGTTTGTATGGCCTTTGCCGATGAGCGCCTGGATCGTGGGCTGAGGCTCGCGAGCCGCCGGGAGTACTTCGCTGCCCACGAACTCCTCGAGGCCGCGTGGCAGGATCTGCCGCCGGGGCCGGAGCGCGACCTCGTGCAGGGGGTGGTTCAGCTCTGCGTCGCCCTCGAGCACCTGCGACGCGGCAACGCCTTGGGCGCTCAGCGGGTTTGGGGGCGAGCGCAGGCCCGTCTGCCGCGCGGCGTCCCGCCGCTCGCCGGCGTCGACGTGGCCGCCTGGTGCGCCGAGTGCGCGGACTTCTTCGAGCGGGTGGGGCTCGCCGAGCGCGCCCGGGCGCAACTCGGTCGGCGCCGCACGAAGGGGGCGGCAGAAGCCGGCGCGCCGGCTGCGCCTCCCGGGGAGGGGGAGGCGGCTGGACCGCCGCTGCCGCCGCTTTCGGAGTGGCCTGCGCCGCGGATGGAGGGTGGCGTAGGCTGACCCCTTCCCGCTCCTCCCGTTGGATGGGCGCGCTCGTCCAGCGGGGGCGGGATCGGTCGCGGGCGGCGCGAGGCCCTCCGGTCGCTCCTTCGCTCTTCGGGCGGAGGGGGGGTCAGCGAGGCAGGCCGTCGTAACGGGCGAGTCGCTCGTCCGCTTCTCCGGTCCTCCGTTCCTCCACGGCGCGCTCGAGGTAGGGGAACTCGCTCAGCTCCCGCCTGAGGGCGCTCAGATGCGCCTCGGCCGCGCTTCGCTGAAGGAGCTTCGAGTTGACCCGGAGTCCTTCGTAGGCACGGCAACGTTCGAGGTGCCAGTGGAGGGAGGGAAGGAGGGGAGCGAGCTTCTCGAGGTCGCCCTCGCGCAGGAGGAGGCGCGCCTTGCGGGCCAGCAGACGGGGGAAGCCGGGGTGCTGCTCCTCGGGAAGGCCGGCGAAGGGAGCGAGGACGCGTTCGAAGCCCTCCAGGGCGCGACCGGGGTTGCCTCGGGCGATTTCGCGGGGAACGAGCACCTCGAACAGCGCCCGTTCGGCTGCGTTCCAGCCGTCCGGGTGGTCGGGGCGCACGCCGTCGAGGAACTCCCAAGCCGCGTCCAGGAGGCGGTCGCCCTCGGGGGTGCGGTCGTCGGGAGGGAGGATCCTGTTGAGGAGATGCAGGCGCTCGAAGCGCAGGCGCACGGACTCGGGGAGGTGTTCCAGCGCGCGCTCCACGGCGGCAAGGGCGCGACGCGGATTGCCCCGCAGGCCGTGAAGCAGGCTCAGGTGGCAGGCGATCTTGGTGATCAGATCGGTCTCCTCGGGAAGTTCGGCGAGGGTCCGGTCGAGCAGCTTTTCTTCGTCCTCCGCTCGACGCAGGAGGCGGTAGGTGCGCGAGAGGATCTTGAGGGACTCGGCGTAGGCGTTGCGCGCCTCCGGTTGGGTCGGCTGGGCGAGCATTTGCTGTCGCTGGAGTTCGACGAAGGCGCGGACCCTCGCCAGCGCCTTCTCGGGATCGCCGTGGAAGGAAGAGGGCACTTCCGCTGCGACTACTCCGGCCGCCGGCTCTTCGCCGAAGGGCTCGAGGATGGCTTCGTTGACGATGAAGGCATAGGCCAAGAGGAGCTCCGGTGCTTGGGGTCGGTAGTCGAGCCACAAGTCCACGTCGGCGAGGGACGGCGGTCGGTGTGCGCTTCGCTCGTCGACGTCGGTTTTCGGGTGTCTGGCGTGGGAGCTCGCCGCGCCGGCCTGGACCGCGGCGCAGTCTTCGAAGCGTTGGACGATCTCCGGATCGAGGCGCGCGGCCTCGCCGGCTTCGGGGGTGGCGAGGTGCTGGTGGGCGTGGAGGAGGAGGCACAGGTCCGAGAGGTGGGCGAGGCGCTTCTGGGCCGCCGCCAGGTCACCGGTGCGACCGGGAGGGAGTTTTTCGAGGGCGAGGGGGCGGAGCTCGTGGATGCGTTTCTTGAACCAGGCCAGCGCCGCGCGGCGCGCCGGAGCGTCGGGGGCGAGGCCGGGGGCCGCCTCGGCGCAGAGGTCCCGCGCGCGGAGCAGGTCGTCCCCGTAGTAGTGTCCCTTCGCGGGCTTCCCGATGTCCTCTCGTTCGAGGCCGCGGTTCGCGCGGGCGAGCGCGCTGGCGAGGAGCGCTTCGGCGCGCAGGGTGGGGTCGGCGAGTTGCTCGGCCAAGGCTTCGAGGGCCTCCGGGCGAATGGCCGCCAGACGTTGCGACGTCGGGCGGGCCCCGCCGAAGAGCCCCGCGAGGGTGAGGCGCGCGCGGGCCGGGGCGGGGAACTCCGCGGGGGAGACCCCGAGTTCGTCGAGGTCTGCGAGGGTCTGCTTCTCGCGTCCGCTGGCGATGGCGTGGCGGACGAGGAGGTCGACCAAGCCCCTGCGGTCGAGGGCGAGGGGAGGGGCTGCGGCTCCTCCTCTCAGGGGCTGAGGCGTTCCTGCGAGGCGCTTCTTGAGCGTTCGGGACCAGCGCTCGTGGTCCTTGGCGTCGAGGCGCTCGTCGGCGAGGTCGAGGGCGAGCCCGAGGGCCGCGGCGCGAGCGTCGAGCAGCGCGCGCGCCTCCTGGCTGCGCAGCGCGGTGCGCAGCGCGCGGAGGCCTTCGAGGTGCACGCGCGCGGCTTCGATCCGCCCGGTGGCGAGGGCGAGGTGCCCCTCGGCTTCGTGCAGGGCAGCGAGGAGGGGGGCTCGCCAGGTCCGCTCGGGAGGCGCCGCCTCGACCCGCGCCCGCAAGGCGGCGAGGCGCTCGGCCGTCGCGGGAGCTCGGGGCACCTCGGCTCTCCCGTCGCCCGCGGGGGCGAGATCGGCGCGGGCGGCGCGGAGGGCTTCTGCCACGCGGGAGGGGAGGGCCGCGCGCCGCGACTCCTCCTGGCGACTTCGAACGACGACCACGGCGGCGACGCCCAGCAGGCCCCCCAGCGCGCAGAGCCCGGCGAAGAGCGCGGTCAGGCGGTGCCGCTTCGCCGCGCTGCCGGCGGTGGGGCCGCCCTCCAAGGGGACCGTCTTTCCGCTTAGGTAGGCGTCGAGCGCGCGCTCCACCTCCTGGGCGCTCGGCCGGCGCGTGGCCTCGGTGCGCAGGCAGGCGGCGCAGAGCTCGGCGAGGGGAAGGGGGACGTCCGGAGCGCTCTTGGCCAAGGGCTCGAGGTCGCCGGTGGCGACCTTGCTCAGGACCCCTAGCTTGGAGGTCCCCGTCACGGGGGGGCGTCCGGCGAGCAGGGTGTAGAGGACGGCGCCCGAGGCGTAGACGTCGGCGGCCGGACTCAGGTCGCGCTCGCCCAAGGCCTGCTCGGGGGCCATGTAGGCGGGGGTCCCGACGAGTTCTCCGGTCTGGGTGAGCCGTCCGCGCTCGTCGGCGAAGGCCCGCGCGAGCCCGAAGTCGGTGAGGAGCGGCCGCCCGCCGCGTTCGATGAGGATGTTCTCGGGTTTGAGGTCGCGGTGGATGAAGCCGGCCCGGTGGAGGGCGGCGAGGGCGCTGGCCACCGCGCGTCCGATCTCGGCGGCGCGACGAGGCGGGAGGCGGCCGCGCTGGTTGAGGACCTTCTGCAGGTCCTCGCCGTCCACGAGGTCCATGACGTAGTAGAGGCGCCCGTGCTCGAAGCCGGCGCTGTGGACGCGCACCACGTGGGGGTGCTGCGAGACGGCGGCCATGCTCTCCAGTTCGCGCTGGAAGCGGGCCGCGTCCCGGGGGGCGCACAGCTCGGGGCGGAGCACCTTGAGCGCGTAGCGCACGCGGAGTCCAGGGTGGAGCGCCTGGTAGACGACGCCCATGGCGCCGGCGCCGAGCTCGCGCTCGAGGAGGTAGGGACCCAGGCGACCGATCACCCGGGCATCTTGCCCCGGCCGAGGGAGTCCGGCAATCGAAGGCCGAGTCCCTGCGAAGCCCGCGAAGGGTGGGCCCGCTCAGAGTCCCAGGCGGTCGTAGCGCTCGCGCAGAGCGGGCGGGAGCGCGTCGGCGAAGAGGTCGAGCTGCGGCAAGTAGCTGAGGTGGTCGGCCAGGCGCAGGAAGCCGAGCTCGGTCTTGGCGTCGGGAATGCGGCCGTCTCGGCAGGCGCGAATGGCCTCGCCCAGGGGCAGGCAGAGCATGCGCGTTCCCTCCTCCTGCACCGAACCGTCGCCGGCGGCCTCGCCGCGCTCCGCGGGATCGATCTCCGCTGCGCACAAGTAGACCTTCTCGTCGGTCACGCCGGGGCTGGGGAAGAAGCCTTCGCGACCGAGGAGTTCGAGGCGCCGCGGGTCCACCTCGTAGCCGGCCTCCTCCTTGGCCTCGATGGCGCCGCGCCGGAGGACCCCGGCGGGCCCGTCGTCCTCCTCTTCGAGGACCCCGGCCACGATTTCGCCGATTCGGTCGTAAGGGCGCGCGTCCTTGCAGGGGAGCTCGTCTTGCTTCAGGCGCCGCAGCCAGATGGGGGCACGCGTCCCCTCGCGGTAGTGGACGTAGACTTTCCCGTCGTCGCCGCGGTGCCAGAGGACGACCGCCACCGCGTCCACCGAACGCCGCGAGAGGACGTCGCAGCGGTACGGTTCGGACACGCTGCCGTCGGTGTAGCGGTTGCGGAGGAGGAAGCGGCGCAGGCGCAGGAAGCCTTCGTCGCAGCGGGAGCGGGCGGTGAGGTCGTCCACGACCTCGACCTCGGCCACCAAGCGTTCGTCTTCGCTCACATCGTCACCGCGAGGGTCGAGAGGACTTCGTCGGTGGAGAGGACTTCGGCCCCTGCGGCCCGCATTTCCTCGAGGGCTGCCTCTCCTGCGTCCCGCGCAATGGGCCAGACGGCGTCGCGGACGACGCAGACCCGGTAGCCGCGCTCGAGCAGGCCGAGGACGGCCTGCCGGACGCACACCTCGGTCACCACCCCGAAGACGACGAAGGTCTTGGCGCCGGTCCGCGCGAGGACCGCTTCCGCGTTGGGGTTGCTGAAGAGGGAAAAGCGCTGCTTCTCGAGCACGACGTGCTGTCGGCGCGGATCGGGGAGTTCCCCCGCCACCGCCTCGCTGGGGACGAAGGCTTCTTCGCCGCTCGCGAGCACGCGCTGCTGGCCGGGCGTGCCCAACAGGCAGTGGGGCGGGTATTCGGCGAACTCCTCGTCTCCCTCGCGGTGCGCGTCCACCGAGGAGACGAGGGGAAGCCCCCGCTCGCGGGCGAAGTCGAGCAGGCGGCGCAGGTTGGGTTCGATTGCTTCGGCGCCTTGGGCGTAGAGCTTGCCCTCGGGTTTCATGAAGTCGACCTGGGTGTCGACGTCGAGGAAGGCGACGGGTTCAGCGAGCGTCATGGCGGAGCTCCTCGTAAGCGCGCTCGGCGAGGGCCACGAGGGCCTCGCTGCGGACGACGGGGTATTCGGCGGGCTCTGCGAGGTTGCGCACCCCCTCGGGCAGGCGGGCGACTTCGGCGAGGCAGCGCTCGCGGACTTCGGGCAAGGGCGGAGAGGGGCGGAGACGCCGACCGCCTTCGAGGACCTTCTCCAGCAACGGAGCGCCTGGGTGGCCCTCCTCGTCGGCGAGGGCGATCAGGTCCCCGGCGTAGAGGGCGCCCTGGCTGCGCCGGTAGACCTGCTTGCGTCCGGGCCAGCTCCGCTTCGAGGAGGAGAGCTTGATGGGGTAGCGTACGCCGCCGTCCGGGCCGCGCTGCTCGACGAGCTTGTAGACGCCCCCCAGGGCGGGCCAGTCCTTGGAGGTGACCAGCTCGGTCCCCACGCCGTAGATGTCGACGGCGCAGCCGGCCCGCTCCATGGCGTCGATCTTGTCTTCGTTGAGGTCGCTGGAGGCGACGATCTTGACTTCGCTGCGTCCTCCTTCGTCGAGGATCCGCCGCACCTCGCGGGAGAGGGCGGCGAGGTCGCCCGAGTCGAGGCGCACGGCCTGGCAGGGGAGGTCTCGTTCGACGATGCGCCGCGCCGCGGCGACGGTGTCGTAGGTGTCGATGAGCAATGTCGTGTTCTGCGGGAAGGCCTCGGCGTAGCGGCGGAAGGCCTCGTCCTCGTCGTCGAAGCTCATCACCCAGCTGTGCGCGAAGGTGCCGTAGGCGGGCAGGCCCAGTCGCCGCGCCGCCTCGACGTTGGAGGTGCCCACGGCCCCGCCCACGTAGGCGGCGCGGGCCGCGAGCTCGGCGGCCTCGGGGCCGTGGGCGCGGCGGGTGCCGAAGTCGACGAAGGGCTTCCCCCGGGTCGCCTGCGCCACGCGGGCGGCCTTGCTCGCGATCAGCGTCTGGAAGTTGATCAGGGAGAGCAGGTAGGTCTCGACGATCTGCGCTTGGAGGGCGGGGGCGCTCACGCGCAGGAGCGGCTCCCAGGGGAAGACCGGCGTCCCCTCGGGAACGGCCCACACCTCGCCTTCGAAGCGGAGGGCGGCGAGCCGGGCGAAGAAGTCCTCGTGGTCGGCCCCCTCAAAGGCGGGGAGGCGGCGGAGGAAGTCGATGTCCTCGCCGCGGAAGCGCAGGCCCTCGAGGTAGTCGAGGGCTTGCTCGAGGCCGGCGGCGATCCAGTAGCCGCGGCGGGCGGGCCTCAGGCGGCGGGTGAACAATTCGAAGGTCGCCGTGTGCGTGAGGCCCGCGCGGTGGTAGGCCGCCGCCATGGTCAACTGGTAGAGGTCGGTGCGCAGCGCGTCGCGGCGCGCGGCGGGGGGATCGAACACGCTCACGGAGTTCCTCGGGCGGGGATTCTAGCCTCTACCGCGAGAAAGGACGCCCGGGCCTGGCCTTCCAGGCTCCTTCCAGGTCCGCGGCCGTCCGAGCGACGGCCGCGCAGGGTCAACGGGGACGCCCGAGGTAGAGGTGGGCGGCGTCGAAGCCCATGCGGCGCAGCTCGAGGTCTACGAGCCCGGCCGCCTCGAGGCGCTCGAGGAAGGCCTCGGGGGCGGGGAAGGCGGCGACCGAGGCCGCCAGGTAGCGGTATTCCTCTTCGCCCGAGAGCCAGCCGCCCAGGCGCGGGACCACGTGCTGGGTGTGCAGGCGGGCCAGCGGTGCGAGGACGCCCTTGCGCGGGAGACCGAGCTCCAGCACGGCGACCACGCCGCCGGGGCGCGTGACCCGGGCCATCTCCCGCAGGGCGGCGTCGCGGTCGGGGACGTTGCGGATCCCGAAGCTGATGAGCGCGCCGTCGAAGGCGTCGTCGGGGAAGGGAAGGCGCTGCGCGTCCCCGCGGACGAGGGACACCGGGGCGGCGAGCGCGGCGACCTTGCCCGCGCCGACCCGGAGCATGGCCTCGCTCGGGTCGAGGCCGACGACGCGCACGCCTGCAAACCGCCGGGCCACGGCCAGGGCCACGTCGGCGGTCCCCGTGGCCAGGTCGAGGACCTTGCTGCTCGTGCGGTCCGCGAAGGCCGGCGCCAGGGCCGCGACCAGGCGGCGGCGCCACCCCTGGTCGAGGCCCATGCTGATGAGGCGGTTGAGGAGGTCGTAGCGGTCGGCGATGCGGTCGAACATGCCGCCGCTTCCTGGCCGCGGAGTGACGACTCGACTCATTGGCGCTCCCTCCTCAGCCGCAAGGGGGCGCCGCGCTCAGCGCCGTCGCGGCGCCGACCCGCACCGCCCGCGCCAGCGCCGCCCAGTCTACCGGGCGCAGCGCCTGGGGCCCGTCGCTGCGTGCGTCTTCCGGCTCCGGATGGACTTCCACCAAGAGGCCGCAGGCCCCCGCGGCGAGCCCGGCGAGTCCGAGGGGCAGCACCAGGTCGCGTCGTCCGGCCGCGTGGGAGGGGTCGACCACCACGGGCTGGCCGAGTCCGTGGGCCAGGGTGGCCACCGCGCCCAGGTCGAGCAGGTTGCGCGTTGCGGGGTCGAAGCCACGCACTCCGCGCTCGCAAAAGAGCACCGGCCCCGAGCCGGCGGCCAGGAGGTGCTCGCCCGCCAGGAGCCACTCCTCGAGGCGGGCGCCCATGCCGCGCTTGAGGAGCACGGGCCGACCGCAGGCGCCGACGGCCCGGAGGAGGGCGAAGTTCTGCATGTTCCGCGAGCCGATCTGGACTAGGTCCGAGGCCTCCGCCACCGCCTCGGCGTCGCCCTCGGAGAGCACCTCGCACACCACCCCGAGGCCGTGGGCGTCGGCCGCTTCGCGCACCCAGCCGAGGGCGACCCGGCCGTGGCCCGCGAAGGCGTAGGGCGAAGTGCGTGGCTTGAAGGCGCCGCCGCGGAGGAAGCGCCCCCCCGCACGCGCGACGAGCGCTGCCGCCTCGTGCATGCGCTCGGGGCTCTCGGCGGCGCAGGGGCCGGCGAGGAGCACCGGCTCCTCGCCGCCGAAGCGCACGCCGGCCACCTCGACGACCGTCCCGCGTTGGCCGTCGACGCGGGGGTGGGGGCTGGGGGGCGCGAGCACCGCGGCGACGCCCGGGAGCGCGCGCAGGCGCGCGGGGTCGACGGGGGCGGAGTGGGCCTCGACCCACAGCCCGACGCGCCCGTCGTCGTCCCGCAGGCGGCGAGTCCACAGCCCCAGGCCGCGCAGGCTCCGCTCGAGCCGTGCTTCGTCGCAGTTGGAGGCGAGCTCGATCCACATGGTCGTTCTCCCTCGGCTAGTGCGCCCGCTCGGTGGCGGCGGCGATGGCGGCCTTCAGCGCCGTGCGCGCCCAGCCCGCCGGAAGGACGGCGAGTTCCGCCTTGGCCAGCTCCGCCTGGGAGCGGGCGAAGGCGCGGGCCTGCTCCAGCGCGCCCGTGGCGGCCACGCGCTGGAGGAGCGCGCGCACGTCGCGCTCGGGGTCCTCGGCGGCGAGCGCGAGTTCCCGAGCCAGCTCTGCGTCACGCTCCGCGGCCAGCACCAAGGGCCAGGTCATTTTCCCCTGGCGCAGGTCGGCGAGGGCGTCCTTCCCGATCCGCTCGGGGTCGCCCGAAAGGTCGAGCAGGTCGTCGACGAGCTGGTAGGCGACGCCGAGTGCGTCGCCCGAGCGGCCGAGGGCAGCGCAGCGGTCGGGGGAGAGCCCGGCCAGTTTCCCCCCGCCCCACAGCGCCCAGCGGAAGAGGGCGGCGGTCTTTCCGCGCACCACGCGCAAGTAGGCGTCGCGGTCGGGCTCGAAGCGCCCGCGCCGGTCGAGCTGCAACGCCTCGGCTTCGACCATGCTCGCGATGACCGACAGCAAGCCGTCGCTGAGCTCGGCGCCGAGGGGCGAGGCCAGGCGCAGCGCTTCGGTGAGCAGGTAGTCCCCGCCCAGGACGCTGGCCGAGTTGCCGTAGACCACGCGCGACGCGGGCGCTCCGCGCCGCTCGGTTCCGTCGTCGAGGACGTCGTCGTGCAGGAGCGTGGCGGCGTGGACGAGCTCGCTGGCGAGCGCCAGGTCGCGGGCCGCGCGCGGCTCGGCGTTGCCGAGCCGGGCAGCGAGGAGGACGCAGAAGGGGCGCAGCCGCTTGCCCGGTTGTTCGAGCAGATGCTTGGCGGCGAAGTGGGCCGGCTGCGCGCAGGGGATGGCGCGCACGAAGTCGGCGACCGCCTCTTCGAGCCGCAGCAGTTCGCCGCCGAGGAGCTCCGCGCCGGCGAGCAGGTGTTCTCCGACCTTGGGGACGCCGCCCTTGCGCGCGGCGGCCAGGAGCGCCTGCAGGACCGGGGGCAGGGCCTCTGCGCGGGCTGCGGCTGCAGGAGGGCTCGGGTCCCGGTCGGCCGGCCGCGGCCGAGCGAGGGCGGCGGGGGCGCCCGGGAGGTCCAGCGCCAGCAACCGCTCCCGAAGCGCCGCGCGCCGGAGCTTGCCCAGCTCGGAGCGGGGAAGCGCGGGCAGCCAGGCGAAGGCGTCGGGGACCTTGGGCGCCGAGAGGCGTTCGCGGCACCAGGCGCGGAGGGCCTCGTCGTTCGGCGGACCCTCTCGGGCGACCAAGGCGGCGAGGGGCCGTTCGCCCCAGCGCGGGTCCGGGACGCCGATCACGCCCGCGTCCGCCACGGCGGGGTGGCTGCGCAGGACCTCCTCGACTTCGCGCGCCGAGAAGGTCTCTCCGCCGGAGACGATCGTGTCCTCCTCGCGCCCTTCCACGCGCACGCGGCCGCGCTCGTCGAGGCGACCGCGGTCCCTCGTCGTGAGGGGGCCGCTGCAGAGGGGCCCCCGCAGCGCCAGACGACCCGCCCGGCTCTCCACGCGCACGAAGGGCAGGGGGGGGCCGTTGTCCGGGTCGGGGCGCAGGTCGCCCGGCGGTCGGGTGGCCACTTGCGAGGCCGCTTCGGTCATGCCCCAGGTCAGGGCGACGGGGGCGCCGATGCGCCGGCAGCGCTCGAGGAGCGCGGGCGGCGCGGCGTCGCCGCCGAGCAAGACGACCCGCAGGCGCGCCGGGAAGGGGCGCTCGGGGCGCGCCTCGAGCACGCGCTCGAGCATTTCGGGCACCAGCGACACCATGCTCGCCTCCCCGCCGTCGAGGGAGGCCGCCACCGCGCGCGGGTCGAAGCGGTGCTGCAGGACCACGGTCGTGCCGTAGAAGGCGCAGCGGAGGAGGATCGAGAGGCCGCCCACGTGGTGCAGGGGGAGGCAGGCGAGCCAGCGGTCCGCCGGATCGTGGCCGAGGCGAATTGCCGAGGCGAAGGCGCTGGTGCTGAGCTGCGAGGTCGTGAGCGGGACCGCGCTCGGTCGCCCCGTGCTGCCGGAGGTCAGCAGGACCAGGCGTACCTCGTCGAGGGGCCAGTAGCGCTCGGGCGGCGGCGGGGCGAGGGGGAGCTGGGTGACGAAGCGGGCGTCGGAGCGCAAGCGGCGCAGGCTGCGGAGCGTGTCCCCGGAAAGGCCGTGGGTGAGGAACAGATGGTCGGGGCGCACCGCGTCGAGGGCCGCGCGCAGTTCCGGGGCGCGTGCGGCCGGAGGGAGCGGCGCGACGGCGGCGCCCACCCAGCCGAGGGCGTGGAGGGCAATGACCCACTCGGGGCTTGGGGGACCGACGAGGGCGACCACCTCTCCGGGCGCGACGCCCGCGCCGGCGAGTTGGCCGGCGGCGCGCTCGGTGGCCTCGAGCAGGTGGCTGGCGCTCCAGGTGCGACCGTAGAAGTCCAGAGCCGGGTGGTGCGGGCGGCCGATGGCCGCGCTGCGGATCGGGTTGGGGAGCGCCGAGCGCTCGAGGAAGGAATCCAGGGCGGGGGCCGAGACGATCACGCGCACCTCCCGTGGCCGGAGGGGAGCCCGGGCGTGGGCGCCGAGGCGTCCACGCCGAGGCCAGGAGAAGGAGGGACCGCGAGCAGCCCGTCGCGCAGGCGCGGGCCGTCTGGTTCCTCGGGGTAGGGAGAGAGGAGTCCGCAGGCGCGTGGGGCGGACAGCGACGCGGCGAGGTGGAGGGCTCCGGCGCGGCCCACGGCCGACTCGAGGGCGTGGGTCACGCACACGTCCAGTCCGAGGTGTGCGGCGTCTCGGGCGCGGCGGAGGGCGGCGAGCAGGCCGCCGAGGAACATGGGCTTGAGGACCACCACGTCGGCGGCGTCGGCCAGCGCCGCGAGCGGGGCTGTGGCCGCGTCTTCGTCGAGGGCGAGGGAGACGCCCGCGCGTCGGCGGAGGCGCCGCGTCTCGGCGAGCTTCCCGGCGGGGAGGGGCTGTTCGACCCACTCCACCCCGTCGCGTCCGAGGGCGTCGAGGGCGCGCAGGGCCGCGCTCGGCGTCGCCCAGGCGCCGTTGGCGTCGAGGCGGAGCGCGCAGGCGGGGGCGGCGGCGCGCACGGCGGCGAGGCGGGCGGCGTCCTCTGCGAGGGGTGCGCGCCCGACCTTGAGCTTGAGGTGGCGGAGCCCACGGGCGGCCGCGCGCGCCGCGTCTTCGGGGCCGTCGACCAGAGCGTGCACGGGCACGGCCTCGGCCGGGTGCGGCTCGAGCAGGGCGGCCACGGGGCGACCGTGGGCGCGGCCGAGCAGGTCGAGAGCGGCGAGCTCCACCGCGTGGCTCGCCTCGGGGAACTCGCGGCGCGGAAGGCCGAGGGCGGCGACGTCGTCGATCGAGTCGATGGTTCGACCGAGGAGGGAGCCGTCGCGGACCAGGTCGCGCAGGGCCCGTTCGGTGCGCGCGGCGCCGGATCCGAAGCCCGGCCAGCAGGCGGCGTCGCCCCTCCCCACCCGGCCGCGCGAGTCCTCGAGGGAGAGCAGCCAGCCTGCCCGCGGGCGTCCTCCCAGGGAGGGGAGCCAGCGGCGGTACGGGGCGAGGCGCGCGGCGACGACGGTGACGCTCACCAGAGCGCTCCCACGGAGAAGAGCGCGCCGAAGGCGAGCTGGAGAAGGGCGGTCTGGCCCAGTCGGCGGTTGAGGGCCGCGCCGTCTTCGCGCGCCACCGCGCGCGCGAGGAGGAAGGCCAGCGGGAGGGTCAGCCAGGGTGCGAGGAGGGCAGGAGCCCGAGCGGCGTGGGCGGCGGCCGCTGCGGCGAGGTAGGCGCCGGCGAGGCAGGCCAGGTACTCGGTGCGGGCGAAGCGTTCGCCCCAGCGGACGGCCAGCGTGCGCTTGCCGCAGCGGGCGTCGGTGTGTCGATCGCGCAGGTTGTTGACCACGAGGATCGCCGTGGCGAGGAGCCCCAGGGACAGCGAGGCCAACGCCACGGTGGGAGTCAGGGTGAGCGCCTGCACGTAATAGGTCCCGGCCGTGGCGAAGCCGCCGAAGAAGAGGAGGACGAACAGGTCGCCGAGGCCCACGTAGGCCAGGGGCCAGGGGCCTCCGCTGTAGGCCAGCGCGCACCCCAGGCTGAGGAGGCCCAGGACGAGGATGGGCCAGCCGGCCACGGCGGTGAGGTAGAGGCCCAGGAGCAGCGCGGCGAGGAGCGCCGCCGTCGTGCCGGCGAGGAGGGCGCGTCTCGAGAGCCAGCCTTTCTGTGCGGCGCGGGCCGGGCCCAGGCGCGCTTCGGTGTCGGCGCCTCGGGCGAAGTCCGCGGCGTCGTTGTAGAGGTTGGTGGCGATCTGGATGAGCAGGCCGCCGCCGAGGGCGGCGGCGGCCGGCCCCGGGCGAAAGGCGCCGTCGGCCGCCGCCAGCGCGCTGCCTACGCCGACGGGGACCACGCTGGCCCAGAGGGTGGCGGGGCGAATGGCGAGTCCCCACACCCGGAGGGGGTGGGGGCGGGCG
>RFHU01000059.1 GCA_003695705.1 Planctomycetota bacterium
GCGAGCGCGCTGCTACGCGGAGCTTGCTTCCTCGGGCCCCGAGGAAGCAGCCTCCCCGGCTGCGGGAGCCGGGCTCTCGTCCGCCGTCGACGTATCCGCGGCAGCCTCGTCGGAGTCCGTGGAGGCGTCCGGGTCCGCGGTCCCCGACGGCTCCTCGTCGGCGCCGTGACCGACCTCGAGCAGCAGGGCATTCATGCGCCGAGCGAAGTCCGCCGGGTCCTCGATGGGGCTTCCCTCGGTCAGGAGCGCCTGGTCGTAGAGCAGGCGCGTCCAGTCGGCGAGGCGCTCGCGCTGGGCGGGGTCGCCGGCCATGCGCCGCAAGCGATCGACGAGGGGATGGCTGCGGTTGAGTTCCAGGGTGCGCTTTCCACCCAGCCCGGGCCCGAGGCCGCCGCCCGCCGCCTTGAGGATCCGCTCGAGGTTCGCCCCCGGGTCGTGCTCGCCCGAAACGAGGCACACCGGCGAATCGGTGAGCCGGTCGGTGTAGCGCACGGCGGCGACCCGCTCGCCCAGCACCTCGGCGACGGTCTTGGTGAGCTCGTCGCCCTCGTCCTTCGCCTCCTCGGCGGTTTCGCCTTCGAGCTTCAGCTCGCCCTTGGTCGCCGAGACGAGCTTTTTGCCCTCGAACTCGGGGAGGGCCATGGCCACCCACTCGTCCACCGGGTCGACGAAGTAGAGAACTTCGTAGCCCTTGGCCTTGAGGCCTTCGATGTGCGGGCTCTTGCTGAGGAAGTCCTCCGAAGGGCCGCTGATGTAGTAGATGTGCTCCTGGCCTTCGGGCATGCGGGCCACGTAGTCGGCCAGCGAAGTCCACTTCTCCTGCGAAGTGCTCTTGTAGCGGAGGAGCTTCGCCAGACGGTCCTTGTTGGCGGGGTCGGTGTGGAGGCCCTCCTTGAGCACGCGCCCAAAGGCCTCCCAGAAGGTCACGTAGTCGTCGGGACGCTCCTCGGCGAGCTCGGCGAGCAGTTCGAGGGTCTTGCGCGTGACCTGCTTGCGGATCTGCTCGACGACGCGGTCGTGCTGGAGCACCTCGCGGGAGACGTTGAGGGGCAGGTCGTCCGAGTCGACCACACCGCGCACGAAGCGCAGGTATTCGGGCAGCAGCGCGTCGCACTCCTCCATGACGAACACGCGCTTCACGTAGAGGCGCACGCCGGAGCGCCGCTCGGGGAGGAACAGGTCGAAGGGCGCCCGACGCGGCACGAAGAGGAGCCCGGTGAAGAGTTGCGTGCCCTCGATGGTGAAGTGCGTCCAGGCGAGGGGAGCCTCCCAGTCGTGCGATACGTGCTTGTAGAACTCTTCGTATTGCTCCTTGGAGATTTCGCTCCGCGGGCGCGTCCAGAGGGCCTGCCCCTGGTTGACCACCTCCTGGCTGCGGACCTTCTTCTGCTCGTCCCCCTCGCCCTCGGTCTTCTCCTCGACCAGCTTGATCGGGTGCCCCACGAAGTCCGAATACTTCTGGATCAAGCGCCGCAGGGTGAAGGTGCTGAGGTACTCGCGCTGGTCCTCCCGCAGGTGCAAGATCACGTCGGTGCCCCGACGGGCTCGCTCGGCGGGCGCGATGGTGTAGCTCCCCTCGCCGGTCGATTCCCAGCGCCAGGCATCTTCCTGCCCGGCGGCGCGGCTGACCACGGTCACGCGGTCGGCGACGAGGAAGGCGCTGTAGAAGCCGACGCCGAAGCGCCCGATGAAGGCGTCGGCGTCGCCACCGCCCTTCTTGTTGACTTCCTTGAGCTGCTCGGCGAGCTCGCGAGACCCCGAACGGGCAATGGTCCCAAGGTGCGCGCGCAGTTCGTCGGCGGTCATGCCGATGCCGTTGTCGGAGATGGTCAGGGTGCCCGCCTCGTCGTCGGGCTCGAGCACGATCTCGAACTCCTTGTCGTCGCCCAGGATGTCGTGTTCGGTGAGCGAACGGAGGCGGAGCTTGTCCAGCGCGTCCGAGGCGTTCGAGATCAACTCGCGCAGGAACACCTCGCGGTGGGTGTAGAGCGAGTTGATCATGAGGTCGAGGAGGGCCTTGGTGTCGGCCTGGAACTCGTGCGACTCGACGGCCTCGGGCTCGGCGGTGGGGGCGTTCGGGTCTGCCATCTTGGCGTCCTCTCGGGTCTCGACGGTGCGGCCCGGCGCAGAAGGGCCTCGGCGTTCAAGGGGTTGCGCCTCCACGGAGGCGGCGGGAGGGCTCCTTAGCAACTCGCCGACCACTCCTCCCGCGCCGCAGCGCCGGCGCCTACCGCCACCCCTCGGCGCGTGGTAGGTTCCCTCCCCTTCGAGAGGTGCACCGTGACCGCTCCCTGGCTCTTGGCCGCCGACTTCAATCCCATGTGGCTCCTGGTGGGCCTGGGGATCTTCGTTGCCGTGGTCCTGCTCGGCTTCTTCTTCAGCTACGGGTCCTTGTGGCTCAAGGCCCTGCTGACCGGTTGCTACACGGGCATCAAGGACATCGTGGGCATGCGCCTGCGCGGCGTGAACCCCGCGGTCATCGTCGAGGCGCGGATCATGGCCCACAAGGCCGGCCTCAAGACCGACCAGAACGCCCTCGAGAGCCACTACCTTGCCCGCGGCAACGTCCCCAAGGTCATTCAGGCGATCATCGCCGCGAACAAGGCGCGCATTGCGCTCCCCTTCGACCGGGCCTGCGCCATCGACCTCGCCGGCCGGGACGTCCTCGACGCGGTGCGCACCTCGGTGAACCCGCGCGTGATCGATTGCCCGAGCAAGAGCGAAGGCCGGGGAACCATCGATGCCGTCGCCCGCGACGGCATCCAGCTCAAGGCCCGCGCGCGCGTCACCGTGCGCGCCAGTCTCGAACGCCTCGTCGGCGGCGCCACCGAAGAGACGATCATCGCTCGCGTGGGCGAAGGCATCGTCTCGGCCATCGGCTCGGCCCTGTCCTACAAGGACGTGCTGGAGAACCCGGACAACATTTCCAAGACGGTGCTCGAGAAGGGACTCGACTCGGGCACCGCCTTCGACATTCTCTCCATCGACATCGCCGACGTGGACGTGGGCGAGAACATCGGCGCCAAGCTCGAAGCCGATCGCGCCGAAGCCGACGTCCGCGTCGCCCAGGCCAAGGCCGAGGAACGGCGCGCCCTTGCGGCCGCACGGGTGGTGGAGAACGAGGCCGAAGTCATGAACAACCGCGCCAAGGTCGTCCTGGCCGAAGCCGAGATCCCCAAGGCCATCTCCCAGGCCTTTCGCGAGGGGAACCTCGGGATCATGGACTACTACGGGTTGAAGAACGTCATGGCCGACACCGCCATGCGCGAGGGCATTGCGGGCAAGCCGGAGCAGCAGCAGCAACGGCCCAACAAGGACCCGAGCGGGAACTAGCGCGGTTCGATGGACACCGAGGCCTGGGTCTGGATCGTCTTCTTCGCCATCGTCGGCCTCCTGCGGCTGGTCTCGTGGATTGCGGAGCAAGGACGCCGCGCGCGCCCGCCGAGCCGCGGTCCCCAGCGCCCGCCGAGCCGCGGTCCCCAGCGCCCGCCGAGCCGCGGTCCCCAGCGCCCGCCGAGCCGCGGTCCCCAGCGCCCGCTGCCCCCCGCTCATGGAGCGGGCGCTGGGTCGCGCCCGCCGCAACGCGGGGAGACGCCCTTCCAGGCGGTCCTGCGCATGCTCGAAGAAGCCCAGGCCGAGGCCGAACGCGCGGCGCGCGGCGCGTCGCCGCAGGCCTCGTCCCGCGACTCCGAGCCGCCGCCCGTTCTGCGCGCGCGTCCCGTCGCCTCGAGCGGCGCGCCGCGTACCGTAGCGACGCTCCCCAGTTCCGCCTCCGCCGCGGTCCGCCCGGACGCGCGCCCGGATTCGCAACGCATGCGCCCCGCCGAGGCGGGCCTCGCGACGCATCACCTGCGGAGCGAAGTCGCCGGGCGGCAACTCGAAGCCGCGGTGGCCTCGCGCCATCTCCGCTCCACCGTTGCCCAGCGGAGCCTCGGCGGCCTTGGTGCAGGCGACGAGCGAGCCGAGGCCCGCGCCCGGCGCGACGTGAAGGAAGAGCGCTCGTTCTGGGAACGCCTCTCCGAGTACACTCCCGGCCAGCGGGCCGTCGTCCTCCACGAGGTCATGGGTCCCCCCCGCGCCGCGCGCCTCCTCCGCCTTCCTCGCATCCAGCGCCTCGGCTGAGCGAAGCTGCCTGCCCCCGAGCGGGGCGCGTCGCGCCCGACCGCCGCCGAGGCGCCGCCGGAGGAGGCCGCGCCGCTCGCCCTCGCTCGGAGCAAGGGGGGCCCGGCAGGCCCTTCGATCCAGGGGCGCGAGGCTTCCAGAGCCCCGCTCCTTGGGCCGTGCCCCGCGGACCCTCCCGGGGGGGCGGCAGGAACTCCGCCGCCCGCTCGGGCCTTTCAGGGGCGCGCGGAAGTGGGAAGTCCTCAACCCAAGCAACGGCCTCGACCGATAGGTGCGGTGGAGGAGTTCCATGAGCAAGCCCGCACCCGTCCGTTCGCCCCGTACTCAGAAGGCTCGCGGCACCCGCTCGGGCCGGACCTCCACCCGCGAGGTCTACCGGGCGCCCGCGCCGCAGCCGGCCAAGACCCACACCGAGACCCTCCAGCGCCAACGGCGCGACCTGCCGCCGGTCCTCAAGGATCGCAGCGGGCTCGCCAACGAGTATTCCTGCCGGCTCGCGCCGGGTCAGATCGCGCGGGTGCGTCTCTCGCGGCGCTCGCGAACCCAATTCTGGATCGACTGGGTGCACGTTCCCCCCGCCCACCGCGATCGGGGGGTTGGCCGCCACCTGTTCGCGGCCGTGCTCGCGGACGCCGACGCCCTCGGCGTTCGCCTCGGCCTCGAAGCCCGCGCCTGCGCGGGCCTTAGCCAGGAGCGCCTCGAAGCCTGGTACGGGAGCATGGGCTTCGAGAGGACGCCCCTGCGCGGAGACTTCGGCCCGATCATGCTCCGCAGCGCCCAGCGGCGCGTGCTCTCCGTCCGCCGCGCTGCCTGACGGATACGGGAGGGAGCCTGCCGACCGGGGCGTCCCCGCAAACGAAGGCACGGTCCTGCGCGCTTCGGCGCAGCCTTGCCGCCCCGCCGCCAGGCGGCTCTGGATTCGCCGAACCAGGTCGAAGCCTCGCAGCGTGGAGCGAACGGGCCCCCGGCGGACCCAGGGTCCGCGGAGTCGGCTTCGCGGGGCGGCGACGCGACGTCGCCGGAGCGGGCGGGCCGAGGCGAATTCCTGCCACGCCCACCGCGGGGGCCGCGGGGGGAGAGGCTTTGCCGCGCGCGGGCGCCTCCCGCGAGGGCTTCCCGTTCGGCCCCGGCGGGCTTTCGGAAGGTTCTGCAACCCTCGGATTCCGAAGAGCGCTGCGTCCCAGCCTGCGCGCGCAGGGCCGCGGCCCGCCCCGCCTCCGCACGGGGAAGGGAGGAACCTGCGCCCTTCCGGGTCGGGCGCCGCCCTCGTCCGTTCCACCGTGCAAGGTTTGCCTCTGCGTGCTATGAATGGATTTTCCACCGAGCTGCGGCGAGGGGAGAGCGATTGGCCCGCATCGTCGTCGTCGAAGACGCAGCCCCCATCCGCCGCATCGTCGAGGCCGTCCTCCGCGACCGGGACCACGAAGTGCTTGGCTTCGGGGATCTCGCCTCGGCCCGCGCCCACCTCGCGGAGCGGATCCCCGACCTGCTCGTCGTCGACGTACTCCTCCCCGACGGATCGGGTCTCGACCTCATCGCCAGCCTTCGCGACGCGCACCCCGACCTGCCCATCGTGGTGACCTCGGGCTTGCATACCGAAGAGGACTTCCGCGCCGGCTTCGCCGCCGGGGCGACGGACTACATTCGCAAACCCTTCGTCCCCGGCGAGCTCATCGCGAAGTGCGAGGCCCACCTCTCCCGGGTCTCGCAGGCCCTGACCCGCAAGCTCTCTCGCCTCGACGCCAGCGAACCCTTTGGCCGCTACCGCATCGACGGCATCATTGGGCGCGGGGCCAACGGCGTCGTCTTCCGCGCCCTCGACGCACGTTCCGGGCAGCCGGTGGCCCTCAAGGTCCTCTCTTCCCTCACCGAAGACGCCGAGACGCGCCTCCGTTTCCTTCGCGAGGCCTACACCCTCTCTTCGCTGCGCCACGAGCACATCGTCTCGGTGCTCGACTTCGGGATCCAGGACGGGCGCTTTTACTACGCCATGCCCGTGATCGACGGACCCCACCTGCGCAAACTCGTCAAGGCCAAGGGGCCTGCCGGCCCCGAAGACCTCGCTGCGCTGGTGCGGCCCATCGCCAGCGCCCTCTCCGAGATCCACGCGAAGGGGATGGTCCACCGCGACCTCTCGCCTTCCAACATCCTTCTGGAAGGCGAGTCCTGGTCGCGCCCCATGCTCGTCGACTTCGGGCTGGCCAAGCACGTTTTCGACTCCGCCCTCACGCAGCACGACGTGCTCATAGGAACCCCCGGCTACCTCGACCCGGCCTTGCTCGCCGACTCGGAGCCCAGCGCGGCGACCGACGTCTACTCCCTGGGAGCGGTCGCCTACTTCGCCGCCACCGGCCGCGACGCCCACGACCACCTCACGGGCCTCGCCAAGGTCCGCGCCATGCGCGACCGCCCGCCTCGACTTCCCCAGGAAGTCCCCGCCGAGTTGCGTGCACTGCTCGAGCGGACTCTCGACCCCGTCCCCGAGCGGCGCCCCAGCGCCGAGGCGATCGCCGCGGCCCTGGCGCCCGCCAGCGCCTGAGGCGTCGCGCCGGAGCCCCGGGCCGGAGGGCGCCGCTCCGCCCGTTCGGTACGAGCCCCCTCGCGCGCCGCCTTCCCCACCAAGCCCGGAGCCGCCCCGCGAGCATCGACCGGACGCCTTGCGCCTGCCGCAGCTCCGAGGCAAGGTGCGGTGTGCCTTCCCTCTCCTGGCAGGAACGGTGGAACCTCCTCTTCCGGCGCCTCAACGAGCTCGAGTCGCGCAGCGACGGTCCGCACCACCGCGTGCTCGCGCGGGCGCTCGCCGCCCGCCTCGCCTCCACCGTCCCCGAGCGGCTCCTCCTCCGTCCCGCCGCGGGAGAGGGAGAGCTGGGTCCTCCCTGCCGCCGCTGCGCGGCGCGCCTCAGCACCGCCCAGCTCCTGGTGGCCTGCACCGCCTGCCTGGAGGCGGCGCACTACGAGTGCTGGCGGCGCGAAGGCGGCTGCCCCCACCCCGTGTGCCGTGCCGAGCGCGGGGCCAACGCAGCGCAGGCCGCACGCGGCGCCTGACGGAGAGCGCCCCCCGCCGCTCCGGGATCCCCGGCCCCGCCGCGATCTTCCTCGGGCGAGGCAAAGCCCCGTCCGACCCTGGCCCGACCCCGACCCGGCGGCCCGGAGCGCGCGAGTAAAGTAGGCCCCTCTGCCGGCGGCGCCGGCCCCACCGCCCCCGGCGAAGGAGTCCCCATGAGACGAAGCGCACGTCGCCTTTGGCTCCCCAGCGCGCTGCTCGCCCTGGTCTACGCCGGACTGCCCTCGGTCGTTGCAAAGGCGGAGGACCTCAGCCCGGGAGGAGAGCCCCACCGCGTGCATGCCCTGGTGGGAGGCACGGTCGTCCCACGCCCGGGAGAGCGAATCGAGGGCGGCGTCGTCGTGATCCGCGACGGCCGCGTCGAAGCCGTGGGAGCGGACGTCGCGGTGCCGCCCGACGCCCTCCGCTGGGACCTCCGAGGGCGCGTCGTGTATCCCGGCCTCATCGAGCCCTACCTGCGCCTCGATCCGCCCTCTCCCCCCGCGAGCGAAGCTCCTCCTCGGCCCAGCCCTTCCGCCCGGACTCTGCCCCCGGGAGGCGCCCGGCACGAGAACCCCGCCGTTCGCGCCGACCGCCGCGCGGCCGCCGAACTGCGCCTCGACGCCAAGACCCGCGCGGCCCTGCGCGAGGCCGGCTTCACGGCCGCGCTCGTCGCGCCCGCCCGGGGGATCTTCCGCGGCAGCAGCGTCCTCGTGACCCTCGGCGAAGGTCCCTTGCGGGAGCGCGTGCTCCGCGCCGAGGTCGCCGAACACCTCGCCTTCGAGAGCAAGGGGTCGGGCTACCCCAACTCGCTCATGGGCGCCATGGCCCTGGCCCGCCAAACCCTGCTCGACGCCGAACGCCAGCGTGCGGCGCTCGCGGCCTACGCCCGCAACCCCCTCGGCGTCCCTCGCCCCGAGCACGACCTTGCCCTCGCCGCGCTCGCCCCCGTCCTCTCCAAGGAGCGTCCGGTGTGCTTCGAGGCGCCCGACGCCCAGACGGCGCTGCGCGCCGCCCGGCTCCTCGCGGAGTTCCGCCTCACGCCCTGGCTGGTGCTCGGCTCTGGCGACGCCTGGCGCTGGCTGGACGAACTCGCCGCCCTCGGGGCCCCGCTCGTGACGACCCTCAACCTGCCTCCCGCGCCCCGCTGGGAAGACCCGAGCGAAGAGCCCGACGTGGAGACCGACGCCCTGCGCGCGTGGCGCCTCGCCCGCCGCGAGCCCTCCCTGCTCTCCGCGCGCGGGCTGCGCTTCTCCTTCACCTGCGCGGGCTTGAACGACCGCAAGACTTGGCGAGCGCGGGTCCGCGAACTGCTCGCGGCCGGACTCGACGAAGACGAGGCCCTTGCGGCGCTCACGACCGCGCCGGCCGCGATGCTCGGCAGCCCGCCCCTCGGGGTCATCGCCCCGGGCGTCGCCGCCAACTTCACCGTGTGCGACGGGCCCCTCTTCGCCAAGGAGACGCGCCTGGTCGAGACCTGGATCGACGGTCGCCGCTACCTTCCCCCGCCCCGCCTCCCCACCCCCGAAGACCTGGCCGGTCGCTGGACGCTGCGCTGCGAAGGGGCGGACACCGAGGAAAGCTCCTTCCTGCTCGCGGTCGAGGAGGGGGCCCTGTGCGCTCGCCTTGCCAAAGGAACTCCGCCCCTGCGGCCCGCCCCAGCCCTGCGGCGGGACCGACTCGAAGTGGTCCTCCCTGCCGGCCGCCTCGCTCCGAGCGCGACGGCCCGCGTGGTCCTCCGCCTCGACGGTCGGCGCGCGCTCGGCCGCTGGAGCGCCGGCGGACGCAGCGGTGCGGTGTTCGCCACCTTCGCCCCTGCTTCGCCGGAGGGCCGCGACGCCCCCGCGCCCGACGCCCCCGCGCCCGACGCC
>RFHU01000543.1 GCA_003695705.1 Planctomycetota bacterium
GACTTCGGGCACCGAGGCCAGGGCGAGGTCCAGCTTGGCGAGCACGTCCTGGGCTTCGCCGATGGAGGCGTGGGGCATCGTCGTGGGCATGTAGAGGTAGCTGCCTTCGTCGAGGGGCGGCATGAACTCCTTGCCCAGCCCGGGGAAGGTGCGCTCCAACGACGAGCGCAGGCCCGCCAGGGCGTCCAGGCGGTAGATGGCGCCCGACACGCCGGCGACGCAGGCCCCGGCGAACAAGCCGCCCACCGTCCCCAGCACGAGCCACAGGGGGGCGAAGGCGGGGTCGCTGCGCGCGCGGCGCGCGTTCTCCAGGCCGCGCAGGGCCACCTCGCTGGCGACCACGAGCCCGAGGACCGAGGCAGGGTACCAAGGCAGAACCGCCTTCGCCCCCCACCAGACCGAGAGGCCCACGCCGAGGAGGGCGGCGGGGAGGCAGAGGAAGGCGCGCTTGTGGGCGAGGAAGGCCCGCAGCAAGTAGGGGTAGACCTGCTGGAAAGCGAGGAAGGAGCCGAGGAGCCCTCCCACCAACGCAGCCACGAAGGCGAAATTGCGCAGGCTTCCCTTGCTGGGTCCGAGGGGGAGCCAGTGCTCGCTGAGCACGACGACGACGGCCAGCACGGCCAGGCCGTTGCTCGCGTAGGTGAGCGTGCGCTCGCGCGCGGGACGCCGCCGAAGGAGGAAGGGCCGCGCGAAGCCGAGGGCGGACATTCCGAGGACTAGGAAAGCGACGACGGGATCGAGCCAGAAGGCCGCCAGGCCGAGGGGGACGAGGGCCGCGGGCCCGATCCAGGCGAGCACGCCTTCGCCTTCGCTCTTCTTGCGGAAGAGGAGATGCGCGATGGGGGGGATGATGGTCAGCGCAACGATGATCGAGCCGAAGAGGGCGAAGGTCTTGGTGAAGGCCAGGGGCCGAAAGAGCTTCCCTTCGGCGGCTTCCATGCTGAAGACGGGCAGGAAGCTGACGATGGTCGTGGAGACGGCGGTGACCACGGCGCCGCCGACTTCGACCGCCGCCCGGTGGACCACCTCGAGGCGCGACTCCTCGGCCGGCGCCTCGTCGAGGTGCCGGAGGATGTTCTCGCAGAGGATGATGCCCATGTCGACCATCGTCCCGATGGCGATGGCGATGCCCGAGAGGGCGACCACGTTGGCGTCGACGTGGAAGTACTTCATGAAGATGAAGCACAGGAGCACGGCGAGGGGCAGCAGCCCGGAGATGAGCACCGAGCTGCGCAGGTGCAGCACCATGGCGATGACCACGATGATGCTGATGAGGATCTCCTCGCTGAGGGCCGTGTTCAGGGTGCCGAGGGTCTCGTAGATGAGCCCCGTGCGGTCGTAGAAGGGAACCACGGTCACCTGGCTGAGGGCGGCCCAGGCCGGCAGGCGGTCGGGATTGCGCAACGCCCAGGCAACCCAGGCCTCCTGGTCGAGTTCGGCGCCCCGGTAGGCAGCGAAGCCTTCCGCCGCGGCGAAGGCCTCGACTTCTTCGCGCCGGACGCGGGAGAAGTCGATGACGACCTTTCGCGGGAGGCCCGGCGCGAGCTCGGCGATCTTCGCCTTGACGTTCTTGATGGCCGCCAGCGGGTTGTCGCCGTAGCGGACGACGACCACCCCGCCCACGGCCTCGGCGCCCTCCTTGTCGAGGGCGCCGCGGCGCAGGGCGGGCCCTAGGCCGACGCGGGCCACGTCGGAGACGCGAATCGGAACGTGCTCGTCGCTCCGGACGACGACTTTCTCGAGGTCGGCGACGCTCCTCACGAAGCCCAGGCCGCGGACGACGTACTCGGCGCGGTTGACCTCGATGGTCCGGGCGCCCACGTCGAGGTTGCTGCGGCGAACGGCGTCGACGACCTGCCCGAGGGTGACCCGATGGGCGCGCATGGCGTCGGGGTCCACGTCGACCTGGTATTCGCGCACGAAGCCGCCCACCGAGGCGACCTCGGAGACGCCTCCGGCGCTGAGCAGCGCGTAGCGCACGTACCAGTCTTGCACCGTGCGCAACTCGTCGAGGTTCCAGCCGCCGGTGGGGCGGCCTTTCGGATCGCGACCTTCGAGGGTGTACCAGAAGACCTGCCCCAGGGCGGTGGCGTCGGGTCCGAGGGCGGGCTTGACCCCGAGAGGTAGGGTTCCGGCGGGAAGGCTGGCGAGCTTCTCCAGGATGCGCGAGCGCGACCAGTAGAAGTCGATGTCCTCCTCGAAGATGACGTAGACGGACGAGAAGCCGAAGAAGGAGTAGCTGCGCACGGTCTTCACGCCGGGAATGCCGAGGAGGGCGACGGTCAGCGGGTAGGTGACCTGGTCCTCGACGTCCTGGGGGGAGCGGCCCATCCACTCGGTGAAGACGATTTGCTGGTTCTCGCCAATGTCCGGAATGGCGTCGACGGGGACTGGATCGCGGGGGAGCCAGTCCACTTGCCAGTCGAAGGGGGCTACGCGCACGCCCCAGCCAATGACGAAGGCGACGACGAGGCCGACGACGAGCTTGTTCTCGATGCAGAAACGAACGACGGCGGACATCACCGGGCCCCTCCCTCCCTCTGCGGGTCCAGGCGGCCTTCCTTGCGACCGCAGCGGAGCATGCGCCCGCCCAAGTACGGGTTGCGCGTTTCGTCTCCTTCCTGGAGCCAGGGTGCGCCCTTCCCCCCGAAGGCCATGGGGCAGAATCGGCGGGACACCGCGGGGGCGCCGCGGTAGCCCTCGGCGGCGAGGGACTCACCGAGGGCGCGCGAGAGGGTTGCGAAGGCCCGTCGCTGCGCCTCGAGGCCCCGGGCGGCCTCGAAGGCGCGAGCGGCACTCCGCAGGCTCTGCGCCGAGTTCAGGGCGTCGGGCAACTCCTCCGCCGCGCGCACGAGGTCCTGCGCCGCCTTCGTGGGGGCGGGGCGATCGGCGGCCAAGGCCCGCTGCGCATCGAGGTAGGCGCGCAGGGTCCGTCCGAGGAGGGCCGAGACTTCCTCCTTCGCGGGGGCCCCCGGCACCGCCCCCGAAGTCCGCCCCTCCGGCGCGGCGTCCTCCGTTGGGCGCGTCGCGGGAGGGGCACCGCCCGGCGACTCTTCGCGAGGCCCTGCTTCGGGCGACCCTCCCGAGCCGGGGCGCGACTCCGCGCCGGCGGGCCCGGTCCGGGGGGACGAACCAGCCGACTCCGTTTCGGGGGGCGCGGGCCCGCGCCTCGGTGCGTGGCCGGCGCCGTGGCGGTGGCCGCCGTGCGCTCCGGCGGCTTCGTCCGCCTTGTCGGTTCCCGCGTCCTCGGCGGGAGGGAAGGTGGCGGTGCGGTCTCCGCAGCGGAGCATGCTCGCGCCGTAGAAGGGGTTGGCGGTCTCGGGCGCGGCCTGCAGCCAGGAAGCCCCCGCGCCGTCGAGGGCCATGGGGCAGTGGACCTCGTAGAGGGGACCCGAGCGGAGGTGTCCGAAGCGCCGGACGAGTTCGACGGAAGCCTCGGCGAGCGGAGCGAAGGCCTTGCGGGCGGCGTCGAGGTCTTCGGCTCCCGCGAGGGCCGAGGCCGCGTCGCGCAGGCGCTTGGCGAGGCGCATCCACACGCGGTGGGCTTCTCCCCGAGCGAGGGACATGTCCATCCGGTCGGTCGCCGCGGCGAGGGCGGCGGCCGCCGAGCGGGCGCTGGGCAGGTCGTCGCCTGCGAGGGCCTCCTGGACCCGCAGGGCGGCCGCATAGACGGGGGTGAGGGCCTCGCGGAAGGCACGGGAGACCTCGACGGGCGCCGGCTCCGCCTCGCGCTCGGGCGGGAGCATCATGCTCGGGCGGGCCTCGATCTGCAGGGCGCTGTCGATCTTGAAGGCCCCCTTGCGAACCACGAGCTCTCCCTTGCGGAGGCCCGCGCGGATCACGTAGAAATCGCCGGCGCGGGGGCCGAGGACGACCTCCCGGCCTTCGAAGCGAGGAGTCTCGCCCGGCAAGCGCACGTAGACCAGCGAGCGGACGCCGGTCCAGAGGACCGCGCTCGCGGGGACGACCAGCGGAGGCGTACGAAGGGCGCTCCCTTCGGCCGTGCGGTAGAGGCGCTCGGCGGGGACCAGGGGCATGCCGCAGGCGTCGCAGGCGCCGGGTCCGTCTTTGATGACGTCGGGGTGCATGGGACAGATCCAGCGCCCGGCGAGGGATGGATCGAGGGTGGCGCCCTCTGCGGCGAGGGGGGCCTCGAGGGTCGCGCGGACGAACTGGCCGGGCTTGAGCCGTCCGTCCCGGTTGTCCACGTTGAGGCGGACCTTGACGGTGCGGGTGCGTTCGTCGAGCACGGGGTCGATGAAGACCACGCGCCCTTCGAAGACCACGCCGGGGTAGGCCTCGGTCTCGAAGCGCACGACCTGCCCGTAGCGGATCCAGGGCAGGTCCGACTCGTAGGCCTCGAGCTTGACCCACAGGCGGTCGAGGCGGGCGATGGTGTAGATGCGTTCGCCGGTCTTGACGTAGTCGCCTCGGTTCTTGTTCTTGTGGACGACGATGCCGCCCACGGGGGCGTTCACGGTGAGGCGCTCGGCGACCTTCCCGCTGCGCTCGATGGACGCGATCTGTTCGGCCGAAAGCCCCCACAGGCGGAGCTTGTCCCGCGCGGAGGCCACGGTCTGCGCAGCGGTCTCGCGAAGGAGCGGGCTGCCGCCCGCCTCGAGCTTTCGCTGAGCGACCACGGCCTGCAAGAGCTCCTCTTGGGCGCTGATGAGTTCGGGGCTGTAGACCTCGGCGAGGTGGTCGCCTTTCTCGACGCGGGTTCCGGTAAAGTCGACGAACAGGCGGTCGAGGCGGCCGGGGAACCACGCCGTGATGTAGTCGAGGCGGGTCTCGTCGTAGTCCACGCGTCCGACGAAGCGAACTTCGCGCTGAACCGGGCGGCGCTCCACCGGCGCGGTCTCGATCTCCGCCAGCTTCGCCGCCGCCTCGGAAAGCTCGTAGACACGCGGTCCCGAGTCCTCTCCCCCGGCGCCCTTCCCGAGGGGGATGAGATCCATTCCGCAGATGGGGCACTGCCCCGGTTCGGGGAGGCGGATCTGGGGATGCATGGAGCAAGTCCAGACGGTCGGCTTGGCCGGGCTCGCCTCCTGCCCGCCGGCCGGGGCCGCCTCCCCGGTCGCGGACCCTGCGGGCGCGCTCGCCGTCAGGCGACCGAGGGCGAGCCCGACCAAGAGCAAGGCAACGGCCGCAACGACCCAGAGGAGCGTCCCGCGCAGTTCCTTCTGCGCGGGCTTCGCATCGGGTGCCGTGGCCTCGTCCTTTGGGGGTGGCGCGGCGCCGGCCGATGGCGGAGCAGGGGATCCGTCCGCGGGTGCGGCCGGGGTGCCGTCGTCGGCGGGAGGAGTGGGCTCCGAGGGGGACGGATCGTCGGCTGGCGTCACGGGCGGCTCCTTGGCGGAGGAGGAGTTGGGGGAGCACTGGGGCGCGTCGGCGCCCGGAATCTCGTCGGCTGGCGTCACAGGTGGATCCTTGGCGGAAGAGAAATCGGGGGAGCGCAGAGGCGCGTTGGCACCCCGAAGCTCGTCGGCGGGGTCACGGTCACGGGCAGCTCCGCGAGGGGAAGGAGCGCGTAGAGCAAGGCCAGGACGTCGGGATCGCGGAAGTACGAGCGGCGGAGGGCATCGGCGTCTCTTGGGGCGGGCATCAGGGAGCGGAGAGCTCGGTTCCGGTGAGCATTTCCAGTTCGGCGAGAGCGCGGGTGCGCTCGCCGAGGGCACGCTCGAGTTGGAGTTGGAATTCGAGGAGGACGCGCTCGGCGTCGAGGACGTCGAGGAAGTCCCCGGCGGCGGCTTCGTAGGCGGTGGTGGTGGCCTGGAGGGACTCCTCCGCCTTGGGGATGAGCGAGCCGCGGTAGAGCCGCAACTTGCGCTCGGCGTCGCGGTAGGCGTAGAGGGCGCGAGCCAGGGCGGCTTCGAGGGCGTTCTCCGTGTCGGCGCGGCGAAGCTCGGCGGCGCGCAGCCGCGCGCGGGCTTCGGAGACCGACGCCGCGTTGCGGCCGACCCACACGGGCAGGCTCAGGCCGACCTTGCCGAGGACGGCGTCGTCGCCGCTGCCGCGGGGCCGGACGCCGGCGGCGTTGCGCACGGCCTCGCCGACGAAGACATAGTCGAGGCCGACGACGAAGTCCGGAAAGTAGCTCTGCCCGGCGAGGTCGACCCCGCGGGCGCGCGCGGCCACCTCGCGGTCGTGCGCCGCGAGGAGGGGACTGCTTCGCGGCAAGAGGTCGTGGAGCTCGCGCTCGGGTCGCCCGAGCCGTGCGGGGGGCAGGGTCTGCGGCCAGGGGAGATCGCGGTCCTTGGGCAGGTCGAGCAGCGCCCGCAACCGCTCGACGCGCGGGCGGCGCGCGTCCTCGAGGGACTCGAGTCGGTCTTCGAGGCGACCCATTTCCACCTGGGCCTTGATGACGTCGCGGTGGGCGCCGCGGGCGCCGGTGCGCAGGCGCGCCTGGGCGACGGACTCCCAGTGGCGGACGAGCGCAAGGACCTCGCGGACGATGGCGCGCTCGCGAGCGAGCACGTAGTAGTCGGCGTAGGCGGCGGTGACCTCGTAGCGCACGCGCCAGCGCTCGGCCTCGGCGCGCGCGCGCGCGGCCTCGGCTTCCTCGAAGGCGACGTCGGCGCGGCGGGCGAGCTTGCCCGGCCAGGGGATCCGCTGCTGGACGCCGAGGCGATGCTCTTGCGGGCCGACGCGGGTCTCGACGGGCTCGATGAAGCCGCCGTAGCTGAGCTGGGGATCGGGCAGGGAGCGTGCCTGGGGAACGCGCTCGAGGCCGGCTCGCCAGCGCTGGGCCTGGGCGCGCAGGGCCGGGTTTCGGCTCAGGGCGACGGCCAGGTAGTCGGCGAGGCCGCTGCCCGAATGCAGAGCGGCCGCCGTGGCGCCGTCCTCCGCCGGACGGAGCTCGGCGTCGAAGGCACGCCAGGCGGCCCAGGAGCGGTCTTCGCGCTCGCTGGCGCAGGCGGTGAGGGCGGCGACGAAGGCAGCCGCGAGGACGCGGCGCGGAGCGATGCGAAAGGTCACGGCAAACACCAGGGTCGAAGGGGTGGATGTCGGTTGGAGACGAACGAAGGTCGAGAGGACCCGGGGCCGGCGGGGGAACCAGATCCCGGAGCGGGAACCAGCAGCCAGCGCGGGAACCAGGGCCCGGCACGGGGACAAGGACTTCGAGCGGGGGCCTCGACGGGCGCTCGGGCGAAGCGACCGCGGCCGTCCGGCCGAGAAGCTCTGGCGCGGCGCGCTGCGGCTCCGCGACCTACGCCGCGGGACCGACGCGGAACGCGCTCCGGGCTCCGCCCAGCGAGCTGCCGAAGCCCGGCATCGTCCGCCACGCACACCGGTCGCTCCTGCGGCCCTGCGCAGCAGCCGGCGTGGGCGGGGCGCAACCTCCGCTCCGGAGGAACGCCTCGCCGGCGCGCCGGTTCTCGCTCGCAAGGATCCCCGCGCGCGAGCTCTCGGCGCGGCACGCTCGGACGATCATCGGCCAGCGCCCACGACGGAGTACCGTCCCGGCCCTGGGCGGGCCTTCTCTAGAAGAGCTGGACGCAGAGGAGGAGGTGCAGGCGCCGGCCCGGGGGCGCGCGACCGACCGCGGACTGCGATGGGAAGACCGGAGCGGCTCCGGGCACGAGGACCGGGGGTGGTCCCCAACCCCAGGCCAGGCCGGCCGTCGACCCCTGCGCTTCGGTGGAGGGCGCTTCGCGCTCCTGGGCGCGGGGCAACTCGAAGGAAGGGCAACCGGGGCAGCGCTCCCGCGCCTGCTCGCGGGCCGGCGTCCTCCCGGTGGCGCAGCAGGCGTGCTCCTGCGGCGCCGACCGCGCGGTGTGGCTGGGACACAAGACGCCGTGCTCGCCGCCCCGGCAGGCACACAAGTCGACGGCTCCTCGGACAGGCCCGAGGAACGCAACCGCGAGAAGAAAAAGGAGCCAGCGAGCGCCGGTCATGGAGAGGACTCCGTGCTCGAAGGTATCTCCGGCGCCGCCGCGAGGCAAGGCGGAGGGGGCGAGACGCTGCGCTCCGCGTCTCCTCGTTCCGGTCCGAGCCGAGGCCGGGGCAGGGTTGCGGAGAAGAAGCCGAGGGCGCCCAAGGCCGACTCCGTAGGCTCGGCGCGGTCCGCCTCCCAGCGGGTCGGCTATTTCTGGCGGCCTTCGATGGCCATCATGCACACGGCGAGGCCGAGGCCGAGGCGACGGTCGAGGAGGCCGTCCTCGTCCTCGGCGAAATTCAGTTCCGTCTGGAACACGAAGGGATTGAAGCGCTGCTGGAAGAAGCCGAGGGGGCGTCCGTCGGTCGTCGCGAGGTCGTAGCGCTGCGGGACGAGGTTGGAGACGACGCGGCGCACCAGGGCCAAGGCGGTGCTGTCTTCGCGCGCGGTGCCGACCACCTGATCCGAGGTGTCGAGAATTTCCCACTCGTCGCGGAGGATGCTCTTGAGCGCCTTGCGCCGCGCGGCGCCCAGGGGCTCGTTGCTGCGCGCGTCGGCGATGTCGTAGGTGGCGGCGAGGTCGAGGATCTGGCGCGACTTGATGCGCAAGAGCGCCTCGGACTTGCTCTCGTCGCGGTAGACGAAGAACTCCTCCTTGAGGCGAAAGGCCGTCTGCTGCGCGTAGAGCAAGACCTCCTGCATGTCTGCGTCGTAGACGTGGAAGGCGCTGCGGACCAAGGTGAACACCTTGCGGCGGACCAGATAGCGCTCGAGGGAGAAGGGGTCGGTCACGGGCTCCTCCGGGGTGCGGGGCGCGACTCTACGCCGCCGCTCGCTGGGGCGCGAGCCCCTCTCCCTTCGAAGAGGCGTCCCGTCTTCGCCAGGGCCCCCGGTCCGAAGTCGCGGGCGTCGGCGCTCGCCGAGGGCCGGTTCGCGAAGGAGGACGGTCTTGGCCGGGAGGAGCGCGGCGCTTCAGGGACCCGGAGGCGGCGACCCGCCGCGGACGCGGTCGGGATCGCTCCCGCCGGGGGGCGGGTCGCGCCCCTCGCGCTCCTCCGCCGGCGCGTGCAGGCCGTCTCGTTTCGCTTTCGCGAGGGCAATGGTCAGCAGCTCGGCGTCCACGGCGGCCATCGCCGGATGGACCAGCCGCGCCAGGTTGCGCGCCGTCTCCTCGAGGGTCGCCCCCGCGATCCCATCCCGCGAAGGCGGGCTGCTGGATTCCACCGCACGGCGCGCGATGCGAACGGCCTGGCCGGCGCCGAGGGCGACCTTGAGGGAGCAGGCTGGTTTGGCGCCGTCGCACAGCGTCCCGGCGACGGAGGCCAGGACGTCGACGCAGGCGCGCTCGACCTCGGCGAGCCCGCCGCCCAGCAGGCGAACGCAGCCGGCGGCGGCGCCGGCGCTCGCGGCCTGGACCGCGTTGCACAGTGGAGAGAGCACGCCGGTGAAGGAGCGCACGTAGCTGCCCACGAGGTGGCTCGTCGCGAGCGCCCGCGCGAGGGCCGACTCGTCGGCGCCCACCTCCCGGGCGAGCGCCCACACGGGAACCGAGGCCACCAGACCCTGGTTCCCGCTGAAGCCACTGGTCACCACCGTCACGGGGCGGCCTTCCATCCGCGCGCGGGAGCCCCGCCCCGCAACGGACTCGGCCAAGCGGTCGGCCCGGTCGGCCCCCGGCGCCTCGGGGGCCTCGCCGGCGCTCAGGTTCGTTCGCAGTGCGGCCAGCAACGCCGCGGCATCCTCCGGATCGAGCGCGTCGGCGAGCGCCACCACGTCGGCAAGGGCCCAGCCCTCCCAGGTCGGGTCCGAGCGAGGAGCCTCGGCGCTGACCCAGGCCGGGAGGAGCTCGGGCACCGGCACTCCGTCGCGCTCGAGCGCAACGACCCGCGTATGGGCGTCTTCGAGAAGCGCCCGCCCCTCGCCGGCGCTCGTCGCCACGCGCGCCTCCACGGAGAGGCGCGGCGGGCCGTCGAGCGGCCGAAGGCCGACCGCGACCGCACCGGAGCCGATCAGTCGGCGCGCGCGGGCGACGTCTTCCTCCCCCACGCCGCGCAGGGCCTCCAGTCCGCCCGCCGGGTCTCCGACCAGCGCGCCGAGGGCGGCGGCCAGCTCGGCTCCACGCTCCCCGCCGGCGCCGGGAATGGCAGGAGCCTGGGCGTTCTTGAGCGTGTTCCGATCGCAGGCGACCGCGACCCGGAGCACGTCCCCGCCTCCGGCACGGCTCGCGAGCGCGGCGGCGAGCGCGATCGCGCCCGGCTCGGTGCACCCTCTGGACGGCTGAACCCCTGGGAGCCTCTTCACTGCGCTGCCTCCTCGCCCACTGCGAAGCCCCGCCACCCTCCGCGGACCGGCCCCGCGCACGGGCGCGAGCCCGCCGGAATGCGCCCCGGGTTCTCCGGGGCACGACCGATCCGTGGACGCGAGTAGACCACGGGGAGTGGCGCAGGGACCACCGAAACGAAAAGGAGGAAAGCGGCCCGCCCCGCCGGCGTGCGCGCACCCGCCCGAGCCTTCTCCGCGCCTCCAGGGACGTGGCCGAAACGCGTACTCGGGGAGGCCAAGGCGATCCTCGCGCGGGCCCCGAGGAGGCGAAGGGGTCAAGCGAACCGACCCCGACGGCGTGCGCGCGGCTTCCTCGAAGGGGGCCCGGTCCCGCTACGC
>RFHU01000544.1 GCA_003695705.1 Planctomycetota bacterium
GGGGGGAACTTCGCCTGCAGGGCTGGCGTCGTCGCTCACGCCAGGATCGCCGCCAGGAGGGCCTTGCTGGAGTGGAGCCGGTTCTCGGCCTGGTCCCAGATGGCCGAGCGCTCGTGGCGACTCACCTCGCGGGTGATCTCTTCGCCGTAGTGGGCCGGCAGGCAGTGGAGGACGATGGCCGCGGGGTCGGCGAGGGCGAGGAGATCTTCGTCGATGCAGTAGCCGGCGAAGGCCCGCAGGCGGGCCTCGCGCTCGGCCTCCTGCCCCATGCTGGTCCACACGTCGGTGTAGAGCACCTGCGCGCCGCGGGCGGCCTCGCGCGGGTCGCGCAGGGCCGTGTAGGTTGCGCCGCTGCGCGTGGCCGCGCGCGCGAAGGCTTCGGCGAAGCTCGGGGGCAAGGCGTAGCCCTCGGGGGTGGCGCACACGTAGTGGATCCCCACCTTGGCGCAGGCCAGGCCGAGGGAGGCGGCGACGTTGTTCCCGTCGCCCACGTAGGTCACCCGCAGACCGGCGAGGGCGCCCAGCCACTCCTTGATGGTCATGAGGTCCGCGATGGCCTGGCAGGGGTGCTCGTCGGCGGAGAGGGCGTTGACGACCGGGACGCTGGCGTGCTCGGCGAGGTCGACCACCACCTGGTGGGCGAAGACGCGCGCCACGACCGCGTCGAAGTAGCGCGAGACGACCAAGGCGACGTCGTCGACCGCTTCGCGTTCGCCCATGCCGACTTCTTGGGGTCCCATGTAGACCGCTTGTCCCCCGAGGTGCTTGGCGGCCACGTCGAAGCTGGCGCGGGTCCTCAGGCTGGGCTTCTGGAAGAGGAGCCCCACGATCTTCCCTTCGAGGGGGCGCGGGCGGACGCCACCGCGGTCCTGCCGCTTGAGCTCGAGGCCGAGGTCCAAGAGCTGCTCGAGTTCGCGGTCGCTGAGGTCCGCGATGCTCAGCAGGTCCCGTCCGCGCAAGAATCCAGCCACGCTTCACCTCTTTGCCGGGCCAAGGGCCTCCCCGGAGACCTGGCCCCGGCCGCGGCCCCCGGAGGGGCGCCATGGTAGCCCCTCGGGGACACCCTGCCACGGGCGAGGGAGGGGGCGCGGCGTCCCGACGAGGTGCGGACTACCTGCCGTAGGCCGACGGGGTCCGGTGCGCGACGCCGGCGAGCCAGCGGAGCTGGGGGGAGGAGCGGTCGCGCAGGGGGCAGCGGCCGTCGAGGAGCCAGGGGAGCAAGTCGGCCCGGAGGGAGGCGAGCAGCTCGCGCTCGCTGCGCGCCTCGAGGGCCATGATGCTGCAGGCGACCGCGGCGTCGGCGGCCTCCGGGGCGCCGAGGAGCGCGGCCGTGCCGGCTGCCCAGGCCACCGCGCGGCCGGCGAAGCGGACTTCTTCGCGGCGGCGGCCCGTCGCCTCGCGGACGGCGGAGAGCACTCCTTCGCGCGCTCGTTCGAGGGCGGTTCGCTCGGCGGGGTCGGGGAGGGGCGCGGCGGCGAGCACCCGCTGCTCGAGGAGGCGCAGGGCGAGCCAGGCGGGCTCGGTGCCCGAGGCGAGGGTCCAGGGAGGCGGGGTGTTCGGGTCTCCCGGCCACCACACGGGGTAGACCGCTTCGGCGAGGGAGAGCGCGACGCGGGCGAGGACGGAGGGGTCCCAGGGCGCTTCGGCGCCCAGCCATTGCGGAAGGCGAGCGGCCGGAGGAGCGCCGAGGACGGCGCGGGCCGCGTCGTCGCCGAGGCGCGCAGCGAGGCGAACGCGACCGAGGGGGAGCGAGCCGCCGCGGATCCGGACGGCGAGGGCCTGCGCGCGGGGGGCCGGGTCGCCGGCGGCGGCGGCGCGTTCGATCCTCCGGGCGCGGGCGTCGCTCACCCCACCAGCATGGCAGGCCGGGGGGGTCGGCGCAGGCGAGGGGGGGAGTTCAACCCTGCGGGCGCAGGACGCGGCCCAGGAAGAGCACGGTGTTCGTGGTCCGATGGCGGATCAAGAACAGGAAGGGGCGGTCGGCGACGAAGGGGAGGGGTGCTTCGGGCTTGGGCGGAAGCCCGCGGGGTTGCATGAGCACCACGGTGGCCGCGCTGGCTTCGGTGCCCTTCTCGTCGACGGCGATGAAGGCTTGGTGGAGCACGGAGCCTACGAACAAGTCGTTTTCGGGCCGGAGGGCGCCGAAGTCGGCGCGCGAAGGATCGAAGGCGCAGCGCACGCCCAGGCCCTGCAAGATCGGCACCAAGTCGAGGGGCGCGCGGAAGCGCAGGCGCGGAAGGCGCAGGTCCACGGTGCGCCGCTTCAGGGCAGCGAGCCAGCGATCGAGGGTCGCCGCGTCGAGGCCGCGTTCGAGGCCGTCGAGGCCGTCCGGTTGCGCGGGAAGGAGGACGACGAAGGAGGTGTGGAAGTCGCGGTAGGGGACTTCGAGGAGGCGGACGCCGTCCGCTTCGGCGTATGCGTAGCGGCCGACGCGGCGAAGGAAGGGGACGGTGAGCACGCTGCCGGGGGCGTGGAAGGGCGCCTCCTGCGTGGCGCTCTCGGGGAAGGGGTGCTGCCAGTTGGCCTGGAAGGCGACCGCGTTCGCCAGGGCCAGGCGGGTGTCGGGGCGGGGGAGGTTGGGCGGGAGCAGTTCCGGGATCTTGCCGGCGGTGCGCTCCGCGACCCAGTGGTTGATGCGCTCGCGCGCGCGGCCGGCGCTGCGGAAATCGACCCGCTCGAGGGGGGCGTCGTGGTCGCGGGCGATGGCTTGCAGGCAGTCCTTCGCCAGGGCGAGGCCTTCCTGCGCGAAGAGGCCCGAGGCGACGCGCAGCAGGTAGGCCGTGGCGGGTTCCGCGCCGGGAGGGGCGGGGA
>RFHU01000545.1 GCA_003695705.1 Planctomycetota bacterium
CCGGCCCCGGCGACCTCCCAGGCACCACCGTCGAGGCCGAGCCCGGGCGGGAAGCGGAACCACTTCCAGCCCTCCTCGAGCGCGCCGAGGTCCCCCTCGCCGACCGCCCGCGCCTCCTGGCCGTCGGCGTCGCACGCGTAGTAGCACGCCTCCTCTCCGTCGACCCTGAGGGTGAAGGCCTCCCCGTTGCGGCGCACGGCAAAGTCGAGCCGCCCCTCTTCCCCCACCAAGCGGACTTGCTCCGTCCCGTTGGCGTAGAGGACGCGCACGGCGAGCCCCTCGGGGAAGGGGCGCCAGCCGCCGTCGGGACCCTGGAGGCGAAGTTGCAAGTAGGCGCGCAGCAGGGTCGGCGAAGGGGCGGGGTCGCACGGGATCGGCTCGAAGTCGTAGCTCCCCTTGACGTAGAGCAAGGCACACAGACCGCAGTCGCCCTGGCCGCCGACGGGCGCAGGGGCCTCTCCTTCCTCGAAGAAGAGCAGTTCCACGCGGCGGTTCTTCTGGCTCCGGTAGTCGTTCTTCCGCGATCCCTCGATGGGGTAGACCTCACCGCAGCCTATGGCCGCCGGACGGTGGAACGCGAGCGAGCGGCGCTCGCGCTCGAGGCCCGCGAGGTCGGTCCCTCGGCGCGCGGCGAGCGCCGCGCTCAGGACGTCGAACATCGCCCCCCAGGTCTCCGGCCCGACGACTCCGTCCACCGCAACGGACGCCTCGAAGTCCGCGTTGAACTCGCGCTGGAAGCCCTCGATCCCGGCGCGCGTCTTGGGACCCAGCCGGTCGTCCACCGGCCCCGGCCGACAGTCCCAGCCTCGCTCCGCGGCCGCCCAGTGGAGGATCTGCTGCACGTCCTCCACTTTGCTGCGCTCGACGCAGGTCGCGACCCACCCGCTCCGGTCTCCGCGGAGGAAGGCGTAGACGTTGCGCGCCCGCAAGTCGGAGAGGTAGAGGTTGGGTTCGTCCTCGCCCGTCGTGTCCGTGTGCCCGACCACGAGCAGCGACCGGGAGGGGTCGGCGGCCGCCTGCGCGAAGACCTTCTCCAGCACCACCAAGCCGGTCACCCGGTCCCCAGCGGCCCCGCCGTCGGCCGCTTCGTGGCACTCGCCGTGGTCGGGAAGCCACACCGCACTGTTCCGGTGGAACTGCAGGTCCTCCATTTCGAGGACCTTGGCCTTGCCCTGCTTTCGTTGGAGCCGATGGGGCTCCTCGCCCGCGGGCAACTCCCAGCGCAGCGGTTGGCCGGGATCGAATTGCAGCTCGGCCATGGCCCCAACTATACAGGGTGCAGTGGGGCCTTTCTCCCGGCCCCCACCGCGGGGACGAGCGCGACTTATGCCGACGGCTCGCCCGTGCGATCATGGCTCCGCGCACCGTGGGGAGGCGAGGTTCATGCCCATCTTCTCTCGTCCCGTCGAGTCGGTCGCGAGGACGCGCCTGTTCGCCCGGGTGGTGGGCGGCGAGCGCGGAGCCCCTCCTCGCCAGCATCTCGTCTGCTCCACGCAATTCAGCGCCCCGGAGGACTTGGCCCTGATCCTTCCGCTCCCCACTCCTCCGGAGGCAGGAGAGGACGCGGTCCGCTTCGTCGACCTGTCGGGCTACCCCGGGTTCTTCGACGACTTCGGGCGGGGCTTCGGCGAAGAGCCGGCCTCGCAAGCCACACAGGACCGAGCCCCCCCGAACGGCAGCGAGCCGTTGGCCGTCCAAGACGTCGGGGCCTACGAGGCCTCCTTCGTCCCGCGTCGAGCAGACTTCTCCCGACTGGACCCGCGCTTCCGCCTCCCCGAGGCCGCCGCGCGGGCGCTCCCCTGTCCTGCGAACTACGGCTTCGCCGTGTTCCGCCGGAAGGCCGGACAGCGCCAGCAGGTGCACCCCCTCGCCCTGAGCTTCCCCACGCGCAATTTCCAGCAGATCTTCTTCCCCACGGCCCAGTTCTACGGCGGCGAGTGGCTTCGCCGCGTCTCCTTCGACCACATCCTCTACTTTCAGGGCTCCGAGGCCATGCGCCTCCCGCTCGGCTTCGACGTGGGGACGCACCGTCTCGGCCGCCTCGTGGGGGGCGTGCTCGGCGTCGGGGGAGGCGTCAAGCCCCCGGAAGCCAGCCGCGACTTCGCGCGCGCCTTCGTCGACCTCGACGCAGCCCAGGGCTTGGTCGACGGCGACCTCAAGGTCTTGCGCTTCGTCCTCCGCGCCACCCTGCCCAACCGCGACGTCGTCCTCTGGCCCCGCTACCACGAGCGCGCCGGAGACTACCCCTGAGGAGGCCTGCCGTGACCTGCCGCTGGACCCTCGCCCTCGCGTTCTGTTGCCTCCCCCTCCTCGCAGGCGCCCAGGACGCCCACAGCGAGTTTCGAGAGCTCGACGCGCTGCGCCGCTCCCTCGACGCAGCCGCCGACGCCGAACAGCGCGCGTCGGCCCTCGCGACCCTCCGCGCGAAGCTCGACGCCTTCCTCGCCCGCCACGACGCGGCGGCAGACCAAGACGCTTCCCTCTGCCCCGAGGTGGCGCGGGCGCACTACTGGCGCGCGGTCTTCTTCGCCGACGCAGACCTGCCCGCGGCGGAGCGCTCGCTGCGCCGGGCCAAGTCCCTCCTCGCCCGTCACCTCCAGCGGCGCCGCGACGACCAGCTCGCCACGCTCCTGCGCCAGCAGGTCGCCCTCCTCGGAGCCCGGCTCGCCGCGCGCAGCGCGGAGGCCGCGTCCGCGGCGGCGCGCGCGGCCTTGGTGGGAAAGAAGGCACCTCCCTTCGTGGCCGAGGAGGTGCTCGGCGACCGCGAGGGAGAAGGCTTCCGCCTCTTCGACCAGCGCGGAAAGGTCGTGCTCCTCTGCTTCTGGGCGACCTTCGACGGACGCTCCTGCCGGCAGGCGATCCCGCTGGTGGCCTCGTTGCGCAAGAAGCACCCGGATCTGGTCGCGGTGGCCGCGACGCGCTTCTACGGGAAGGCCTACCTCCCCGCCAAGGACCTCCGCAGCGGCGAGTTCCGCCGGGACCTGTCCGCCAGCGAAGAGCGCGAGGTGGTGCGTCGTTGCGCGGAAGCGCTCGGCATCGACTTCCCGATCGCCTTTGCAGAAAAGGCCGCCCGGGCCTACCGGGTGACCGTGCTCCCCCAGCTCGTGCTGGTGGACGCCCAGGGCGTCGTCCGAGCGGTGCGGGCCGGCGGGGTCGGCGACCGCGCCTCGCTGGAGGAACTCGTCGCCCGCTGCCTCGCCGAAGCGCGGTAGCCCGGGCCGACGCGCCCGCCGAGCAGTCCGCCCACGAAGCCGCGACGCCCCCCGAAGGCGATCTCGCGACGTACCGGGGTCAGCCGGAGGCGACCGCAACCAGGGCTGCCTTCCACGACACGCCGGGGCCCTACCCGGTCGGCATCGAACGCGCCGCCCTCCTTAGCTCGAGCCCTCGGCCTCGGAGGACGCGCTCCCGCCCCCGGACGCGCCCTCCCCGGACTCCGGCACCCCGCCCGCGGACTCCGCCCCGGAACCGGGCGGCGAAGTCGCCTGCGTCGCCGCCCCGCGACGACGCAGGCGCTGCAGGAGGCGCTCCAGCGCCCCCGGCGTCTCCGGCTCCGCGTAGACCAGGAGCCGCAGGTCGGTGCCGTCCTCCTCGTCGGAGGCGATGGCGCAGAGTTCGTCGTAGCCCTCGAGCAGGTCGGGGAGATCCAGGAGCCGCGCGAACTCCGTCAGCGGACCCACGTTGTCCGCAGGTCCGTGCGCCGGGTCGTGGTCGCGCAAACGTTCGATCCTGCAGCGCGCGAGCAAGGCGGCCAGCTTCTCGACGTCCCCCTCTTCGCCGAGCAACGGCTCCAGGAGCCGAGCGTCCCCTCGGGTGCGCTGGAGTTCTTCCTCGTTGGCGTCGTCCTCGCCGACTTCCTTGGCGTAGTCGGGGCAGGAGTGGTAGCGGTCGCGCAGGGCCCCGTCGGGACCGTGGTATTCGTAGAAGAAGGCCGCCTCCTCGAGGCGCCCCACCGTGAGCACGTCGGTCCCCAGGGCCCGGCCCAGCAGCGGCGGCAAGGCTTCGACGAGCGCAGACCCCTCGGGGTAGAGGGTCGTCCAACGCCCTCGGGGAGGGGCGAGGAGGAAGCGCAGCCCGCCCTCCGCGTCCGAAGGCACCAACCGGAGCCCTTCCCCCTCCAGCGCCGTCCGCAGCGCGTCGAGCACCGCGACACGATCGCGGGTGCGCACGTGGATCCCGACCGCGGCTTCGACCATGCTCCGACCCCAGCGGCCTCGCTACCGCCCGATCCCCTCGCTCTGCATGTCCTCGACCTCGTCGAGGCCCGAGACCTCGAGCTCGAGGGCGTCGTAGCGTTCGTCCCCCACGAGCTCGCGCGCCTTCTTGCGAAAGCGCGCCACGCAGGGGAGTTCGTCGAGGTCGGGGTCGAAGTCCTCGCGCTCGACGTGCTTGATCATTTGCGCGAGGGCAGGGGAGTCCTTCCCCTCCTCCAAGGCCTTCTGCAGCCGCTTCCGAAACCCCGCAAAGCTGTGGTAGAGGCGCAGCTTCTCTTCGATCTTCTTGAAGATCGCCTCACCCCGCAGCTCCCGAGGGAAACCCTCGAGCAGCCGCACCGCCCCCTCGTAGTCTTCTCGCTCGTACGCCAAGTCCCAGGCCTGGGCCAAAAGGCGGTCCCCCCGCTTCTCGGCCTCCGCCGCCCGCTCGGCAGGGCTCATGGAGGCGAACGACGCAGCGACACCTCCCTCGCCTCCTCCCCCGGACGGCTCCTCTCCGCCTGCAGTCCCCTCGGCTCCGTCGTCCCCTGCCTCGCCGGCGGCGTCGCCCGCCGCGCCGTCCGCCGTTCCCCCGGAGTCCCGGACCGCCTGCGCCGCCGACGGCTCCCCCCCCGAGAACAAGGCCCAAGCCC
>RFHU01000546.1 GCA_003695705.1 Planctomycetota bacterium
CTGGGCGAGGGGGTGGCGCCGAGGGGGGGTGGGCGCCCGCAGGAACACCCGCGACGTCCTCACGGGGCCCCGAGTTCGTCCAAGAGGGCGCGGGCCTCGGCTCCGGAGTCCGTGTCGTCGAACTCTTCGGCGAGGCGACGGATCTCCTGCAACGCTGCCGCTCGGTCGTCCTCCAGGCGGGCCTTGGCCTCGTTCAGGCACTCCCGCGCGATGGCCTCGCGGGCCGAGCCGAGGGAGATGTTCCGCTCCGTGGAGGCTTCGTGGCGGGGTCGAAGCGGGGACCCGTCGGCGCCCCGCTCGAGGACGCGCCGCAGCTCGGCGAGGACGTAGGCGCTGAAGTAGCCCTTGGCAACCAGCCGCTCACCCAACTCCGGCCCGGCGGGGTCCTCGTTGCGCTCGTTGAGGGCAGCGACGACTTGGGCCTGGGTGCACAGCCCCCGTTCCACGACGAGCCGTCCCAGCCGGATCTCCGCCTCGCTGGCCATCCGAAGGCCTCCCGGTGCTTTAGAACATAGCAGCGCCGCCGGCGGCGGCAAGAAGGTGCGGCGATGATCTCCCGAGGCTTCTGCGACGCCTTCCTGGACGACAGCCACCGGAGCTTTCGCGAGGCCTGCGAGCGTTTCGCCCGCGAGGAGATCTTCCCCCACGCCCAGGCTTGGGAGGAGGCGGGCAGCTTCGACCGTGCGCTCTACCGCAAGGCCGCCGCGGCCGGCCTGCTGGGGGCCAGCTACCCCGAGGACTACGGCGGCGGCGGAGGCGACCTGTTTCACGAGGTGGTCCAAACCGAGGCCCTGCTGCGCGGAGGCTCCACGGGGGTCCTCGTGGGCCTGGGCTCGCTCGGGATCGCTCTCCCGCCCATCCTCGCGCTCGGCGACGAGGAGCAGAAGCGTCGCCTCATCCCTCCCGTCCTCCGCGGCGAGCGCGTCGCCGCGCTCGCGGTCACCGAGCCGGGGGCTGGAAGCGACGTGGCCGCCCTCACGACCCGTGCACGCCGCGACGGCGAGGCCTACGTCCTCGAGGGGACCAAGCTCTACGTTACGTCGGGCGTGCGCGCCGACCAGCTCACGGTCCTCGCGCGCACCGGCGCGGATCCCCACGGGGGGCTGACCTTCTTCGTGGTCGAACGGGAGCACGGCTACGTCGTCTCTCGAGCGCTCAAGAAGACCGGCTGGTGGGCCTCGGACACCGCGGAGATCTCCTTTCCCGAGGTGCGCGTACCCGTCCGCAATCGCCTCGGAGAGGAAGGGAGCGGCTTCCGCTGCCTCATGCGGACTTTCGTCCACGAGCGGGTCTTCCTCGCCGCCATTGGCGTCGCCACAGCGGAGCTCGCGTTGGAGGAGTCCGTGGCCCACGCGCGCCGGCGACGGGCCTTCGGGCGTCCCCTGGCGGAGCACCAGGCGCTCCGCCACAAGCTCGCTGCGATGAGCACCCAGGTGCTCGCGGCCAAGGCCTTCGCCTACCACACCACGGCGCGCGTCGTTCGCGGGGAGGCGACCCCTGCGGAGGTCGCCGCGCTGAAGAACTTCACCGCCGAAGCGGCGCGCGCGGTATGCCACGAGGCCGTGCAACTCCACGGCGGCATGGGCTACATGCGCGAGAGCCTGGTCGAGCGCCTTTCCCGCGACGCGCGCTTGCTGAGCATTGGGGGCGGAACCACCGAGATCATGAACGAGATCATCGCCAAGGCGCTCTGAGCGGACACGCCGCTGGCCGGGGGGCACTGCGAGGCGCACGGCCTCACCGCAGGGGTCCGCGACGTGGGCCCTCAGCGGTTCGACTCGGGGTTCGGGCCTTCCGGGCCCGGTCGATGGCTCTCGGCCTGCGGGCTGGGAGCCTTGCGGTCGAGCAGGGAGATGGCCCGGCGAAGGCGCTCGGTCGGGGGCAAGGCGTGCCCGAGTCCCGGGACGACGAGCAGGTGCGCGCGCCGAAAGCCGTCCGCGCGCAGGGCGCGGACCACGGCGCGGGCTTGGGCGAGGGCGCGCGGATCGCGTTCGCCGGCGAGGTGCACGTGCACCGTGCGCTCACGGAGCAAGCGCAGGCGCTCGGGCCCTGGGTCGGGGATGCCGCCGCGCCAGAAGCTGCCCGGTCGGCCCGGAACGGGCAGGTCGTGGTGGGAGAGGCTTCCTGCCAGCGCCACCAGGCCGCGGAACAGGGTGGGAGCGTGGAAGGCCGCCCGGCACGCGACGTTGCCTCCGCCCGAGAAGCCGACGACGTAGACGCGCTCGCGGTCCAGCCCCGGACAGCGGAGGAGGAGGTTGTGGGCCGCGTCGATCGCGAGGCCCACCCGCTCGGCGAGCGGCCGCTCGTTGCCGGCGCGGTCGGCTCCGATGGCCAGGAGTCGGGCGCGGTCGCACACCCGTCGCCATCCGGGAGGGAGGGCGCCCGTGTCGCCCGGGCTGCACCAGACGAGCACGCCGTAGCGAGCGGCGCGTCGCGGCGCGTAGCGCCGCGGCGTGTGCACCTGGAAGGTCTCGTCGACGATGCGGTAGTCGGCGCCGGCGAGGGCTTCGCTCTGGGGTGCGCGCCCCGTGAAGCGGAGGACTTCGTGCTCGGGTCCCGCCCGGGCCGGCCCGGCGCAGGCCAGGATCAAGGCGGCGCCTGCGATCAGTCGAAGCGGCACGGCAGCTCCAGCGCCTCGGCCAGGCGGGCGAGGTATGCGCGTCGGGAGAGGTGCACGGGCTGGAAGATCGCGGTGGCCCGCGTCTCGTACTGGATGTCGAGCAGCCGGAAGCCCCTCGCCCGCAGGCGCTCGACGAGTCCGACGACCGCGACCTTGGAGGCGTCGCGCTCGCGGTGGAACATGGACTCGGCCATGAAGGCGCCGCCCAGCGCGACTCCGTAGAGCCCTCCCGCCAGACGCCCGTCGTGCCAGGCCTCCAGGCTGTGTACGATGCCTCGCCGTCCCAGCTCGCCGTACACGCGGCGGAATTCGTCGCTGATCCACGTCTCCGGACGGTCGGCGCAGGCCGCGATGACCTCGTCCAGAGCGTTGTCCACCCGCAGCTCGAAGCGACCCTGCCGCACGGTCCTCGCCAGGCGGCGCGGCACGTGGAAGGCGTCGAGGGGCAGCGTCGCCCGCGGGTCCGGGCTCCACCAGCCGACCAGGCCCGACTCCTCGGCCATGGGGAAGATGCCCCGCCGGTAGGCCTCGATCACGAGTTCGGGATGCAAGCCGGGCGAAACGGCGACGAGGCCGCTGGCGTCGGCGGTGTCGGGGGGTGGAAAGCCTGGGGGCGCAGCGGCTTCGGGCTGCGCGAGCCAGCGTCGCAGGCCGAGGTAGGTGCGCCGGAGCAGGTCTTCGCGAGGCACGCCCGAAGTGTAACCACGGCGAGGCCGGGGCGAGGCGGCGGACCGAAACCAGCGTCTGCCCTCGCCCGTATATCCTCGGCGGGAGGAGCCACCATGCGCCTGCGTCCGCTGCCCATCTCCTTCGTCCTCTGCCTCGCCGGCGCGGTGCTCCCCCGCCCCGCCGCGGCGGAGGAGAGCGTCGTCCTCAAGCGCCTGCTCGCCAAGGGCACCCGCGTCGAAGTGGAGGACCGCCGACGTTCGCAGTCGACCATTCTCTACCGCACGCGCCACGACAAGGTTGGTGTCGGGGAGGAGAAGCTCGTGGTCCAGCGCTACGTGGAGGAGGTCCGCCGTGCCCGGCCCGAGCTCCTCTGGCGCGAGTATTCCGTCTCGACCGAAGCCAAAGGACGTCCCCGGGAGCGCGTGGAGCCGGTGCGGACCTCCCTCCACGGGCAGCGGGTCTTCCTCGAGGCCTTCGGCATGCGCCCCGACGGCGCCTTCGAGATCGAGAAGGAAGATCGCGAGCGCCTCCGTCTCGAGCGCCTCGTCTACGCTCTCCTCCCCCCGCAGGAGACCGTGCGGGTGCGCGAGTCGTGGACCGTGGGCCCCGAGCCCCTCAAGAGGGCTCTCTTCGGCCCCTTGGCGGTGATCCTCCAGAAGGAGAGCGGCGGGAAGGCGACCCTGCGCTCGCTCAAGAAGGAAGGAAACCGCCAAGTCGCCGTCTTGAGGGTGCGCACGCGGCTGCGCACCGAAGTCCGCGCCGACTTTCCTGGCGTGGACCTAAACCTCAAGGGCGAGGTGAAGTGGGCGGTGACCGAGGGGCTCCTCCTCGAAGCGAACCTCGCCGGGCCGATGACCTTCACCAGCCTGGGGAAGGACCGCGAGCGAATGGACATCCAGGGCAACCTGGCGTGGACCTACCGGGCAAAGATCCTCGCGGTGGAGCGGGCCCAGGCGGACGAACGCCGCGAGCGCGGAGCGCCGCCGCCGCCCGGCACCCGCGTCCTCGTGTGCACGCTGCACCCCAAGGAGCATCGCATCGAGCTTCGGCACTACCCCATGTGCCCTCTGTGCGGTCAGCCCCTCGACCCGGACCGGGCCTGTCCGCGCGGCGACCCCTTCCCCTTCCAATACTGCCCCCACGACGGGGCTCCCCTGCAGCCCGAGTAGCGGCTCGCCCTCGCCGCCGCCCTCGAGGCCGCCGTGCGGCGAGCCAGGAAGGACTCGGCGAGGTCGAACGCGGAGGCGCCACCGAGGAGCCCCGGGGGTGCCGCCAAGCGGGCGGGCTCGCGGAAGCCCCACGCAGCCCGTAGAATCCCCTTCCATGCCGCTGGAGTTGGGGGTCAAACTCTTCGCCTCGGTCCGCGAGGCGATGGGTCGGGACGCGATCACCGTAGAGCTCGAGGACGGCGCGTGCGTCGCCGATCTGCTCGACGCGCTGGCCGCGCGCCACCCAGAGATTTCCGCACAGCGCGCCGCGCTCTCGGTGGCCGTAAACCATGAGTTCGCTCGTCCCGACCGACGGCTGGCCGCAGGCGACGAGGTCGCCTTGATCCCGCCGGTGGGGGGAGGCTGAGGTGGACGACCTCGTGCGCATCGGCCCCGAGCCCATCGACCTCGGCTCCGCCCTGGAAGCAGTGCGTGCGCCGAACTGTGGAGGGATTGCCCTCTTTGTGGGCACCACTCGGGACCACCACGGGGGACGGGCCGTCGGCAGCCTGGAATACGAGGCCTACGAGCCCATGGCCCTCCGCTGCCTGGAGCGCCTTGCGCGTTCCCTGCGCGAAGAGTTCCCGGACCTCGAACGCGTGGCCCTCCTCCATCGCATCGGCGAGGTTCCGCTCGCCGAGGCCAGCGTGGTGGTGGCGGTGTCCGCGCCGCATCGCGCCGAGGCCTTCGCCGCTTGCCGGCAGGGAATCGACCGCCTCAAGGCGGAGGTTCCCATCTGGAAGAAGGAGCACTACCTCGACGGCAGCCCGCCCCGCTGGGTCGCCAACTGCGAGTCCATGCCGAAGGTGCCCCGTTGACCGCAAAGAAGAAGACGGCCAAGGCCGCGGCGGCCAAGAAGAAGACCGCGAAGACGAAGACCGCCAAGGAGAAGTCCGCCCAGGCCGCGGCGGCCAAGAAGAAGACGGCGAAGAAGAAGACGGCCAAGAAGAAGACGGCGAAGAAGAAGACGGCCAAGAAGAAGACGGCCAAGAAGAAGACGGCCC
>RFHU01000547.1 GCA_003695705.1 Planctomycetota bacterium
GCCCTCCCCCGCCCGCCTCCGCAGGCCTTGGCGAGGCAACGGCCCAGCACCGTCTACCGCCAGGCTGCGCCGCAACCTCCTCGGGCGTCTCCTCGCCGCCGACCGGCACAGGAGCCCTGCCGCAACCTGGCGAGGTCTTCGGCGACTGTCGCGTCGAAGCCGTGCTCGGCCGCGGGGGCATGGGCGCGGTCTATCGGGCCCGCGACCCCTCGGGGCGCGAGGTAGCCCTCAAGGTCATGCTGCCCGGCGCCGATCCCGACGGCCGCCTGCTGCGCCGCTTCCAGAGCGAGGTCGAGGCGGTGGCCCGGGTCGGGACCGGGCCCAACGTCGTGCGCATTCACCGCGCCGGCGAGCACCGCGGCATGCCCTTCGCCGTCTACGACCTGATCGAGGGCCGCGACCTCGCCGCGCGCCTGAAGGCCGAGGGCCCCCTCCCCCTCGACGAGGCCCTGCGCCTGACCGAGGAGGTCGCGCGCACGGTGGCCCACTGCCACCGCCAAGGCGTTTTGCATCGCGACCTCAAGCCGGCGAACATCCTCCTCCGCGACGACGGCGTCCCCTTCCTCACCGACTTCGGCCTCGCCCTCGAAACCACCTCGGAGGAACGCCTCACCAAGACCGGCGAGGTGCTCGGCACGCCGGCCTACATGGCCCCCGAACAAGCCGAAGGGGACAAGGAGGCCATGGGCACACGCACCGATGTCTACGCGCTGGGGGCCATCCTCTACGCCCTCACCACCGGACGGCCACCCTTCGAGGGCGACGCCCTGCACGTCCTGCGCAAGGTCTTGCTGAACCCTCCCCCGCCCGTCCAGCAACACGTCCCCGGCCTCCCGGCGGCCCTCGACGCCGTGTGCCGGAAGGCCATGGCCAAGGATCCGGCCTCCCGCTATCCGACGGCGGAGGCCTTCGCCAACGACGTGGCTCGCCTCCGCCGCGGCGAGCCGATCCGCGCGCGCCCTCCCGGTCGCTGGGAGCGGCTGCGCTGGCGCTGGCGCCGCGACCGCAAGCGGATCGTCGCCCAGGGGGCCTTGCTCTTGGCCCTCCTCACCCTGCCCCCCGCGGGCTATGCCCTCTACCGGTTCTGGGCGACCCCTGCCTTCGCGCGGGTCCTCTCCTCGGAGGCCTTCGCCCGCCAAGCGCTCGCGCCCCTGCTCTTCCCACCCGAGGGCCACGCCCGCGACCCCCGCGCGCCTTCCGGCGCCGCCGCGGCACCTTCCCCAGACGGCGCCCGAGACCTCCTCCTCGACGGCTTCGACGTCGCCACGGAGGACGCCGCCCAGCCTCCTGGGGAGCAGAAGGCCCGCGCCCCCGCGGCGGCGGAGCGTGCGCTCACGCCGGAACTGCTGCGCAACGCACTGTGGGGCGTCGAGGCCGCGCGGAACCCGCGCTCTGCGAAGGCGGCGGCGGCCTGCGCCGCGAGCCCGGGGGCCACCGGAGTTCGGGACGTTCTGCGAGAACTCCCCGACGCCGAGCGCGCGGAGAAGGCCGGGGGGCTGGCGCGCCTGGTCTGGCAAGCTGCCTTGCCCCGGGGGTTCGCCCGCGGACTCCTGGACGCCGAGGTCCCCAGCGGGCTCGCGGAGGACGAGGAGTACCTCGTGCGACACCTCGCCGCCCTGCATTGGGGGGAACCGGTCCCAGACGACCCCAGGGGCTCCGCCGCGGACGACGCGGGTCCCTCCCTCCGAGCGCCCGAAGCCGCCGAGGCCGCGCTGCGGGCCTGGTCTCCCCGCAGCGGGTCGCTCGCTGCGAAGGCTCGGGAGGTCGCCCTCGGAGAACTCGACGCCCTCCGCGCGCGCCGGACCCAGGCGGAGGCCGAAGTCGCCAAGCAGTGCCTGCTCCGCTGCGGCTTCCCAGGCGGCGGCGAACGAAGCCGCGACGGAAACGACGCGAAGCGAAGCATCGACTCGCTCTGGCAAACGGCGCGCCGCGAAGCCAAGAGACAGCTCCCCTCCCTCGGGTGGCTCTGCATGCGTTCCTTCGCCAAGGCGCGCCTCCCGGCCGCCGCCCGCGCGTTGGAGGCAATCCGCGGGGGCCTCCCCGCAGTCGACCAGCGTGACTTCTGGCGGCGCAGGGACCCCTACGACGCGGTGAACACGGCCGCGGTCGCGCTGATCGAGCTGTGCAGACCGCCCCGGGGCCCCGCTTGCCCGCCCGCCTTCGCGAAAGCCTGCGACCGTCTCCTCGAGGCCCTCTTCGTGCGCGCCTTCGCCGGCAAGGCCCCCACGGACTATGACTACGAGGAAGGCTTCGGACATCTCCTCGCCTTCCTCTCCGGCCTCTGGCCGAACCTCCAGCCCTTCCTCAGCTCCGAAGCGGCGGAGCGGTGGAGACTGCGAGACCTGGAAGCCGCACTCCTGCAAGGCGCCATCCTCCTCCCCCAGAAACGGGCCCTGCTGCGCCTGCAAGGAGGGGCGCGCGACCTCGAAGCTCTCGACGCCGAGATCGTCGACGTCTTCGTCACGGTCCTCGCCCTGAAGCGCATGCCCATCAATCCGAGCATGGACCCCATCGCGCAGGAGTTCAGCCGTCCGGGCGGCCCCCTGGCCCGCTACGTCGAGCGCAAGCCGTCGGGCGACGCCTATCTGGTGTGGGCCCTGTTCGAAGCCATGGTCTACGGCGAGCGCGACGAGACCGACTCCGAGGCGCTCGTGTCCATGGCCCGGCACCTCGCCCTGGCCCTCGGGGACGTGCTCTCCGCGGAGGAACGTCGGGCCCTGGGCCTGGGCGACTTCCCCCCCTGGCCGGCTTCCTTTCGCCCGCTCACCCCCTACTGGCGGGGGAAGGCCCTCTACGAACTCTTGAGCAAGGTCTGTCAGCGTTCCTTCCCCGGCGACCGCCTCGCTCGCTTCCGCACCGTCGCACGCATTTGCCGGGAACGCCTCTGGCCGCTCCTGCGCGAAGGCTCGACGCACTACGCACCCCGCGATCTGGCGCGCATGGCCGGACACCTGCTCGACGCCTACCTGCTCCTGCGCGAGCGAGGCGCCCCGGACGACGAACTCCGCGCCCTGCGCAAGACGGTGGAAGACTGTCTCCGCCGCGCGGAAGAACTCAGCGACGCCCTCTACGCCCGTGCGGCCGTGCGCCCGGGCGAGGACCGCAAGCTGCACCAGGTCACCTACGCCGACGATCCCCTCTGGGTCGACGCCTTGCGGGTCTACGTGGCCCGCAGGCAAGCCGGTTGGGAAGCCGCGCTGGCGAGCGACTACGGCCTCGACGCGTTCGAAGGACTGCCGGCAAAGCCCCTCTCCTCCCTTCCCCTGCTGCGCGCGCGCAAGGTGCTGAGAGAGCACCAGCGCCCCTACAACCTCGTCCTGGGAAAGTCCCTGGTCCAAGCCCTCCTCCGCGAAGAGCGCTTCGCCGAAGCGATCGAGGAGGCCGAAACCCTGATCGAGGCCGCCGAGCGGACCGCCCGCGGCGCGCTCCCCAAGGAGCGCCAGAGCCGCCTCTACCAGGCCCGGCTCGCGCGGGCCTTCCTCGCCCAAGCCCTCCTTGGAGCGGGCAAGCGGGAGCGAGCCCGCGAGCTCCTCCGCGAAGCCGAGCGCAACGGCGACGTGCGGCGCCTCGCGCCCTGGGCCCCCGTCGTGGAAGCGCTCCGAGCCGACCCCCCGCCGCCACGCTGACCTCCCTCCCCACGAAAGGGCCCCGCCGGCCTTCGGCCTCGCTCCCCGAGCCGCCGCCGCGGCGTCGCGCGCCCCTCGGCGCCTGGGCCCGCGAGGGAGCGGGTTCCTCCCCCCGACCCCGAGGAGGCTACGCCGGCGGCGATCGATCCACGGCGTCCCCGAACAGGTCCGCGTAGAGGAGTTCGTAGCCAGCCACCATGCGTTCCACCGAATAGCGCCGGGCGCGCGCGCGCGCGCGCTGCCCCAGCGCCGCCCGCTCGCGCGGATCGGCGAGGAGCGCCTCGAGGGCAGCGGCGAGGGCGCGGGGGTCCTCGGGGGAAACGATGCGCCCCGCGCCGCCCAGGACCTCGGGGAGGCTGTCCACCGCGCTCGCCACGCAGGCGCGGCCCGCGGCCAGGGCCTCGACCAGGGCCAGCCCGAAGCCTTCCCAGCGGCTGGGCAGACAGAATACGTCGAGGGCGGCGAGCACGAGGGGAACGTCGTCGCGGTGCCCGAGGAAGCGCACCCGCTCTTCGATGCCCAGGCGGCGGGCCTGCGCGCGCAGGGCCCCTTCCTCGGGTCCGGCCCCGCAGAGCAGGAGTCGGGCGCGGGGTCGGCGCGCGCGGAAGCGCGCGAAGGCCTCGAGGAGTAGGTCCTGCCCCTTCTGGCGGTCGAGGCGGCCCACGCAGCCCACCCACTCGCAGGCGGGATCGAGCCGCAAGGCGCTGCGGGCGGCTTCCCGGTCGGGGAGCGCCGCGTAGGCCGAGAGGTCGACCCCGTTCGGCACGACCCGCAGCCGTTCCGGACGCACCCCGAGGGAGCTCAGCGCGTAGCGTGCGACGGCCTCGGAGACGCACACCGTTGCGTCGTCCAGGCGCGCACCGAGGCGTTCGAGAAGGATCCGCTGGGGCAAGCGGCGGCGCTCCACGACGTGCACGGTGCTCACCGTCCGCTGCGCACCCAGGAGTGCGAGGAGGCGCGCCGCGAGGTTGGCGTGGAACAGGTGCGCGTGGACCAGGTGCGGGCGCCAACGGCGCACGAGGCGCAGCAAGCGCGCGGCAGCCCGCAGGTCGGCCTTGTGCCGAAAGCCGAGCGGGTGCACCTCGATCCCCGCGGCGCGCAGCGCCCGCGCGACCGCCCCCTCGTCCCCGCCCGGACTGCGGAGGCCGGCCACCTGCACCTGCCAACGTTCGGGGGAGAGGCGCGTTGCGAGTTCGTAGACCACGCGCTCGGCCCCGGCGGGGTGCAGCTCGGTGATCAACTGCAGCACGCGGCGCGGCCTCATGCGTCTCCGGCGTAGAGGGCCGCGACCGCCCTGCGCAGGCGCGCGGGCATGCGCACCTGCTCGAGCAGCGCGCGCCCCTCGGGCGGGAAGAGTCCGAGGCGGCGCCCGAGGCGGGGGAAGCTCGCCGCCAGGAGGATCCAGGCCGTCAGGCCCCAGAGGGCGCCGCCGGCCCACACCACCACGAACACGAGCAGCACGGGGACGATCGACGCGTAGGGGGCTAGGGCCGGGACGCGCAGACGGCGGCGGAGGTAGAGGGCACGGCAGATCGCTTGCAGGGCGAATCCCAGCACGGTCGCCAGGGCCGGACCCGTCAGGCCCCAACCCGCGGAGAGCAGCGCCAGGTCCAAGACGAGGTTGAGCGCGAACCCGGCGAAGAAGACCGCGGTGGGCCAGCGGGAGATCAGGTGCGCGTCGAAGACGGCCACCTCCATGCTCATCGCACCGCGGAGGGAAACGGTCAGGGCAAGGAGTCGCAGGACCTCCGCCGAGGCGGCGGCGCTCTTGGCGCCGAGAAGGCTCAGGATCGGCTCCGCAAGGACGACGAGGAGCGCAGCGCAAAGCGACCACCCCCAAGCGAGGGGAGGAGCCAAGAAGCGGTAGAAGCGCTGGAGCGGTCCCTCGTCGCCGCGCGCGGCGGCCACGGCCAACACCGGCCCGACCAGGTATTCGAGGACCATGCCGAACACGACGACCTGCTCGGCGACGCGGTAGGCGACGTCGTACCGTCCCGCCGCCGCGGGGCCGAGAAAGACCTGCACCAGGAGCACGTCCACGTAGAGCACCCCGGAGATGCCCAGGTTCCGCAGGAGCAGCGGCCAGCCGAAGGCGAAGGCGCGGGCTGCGAAGCGCCGGTCGAAGGCCGGGCGGTCGAGCGCCCCGCCGACGACGACGAGGGGGAGCACGACCGCGGGGACGACGCTCGCGGTGCACAGCCACACCGCGCGCTCGAGGTTCAGCGAACCCGAACCGTAGACGACGAGCGCGAGCAGGCCCGCATAGACCGCGCGCGCGAGGGCCGGGAAGAGGGTCCTCAGGCCCACCTTCCCGGCAGGCTGGAGGACGGCGTAGGAGAGGGTCGCCAGGGCGGAGAGCGAGGCAAAGGCCAACGCCAGGTGCCACACCGGCGCGCCCACCAGCGAGGCGATGGCGTCGCGGACGGCGAAGGCCACGGCCCCGGCGAAGAGGCCCGAGCCGACCACCAGCGCGAGGATCGAACCGTAGGCGCGCCCCAGTCGGCCCCGCGCTTCCACGTCCTCGGCGCCCAGCCGCAGCATGGCGTGGGCCGGCCAGTGGAGCAGGACCGTGCCCACGCCGCCGACCACGAGGAACAGGCAGTAGCGCCCGTATTCCTCCTCGCTCAAGCCGGTGAGCAGCAGGCGCAAGGACACGAAGCCGAGCGCCGCGCCCAGCGCCGAGCCCAACCCCAGGAGGGCGGAGTCGCTCAGCCCCCGGGCCAGCGCCTCCCGCTCGCCCTTCATGTCGGCGACTCTACCTCATGCCCGGGCGCCCAGGCCCGCCCGCGAGGTCCCGCGGGTCCCGGCGGGCGTGCCCCGCAGACATCCGCCCGCCGGCCGCGGACCCCGAGGCGGTCCGCTTGCAAAGGCCACGCGGCCGCCCCCATGATGGCGTCCGTGGATCGCGAGCCCCCCCTCCGCGACTCGAGCTCCGACCGGCACCGCCCCCTCGGCCCTGCGGGCATGGTGGGGCGCAAGTTCGGCCCTTATCGCATCCGAGGGCTCATCGCCGAGGGCGGGATGGGCGCCGTCTACGAGGCCTTCCACGAAGGGCTGCAGCGCTCGGTGGCCCTCAAGACCCTCTCCCCCTCACACCGCAGCAGCGAGGACGTGCAGCGCTTCGTCGCCGAGGCGCGCATCGTCGCGCGGCTGACGCACCCGCACCTCGTCCCGGTGCTCGACGTGGGCGAGGCCGGCGGCGTCCTCTACCTGGCCATGGAGTTGGTGCGGGGCGAGTCGCTCCACGAGCGCGTTCGGGTGCGCGGCGTCCTCGACGAAGAGGAGGCCCTCTGCATGATTCGGCAGGCCGCCCTCGGCCTTCAGCACGCCCACGACGCCGGGGTCCTGCACCGCGACCTCAAGCCGGCCAACGTCCTCGTCGACGGCGATGGCAACGCACGTCTGACGGACTTCGGCGTCGCGAAAGTAGTCGGCAGCAACCGCTTGACCGCTACGGGAACCGCGCTCGGGACCCCCAACTACATGTCCCCCGAACAGGCCATGGGCCGCAACGAGGAGTTGGACGCCCGCAGCGACGTCTACGGTTTGGGGGCCGTGCTCTACGAGTGCCTCACGGGGACTCCCCCGTTCAACGAGGCCACTGCCCTCGACACGATGAACGCCGTGGTGCGCGAGCCGGTGCGCCCGCCGCGGGAACACAACCCCGGCATCTCAAGCGAAACGGAGCAGCTCTGCCTGCGCTGCCTCGCCAAGCGACCCGAGCACCGCTACGAGAGCGCCCGCGAAGTGGCCGACGAAATCGAGGAGATCTTGCGGGGGAGGGCGCGCGCGCCCCAAGACGACCCCATCGCCCCGCTCCGCCGCGCCGGCGTCTACCTCCTCGGCGTCGTCGCCGTAGCCTCCACGACCCTCGCCGCCCTGCTCGCGGTCCATGCTCGCTCGGGTCGCGGCGTGGCGACGAGCCCCGCTTCGCGCGCCGAAAGCGTCGTCGCGGAACTGCGCGCCGAGGCGACCCGCGCCCTGAAGGAAGGGGAGCCCGCGACCTTGCGCGTCCTCGCGCACCGGCTCTCCTGGGAGGGGCTGGCGAAGGCCCTGCAGCGCGCCCACGGAGACGCACCCGCCCTCGCCTCGGCCCTGGGCGGGCCGCTCGCCCTGGAGGAGAGGCTGGGCCTGCTGCGCGCTCGCGCGCTCGCCAAGGCAGCGACCGGCGACGAGGCCCGGCTCGCGGCCGCGGTCGAAGCGGCCCGCCTCGATCCCGCGGGCGAACTGGGCCGGCGATCTGCGCTCTCGGTGGCCCGCGCCCTGCGCCGGCGCGGGCGCGCAAGCTCCCTGCGCCTGGCCGAATCCTTCCTCTCCCCGCTCGTCGCCGGGGAAGGGGAGCTGGCGCGCGCGGCCCGACGGGAACTGGCGGCCTGCTGGTCCGCCCGTGGCGCCTGGCAAGCCGCAAGCGCGCTCCTCGCGCCCGACGCCGACGGGGAGCCCCTCGCCGCGGCCCTCGAGGCGCTGACGCCCGCGCGGCGCTTGGAAGACTTCCTCCGCGCGACGACCACCGCCGATGCGCAGGGCCCGCTGCTGGTACTCAGTTCCCGGCGGCATGCCTCCCTGTGGCGCGTCGGGGAGGACGGACCGGGCGAGGGCCCGGTCCGCCGGATCGCTTTGGGCACGCAACGACTCACCGGAGTGGCCTGCGGCGATCCGGACGGCGACGGGCACACCGATCTGCTCCTCGCCGCCGAGGAAGGCGGCTACGCCTTCTTCTTCTTCGTGCCGACGAGCGACGGGGCCACTCCGCGGCAGGCTTGCCCCGCGCAGGTAGGCATGCGCGTCGCGTCGGTCGCCGCCGGCGACCTCGACGGCGACGGGCGCACCGACTTCGTCGCGCTCGCCGCTGCCGGCTCCACTCGCAGCTTCGCGCTCTTGGGGAGCCGGGCCGGCGCACCGCTCTACCTGGAGGCGCTGGCCGACTCGAAATCGGAAGGCAGCGGAGCACCGCGCGCAGCGCTAGCCGACTTCGACGGCGACGGGCGCGACGAACTCCTCGTCGGCCGCAGAGGCCCCGACGAGGAACTCGTCGAGTTCTTCGCCCTCCCGCCGAACGCCGAGGGCTTGATCCCGCGCGGCCGCCTGGCCGCAAGCAGCGTTGGCGGCCTGGTCCCCCTGCGCCGGGGTCCCGGCCCGGGCCGGGCGCTCGCCGTGGGCTCCTCCGAAGTGGCCTTGCTGGGGCAAGTCGACGGTGCGCCTGCCGTGCTCGCGCGCTGGTCCCTGAATCCTCCCGCCGTCCGGGCGACGGAGCTGGTGGCCTGGGAGCAGTCCTTCGGCGGCGAACTCTGGATCGGTCGCTCCTACCGAGATCGGGCGCGGGGGCGGCGCGTACTCGAGTGGATCCGCCGGGCCGCTCTCTCCGAGGACCGCCAAGACGCCGAACTGCGCCTGACCCGCCCCGAGCCGAACGGTCCCGCGCTCGCGCTCAGCGCCGACCTCGACGGAGACGGAACCGACGAACTGCTCCTCGGGCGAGAGCTCCTCGGCACCGGGCGGCGCTCTCCAAACGGCGCCGGCGACCTCCTCCGTGCCGGCGAGGCGCCTCCGGCCCCGCTCGAACGCCTCCTCCTCGCGGTGCGTGCGCACGAGGCCCTGGGCCACACCGAGGAGGCCCAGGCGGGGCGGGCGCTCCTGCGCGCTCTCCCCGGCGGGGAGCGCCACTGCGCGCACCTGGACCTCGCCGTGGCGGAGGACCTCCTGCGCGACGCAGAGGACCTCGCTCGCGGCGAGCCGCAAGCGAATGCGTCGAAGGACGCAGGGGACCCAGGCACCGCGGCGGCGAGCCTGCGCCGGGCCGGCCTGACGCTCCTGGAGGAGGTAGCTCGCCGCGGAGGCGTCCCGAGGGAGGTGCGCGCGCGCGCGCTGCTGCGAGCCGCCGCGGCCCGCGGAGAAGGCGGCGACTTGGAGCGAGCCGTCGAGGAGTTGGAGAGCGCGCTCGCGCTGGGGGGGCTCACTGGCACGGAGCGGGACTTCGCGCTCCGGAGCCTCGAGCGCTGGTCTGCCCGCGCGCACTGCGAACTCCTCGAGCTCGACTTCCTCCGCGAGCTGGAATCCGGCCGCCTCGGCGTCATGCGCCCGCTTCGCACCGCGCGCGAGGCCGGGGGCGTCCGGCTCCGCTGCGCAGCCTCGGCAACCAATGCCCTGCTCTGCTTCTACACCGGCGGCGGGCTGCCCCTCGAGCTGGAGGGCGAACTCACCCTGGACGGAGGGGCCTGGCTGGCGGCCCTCCGCCTGGGTCTCTTCGAGCGAGGCGGTTCGGGCAGCCTCGGCAGCTTCACGGGCGTCGAGGTGGCGCTTTCCTCGCAGGAGGCGGGCCGACTCACGGGAACGGCCTTCGTGCGCGGGCGGGCGCTGGCGCCGACCGTCTCCCTGCCCGACCGCGGGGACCTGGTCCTGCGCCTGCTCCTCGAGACGGCCCCGGGGGGCGGCGTCGAAGGCCTCCTCCAGGCAAGATCCGGCGACGGAAAGCTCCTCGCCTCGGCCCGGGTTGCGGAACCAACGGCCTCGTTCGGTCGGCTGACCAGCGCCTACCTGGGTGCCCACGCGCCCGAGTCCAGCGATCCGAACTCGGCGTCGGTCGAACCGAGGAACTGGCCCATGGGGACCTGGGTCGTCCTCCGCAGCCTTCGCCTGCGCGCGCGGCGACAACGAATCGCCGGCGTCCGCGGGATCTGGCACGGCCACGCCGCGCTTCTCCTCGGCCGCACGGACGAGGCCCTCAACGACTACGAAGCCGCCCTCCGCTCCCCGTCCTACCGCGCGGACGCGCTCTGGTCGCGGGGGATCGCGCGGGGGCGCAAGGGCGACCCGCGCGCCCACGAAGACCTACTCCAGCTCGCCCGCGAAAACCCGTACGTCTTCTTGCTCCGCTGCGAGGACCTAGGCGACGGCTTCGCCGGGTCGCCGCGCGATTTGGAGACGGTGGGCAGCGCCCTCGAGGCCCTGGCCGGCGCGGACGCCCTCGCGGGCGCGATCGTCCGCAGCCTGCGAGGGGAATGGAGCGCGCCCACCGGCTTGGACCCCACCCGCCTCGGCGGACCCCAGGCAGCGGCGGCTTGCTACTTGCTCATGCGCAACGTAGACGACCCGCGGGGCCGCTGGAGTTGGCAGGCCGCCTACCGCCGCAGCGTTGGCGGCCTCCGACGGCTCCCGCGCACTCGCTTCCCCCCGGTCCTCGACCTGCGAGGGTCTCCCCTCGACGACGCAGCCTTCGCCTCCCTCCTCGACCCCGCCGGGGACTTGCCCCAGCGGGTGGCCTGCCTGCGACGCGCGGTCCTCGAGCGGCCGAGCGCCTCCCTGCCACGCCTGCGCCTCGCCGCGTCCTACGTCGAGGCCGGGCTCTACGGCGAGGCGGAGTCCGAGCTGCGGCGGGCCGCACGCCTCGCCACGACGGACGCCGAACGCGGGGTTGCGCTCTTGGAGCTGGCCAGAGCGCAGCTCGCCCTCGCGCGCACCGACGACGCGCTGCGCAGCTTGGGCCGTGCGCAAGCCCTCGGCGTCGACCGCGACCGCCTCGGCGCCTTCGCCTCCGACCTGGGCCACGACCCGCGCTTCCGCGCCCTCCTCGCGCGCTGAGCAGCGCCCGGACCGAAGGCCTCCGAGCCCCACGCGGATCCGCAACGGGGCCGCGCCCTACTCGCCCCCGTGGCGCTCGAGGCGCTCCGCTTCGGCGGCGACGGCCGCGTCGCGCGGGCGCAGGCCGAGGTAGCGGCGGTAGGCAAGCCGGGCGCCCTCCCGATCGCCCAGGCCGCGCCGCACCCGCGCCAGGCTCAACCACGCGCGGGCGAGGCGGGGATCGATGCGCGCGGCGGCGGCGTAGTCCGCCGCTGCGGCCTGCCGCTCCCCGGCCCGGAGCAGGGCGTCTCCGCGACGCCCGAAGAGGTTGGCGTCCGGTCGCGGACTGGCGGCGATCGCCTGCGTCAGGCAGCTCGCGGCCTCGCGGTGTCGCTTCAACCCCGTGAGCAACCGCGCGCGAAAGGAAAGGAAGCCCACGTCGCGCGGGGCGTCGGCGACCGCACGGTCCATGAGCGTCAGCGCGCCTGCAAGGTCGCCGCGGGCACCGTGCAGCCGCGCCTTTAGGTGGAGGAGGGAGGGCGAGACCACCCCCAAGGCGAAGGCCGCCTGCAGGTCCGCTTCGGCTCCGTCGAGCCTCCTCAGCGCGATGCGCACGGCCGCGCGGTTGCGCAGAGAGTAGGCGTCGTGGGGATCCACGCGCAACGCCGCGGAGAGGTCGCGTTCGGCGCCCAGCCAGTCGCCGCTCCGCGCGCGGGCAACCCCGCGGATCGCCCGCGCGGAGACGTCGTCTGGGCGCAGGGCAAGGCAGGCGTCGCATTCCGCCACGGCCCGACGGGGATCGCCGCCGGCGAGGGCGGCGCGCGCGCGCGCCAGCGCACGATCTGCGCGCGCCTGCGCCTTCCCTTCCGCCGCCGCGCCCTCGCGCCCCGCGTCCGCCGCTGGGGGCGACTCCCCACTGCCTCGCTCCGAGGGGACGGCCCGCTTCCGCGAACGCACCGCGACCGACTCCCCGTCGCGCGGGCTCCCCAACTCCTCCGCCGCTGCACCCTCCGGAGCGCGGCGTGCGTTTCCTCGCTGGTTGCTTTGCGCCGGCGACGCGGCCGCGTCCCCACCGTCCACGGCCACGCCAGGGTTCCGGACGAACAGAACGTGGCCCAGGAGCCCGGCGAGGACGAGGACCCCGGCGAAACCCGCAAGGGCGAAGGCGAGGCGCGCGCGAGGGGAAGCCCCTCGGTTTGCGCAAACGTGCTGCGCCGCCTCGAGGGTCCGGGCGACCTCCGCGGCGCTCTGGGGACGCTGCCGCGGATCGTTTGCCAGGCAACGCAGGACCAGGTCATCGAGGGCGGGCGGGACCGCGGGCTCGTACGCCGAGGGAGGGGCAGGAAGGCCCCGTGCGTGCGCCTCGAGGATGCCTTGCCAGGTGTCCGCCTCGTAGGGGGGTCGCCCGGTCAGCGCGTAGTAGAGTGTGGCCCCGAGGCCGAAGACGTCGAGGGTCGGAGCCGGCGGCTCCCCGCGCGCCTGCTCGGGCGCCATGAACAGCGGCGTCCCCAGGGCAGCGCCGCTGCGCGTGAGGCGCAGGCGCGCCGCGGTGGAGTGCACGAGGCCGAAGTCGAGGACCCGCGCCTTCCCGCCCGGCGTGACCAGGACGTTCGAGGGTTTGAGGTCCCGGTGCAGGAGGCCCCGCGCGTGCGCCGCAGCGGTCGCCTCCGCGACCTGGCGGAGGAGGGCAACGGCGGTCGCCACGCGCGCCGCGCCCGGTCGCCCTGCGGACTCGGCGGCGAAGTCCTTGAGGGTCCGCCCCTCCACGTACTCCATGACCAGATAGGGCAGCCCGCGGTGCTCGCCGACGTCGTAGAGGGCGACGACGGCCGGGTGCTCCACGGCGGCGGTCGCCTTGGCCTCCCGCAGGAAGCGCCGTCGGGCGCGGTCGCTCCCCAAGCGCGTGAGGAGCTTGAGCGCGACCAAGCGCTCGAGGGTCGTGTCCCAGGCGCGGAACACGCACCCGTAGCCGCCACGACCGAGCTCGCTGAGGAGCAGGTAGCGACCGAGCCGCCGGCTGGGGGACGCCCGGGCCTCGCGCAGCTCGCCTTCGAGGCTCGGGCTGCGCGCAAGGATGTCTTCGTGGCTGGGGCAGTCGCTCCCCGCGAAGGACACCTCGGGATCCGGTTCGGTGGAGGAGGGGCTCACTGGGTTCTCGGCCTCACGCGTCGTCGGGCGCAGCCGGTCCAGCGACGCGGTGGAGGGAGGGAGAGGCTCGGGCGGCGGAGCGGAGTCCACCCGCACAACGTAGCCACCCCGCGGGGAGCAGCGCCAACCGGCGGCCGTCGGCGCGGGAGCTCCGGCGCCGACGGCCGGCGCAACGATCAGCGGTTGTGCACCGCAAAGCTTCCGGTGACGCGCGCCACGCTCACTCCGGCGGCGTCGCGCGCGCGCACGCGCAGGACGACCCCGGAGCGGTTGACGAGGCCCATGTCGGCCAGCGCGTCCCACACGACCCGGTAGCTGCGACCGCTGGGAGAAGTGGCCACGTTCTGCACCGGGTCGGAGGCTTGCCCGAGCGTGGCGACCCGCCAACCACTGCGAGCGTCGAGCATGTAGTGGACCTCGACGTCGACGCGGTCGCTCTGCGCGTCGGCCACCGTGTAGGGGAGGGCCACCAGGCCCCGCTGAATGCCCTGCGGAGTCCCCACCGAGAGCACCGTCGGGGGCGTGTTGACGCTGGGCGCGGGAGGCGGGACCGACGTCGCAGGGAGCCCGCCGCCCGTCACCTGGACCACGAACAGGCGCGTGAACAGCGCGCGTCCCACGCCGCCCGCGTCGGAGGGGACGATGCGGACGCGCACCGTCAGGGGGCTCTGGGCTGCCGGCAGGTCGGCCCGCGCGTTCCACACGAAGCGATGGTTCGTGCCCGCAGGGCCCGCAAGGATCCCCCGCAGCGGCGGCGACGCGGCGCTGGGAGTGGCGGGGTTCCACGCAGGGCCAAAGCCGATCTGATACTCGGCCTGGAGGTCGACTCGGTCGCCGTCGGGGTCGGCCACGGTGAAGGCTACGGAAACCGTGTTCGTAGGACCGCCGCTTGGCGTAGCGATGGCCGTGACGCTTGGCCGGCCGCCGCCCGTCGTCCCGGTCGTCGTCCCGGGCGGCGTCGTCCCGGGCGGCGTCGTCCCGGGCGGCGTCGCCCCCGGCGTGGCGGGCGCGACGGCGCCCCGGTCCTCCGCCCGAATCGTGTAGTCGCCCAAGGAGAAGGGACGGAAGGGCGTCACCTCGAGGTAGTAGGTCCCGCCGACCGCAGGGCGGAAGTCGATGCGCGAGGCGATCCCCAGGCCGGGGTAGTCGTCGTTGGTCGCGAGGACGCGCGTGCCGTTGGTGTCGATGAGAGCGAGCACCGAGTCCATGGGGCGCACGATGGTCGTCTGGAAGGTGTAGCTGCGCCCGGCCTGCAGGGAGACCGCAAACCAGTCGCGGTCCTGGGCCCGCTCGATGCGCCCGGCCCGCGCGGGCGCGCCGACGGCGATGACGGTCGCGTGCGCGGCGTCGTCGCCGTGGTCGTCTGCGGGCGCGGACGGCACGGTTGGCGCGGTTGGCGCGGTTGGCGCGGTCGGCGCGGTCGGCGCGGTCCCGGCCACCGTGAGGGAGAGGGGATTGGAGACGCCTCCGTGGGTCACGACGACCACCGAACCCGTGCGCGCCCCGGCGGGCACCGCGGTACGGACTTCGGTCGTCGAAGCGGCGGTCACCACCGCGCTCACGCCTCCCGCGAAGCGAACCACCACCCCGTTGGGCGCGGTGTCGAAGGTGGTCCCGCGCAGGACGACGACGTCGCCGGGGGCGGCGCGCGGCGGAGCGATCGAGGTCAAGCGGGCGACGGGGAGGACCTGGAAGGTGCCCGCAGCGACGGTCTGGCCGCGCGCCGTCACCGCGACCGAGGCCGGCCCGAGCGGAAGGCCGCGCGGGCTGCCCACGACGAGCTGGGTCGAACTGGCCACGAGGAGCTGAGCCGGGCGACCGTCGAAGGTGACCCGGTTGCCCGCGAGGCTGGGGTCGAAGCCCTGCCCGCGGATCCGCACCGACGCCCCGGCCACACCGCGATCCGGGGAGAGGCGCGAGACCGCCAGCGGCGTCGGCGTCGTCGTCGGCGTCGGCGGCGAGGCGTTGTCGAGGCGGAAGTCGGGGGTCTCCCCCGCCGGACCGACGGCGCGGTCCGAAGGCGTCAGGCGCAAGCGAACGTCCGCGACCGCGCCCGGAAGATCCAAGGTCGAATCCCAGGCGAAGACGTAGGCGACGCCTCCCGAGGACGTCAGCAGTCCTTGCGTGGCGTCTCCCGCGCTCGGGTCCCGCGTGGCGGGCTGCCAGGTCTGCCCTTGGTCCACCGAGAAGTCCACCGCCAAGGTCACCGGGTCTCCCTCGGCGTCTTGCAAGACGTAGTCGACGAGGACCGTCCCTCTCGCGGGAGATTGCCCGCTGGTGCCGGCGCGGGGCACGGCCGCGGCGACCGCCGGAGGTGCGTTCCCGGCCGTCGAGCCGGCGGCGGCGGACCGGGGCGACGAGCCGCCGTGGCCGCCGCAGCCGAGCAGCAGGACGGGGAGGGCGTAGCAGAGACGAGCGCGCATGAGACGACTCCAGGCTGAGGGCTTCGCGATCGGGTGGCCCCTGGGCAAAGGCCCGGCCACGCGTGGCCCCTTGGATCCAGGTGCGCGCAACCAGATTCGCATCAGCCACTTAGCCCTCGAGCCCGTAGGTCGTTCGCCCTCCGGGCCCGGTGCGCGCCCGCGGGCCTTCCCGCCCGGTCCGAGACCGAAGTCCGTGGGTTGGTTGCGCGCGGCGGAGGACCCCCGTCGAGGGTTCGAGCCCCGGGCCGCCGCGGCGTTGCGCGGTCCGGGCGGGGGCGGAGCGCCCGCCCTCAAGAACCCGGACGCTTCAGCCCGTACCGCTCCATGCGCCGGCGCAGGGTGCGCCGGTCGATGCCCAGGGCGGCGGCCGCCGCCGTGAGGGTGGGGTGGGCGGCGAGGGCCTGCGCGATGGCGTCGCGTTCGCGCGCCGCGAGGGTCTCTCCGGACGCCTGAGCAGAGGCGAATGCCGCCTCGAGGCCGAGGTCCGCGGCGCACACCTCGGGTCCCTCGCAGAGCGCCACCGCGCGCTCGATGGCGTTGCGCAACTCGCGCACGTTGCCCGGCCAGCGGTGCGCGGCGATGGCGTCGAGGGCATCCGGGGCAAGGCGCAGGCCAACGCCCCGCCCTTCGCGCTGCGCCTCCCGCAAGAAGTGCCGCGCGAGCAGGACCGCATCCCCACGGCGGGCCCGCAGCGGGGGGACCTCCAAGCTCAGCCCGCAGAGACGGTAGTAGAGGTCTTCGCGGAACTCGCCGCTCCGGGCCCGGCTGCGGAGGTCCTCGTGGGTGGCGCTGACCACACGCACGTCCACCGGACGCAGGACGGCGTCCCCCACGCGCCGCACGCGCTGGGCCTCGAGGACGCGCAGGAGCATGGCCTGGGCCGCGGGAGGGGTCGCGCCGACCTCGTCGAGGAAGAGGGTCCCCCCGTCGGCGAGCTCGAAGACGCCGGGCCCGCCCGTCGCCCCGGTGTACGCCCCCGGCGCCGCCCCGAAGAGTTCGACGGTGAGCAGCGACTCGGCCACCGCCGCCGCGTTGAAAACGACGAAGGGGCCGTCGGCCCGCGGGCCTGCGCGGTGGAGCGCGCGCGCGACCAGCTCCTTGCCCGTGCCGCTCTCGCCCCGCACCAGGACCGGCAGCGAGAAGGCGGCGAAGCGCTCGATGCGGTCGAGCAAGGCGGAGACCGCGCGGGAGCGCCCGAGAATTCCCCAGCGCTCGCGGCGCAGGGATGCCCGCCGCCGACTCCGCCCCTGCGCCGGCCGAAGCCAAGGGGCCAAGGCCGCGGCGAAGGCGGCCGCGAGTTCGAATTCGGCCTCTGCGAAGGGATCCCCCTCGCGCAGCAAGGCGAGCACGCCGCGGCGCCCCCCCGCCGGGACGAGCAGGGCGTGCCGTGGACCGGCCCGGGTCTCTACGCGGCGCCGGCAGGGCGCGTCGTGGGCGGCGCCGAGGAGCTCGGGAGGAAGGACCGCCCGGACGTCCCCGACCGCGCGCGCCCCGGCCTCGAGAAAGGTCGCGCCCTCGCGGCGCAGGGCGAAGGCGAGCTGGCAGCGGAGGACCGGCAGGGCTCCTCGCAGCACGTCGCCGAGCGGGTCCTGCGCCGCTCGCGCCGCCGCGCCTTCGCCCCGTGCCGGAGCAGGCGCCTTCGCCTCGCCACGCGCCGGCGCGTCCCCCCCGCCGCCCGGGACCTCGAGGTCGGCACGCACCCAGGAGAGCGCACGCGCGGCGCGGCGCAGCGCTCGCGGCAGGGGGTCCAGGACACGCGCGGCGGCGCGCCGCGCGGCCAAGACCTCCGCACGGGCTTCGTCGCTGCGCCCAAGGGTGGCGAAAATCCGGGCCAGGCAGGCGGCGGCCTCGCGCTCGAGCTCAGCCAATTCGCGAGCGACCGCGAAGGAGCGAGCCTCGCGCACCGTCCCGACGAGGCCCTCGAGTTCGGCGGGGGATGCCCCCCCGGCGCAACGCGCCCGGGCGGCGAGCACCCGAGCGCCGGCCGCGAGGCCCTCGGCGCCCACGGCCGCGGCCTCGGCCTCGGCGCGCCGCGCCACCCGCTCCGCCGCCTCCGCCCGCCCCCCGGCGAGCAGCGCCCGGCTGCGCACGCCCAGGGCCTCGGCGCGGGTCCAGAGGGCCTGAGCGCGTGCGCAGGCCTCCAGGCACCGCTCGCAGGCGTCCTCCGCGCGCCCGAGCGCTCCTTCGGCCGCCGCGTGCTCCGCGCGCGCGAGCTCCCGCTCGGCCTGCGCCGCAGGGCCTACCTCCGCGAGGGCCGCGTCGGCCTCGGCGAGGAGGGCGGCGGCGGCGTCGAGCTGGCCCAGGCGCAGCTCGATCCGGGCGGCGCTCGCCAGGCTCCGAACCCGCCGGACCGGGTCTCCCAGCCCCCTGCGCAGCTCGAGCGCCTCCGCGGCGCGCTCGCGCGCACGCAGGAGTTCGCCGAGCTGCAGGTGCGCGTGGGCCGCGTTGGCCAGCGCAATGGCGCGACCGTAGGGGTAGTCCACCGCCGTCGCCAGCGCCGCGGCGCGTTCGAGGTAAGGCAGCGCTCGGCGCGGATCGTGCTCGGCGAGGCACAGGTCGCCCAGCGAAGCGAGCGCCAAGCTGGCCGCGCGGTCGTCGCGCCGGAGCGCGTCGAGGGTCAAGGCGCGCCGGTAGAAGCGGCGCGCCGCGGCGTGACGGCCGCGGCCGCTCGCCAGGTTCCCCAGGTTGGTGTAGGCGCGGGACTGGCCGCCGAGGTCGCCGCAGCGGCGCGCCAGGCGCAGGCTGCGCCGGTGCAGGCCGTGGGCGGAGCGCCGGTCCCCGGCGGCGGCGAGCACGCAGCCCAAGTTCCCCAGCGTGACGAGCTCTCCCTCCTCGTGGCCGAGCGAGCGGCACAGGCGCAGGCTCCGACGCAGGAGCTTCCGCGCCCGGGGGAGGTCGGCTAGGTGAAAGCGCGCCAGACCGCGCAGGTTCCAGAGCGATGCTTCGAGGAGGGTCGGCTGGCTCCCCTCGGCGGCCAGTTCTCGCAAGAGCGCGCCGGTACGCTGCAAGGCGTCGCGTTGTCGTCCCGTCTGATGGGCTTCCTGGGCCGCGAGGCGCCGGAGGGCGCGATCCTCGTGGGTCCAGGCCTCGTTCCGCTCGTCGATGGCGTCGAGTTGCTCTCGCGCTCGTGCGAGGGCCGCGCGGGCGACGGCGCACTCTCCCGCCCCCAGGGCCGCTGCTGCCCGCTGGCGGTGCAGTCGGGCGCGATCCAAGGCCCGCAAGGAGGGACTGCGGGAGGCGAGCGCTGTCGCGAAGGCGCGCTCGGCGTCGCGCGGTCGCCCGGCAAGGAGCAGGTCCTCCCCAAGCTCCGCCTGCAAGCGGACGCGCAGCGCGGCCGGGAACCCCTCGTTCAGGGCGAGCAGAGAGGAAAGGAGGTGGGCCGCGCGACGCCGCTCTCCCCGCGCGCGGGCGCGGCGGGCCGCCTCGGGGAGGACCTGGGCGGCCAAGGAGACGTCGGGCAAGGCCAAGGAGTGGTGGGCGAGGGCCGCCACGGTCTCGTCGGACACCTCCGCGACCTCGCTCCCTGCGAGCGCCGGACGGTACCGGGCAATGGCCTCGCGGTGCAAGCGATCCCTCTCCCTGCGCGGCAAGGCGTCGAGGACCTGCGCCGCGACCACGCGGCGGCGAACGACGAGCCGGCCCTGGCCGTCGCGCCGGGCCACGCCGAGCGCGCAGAGCGCCTCGCTGGCCGCGGCCACGTCGGCGGCGGAGAGCCCGCAGCCCGTCCGCAGCGCCGACTCGCTCTGCGGGCCCGGCGCGACGGCCAGGGCGCGAAGCACCCGACGCTCCCGGCGCGACAGCCCGGGCGGGAGCAAGGGCGCCACCGCGGGAACGGGCCCCGGGACGCCGTCCAAGGCGTCGACCCGAACCCGGTAGGAGCTCCCCGCTCGCTCCAGGGCCCCCGCCTCCAAGAGCCGTTCGAGGGCAAGCCGGGCCAAGGCGGGGTTTCCCCCGCACCAGCCCTCGACCGCGTCGAGGAGCCGCTCGGGGATTCGCTCCAGGGAAAGGATCGCCGCCAGGAGCGCGCGCAGCCCAGGGCGCTCCAGGCCCTCGACCTCCAGCACCCGCGGGGGGGCCTGTTCGGCGGCGGCGGCCAGGTCCCGACCTCCGCCCCCATGCGTCGCGCGCGGAGTGAGGGTCGTGACCCACGCCAGCCGCACGCGCGGCAAGGCCTGGGTACGCCGAACGGCGTCGAACACGGCCTCGCGCAGGATCCCGGGAGCGTCGTCCAGATCGCGGACGACCGCCGCGGTCGGAGCTCGACGGGCCAGGCCCACGAGCTCGGCGACCGCCTCGGGACGGCGCACCTCCACGACCGCGACGCCCTGCAAGCGCAGCCGCCGCGTCGCCTCGTCGACGAGGCGCGAGCGCCCGCTGCCCACCTCGCCGCGCAGCCAGACCCAACGCGGAGCTCCCGCGTCGCCGCCAACGAGGACCGCCTCGAGGGCAGACGACAGGTCACGGACGAGCGGCTCGCGACCCACCAGGGGGACCTCGGGGAACCCGAAGTCGAAGGAACGCGCCACGCGAGGCCGCCAAGCAAAGAGCTCCTCGAGGAGTTCCGCGGCGCCGGGCCCTACGCCTTCGGCGTCTCCACCCACGAGCCGGCCGAGGACCGTGCGCAACGGAGCGCTCGCGAAGACGAGTTCGGCGGGCAGGAGTTGCTGCAGCGCGCGTCCGAGGGCGTGCAGGTCGCCCCGCCGAGCCCTGCTTTCCTCCGCGGCCTCCTCCGCGGAAGCGCGTGGCTGGGCGGGCGCGGGCAGAGGGCCCAGGCCGCGGCAGCGGAGGCGCGGGCCGGAGGGACCGCGCACGAGGAGCAAGCGCTCGGCTCCGAGGTCCCCCAGGAAGAGGCCGCGCTCGTGCGCGCAGGCGAAGGCGGCGAGGGCCTGCGCAACGACCGAGAGCGCCTCGCCCCCGCTCAGCGCCGCGGCGTCGAAGGGCTCTCCCTCCGCCTGGGCGTGCACCAGGTAGGTGGCCCCCTCCTCCACGCCGAGGTCCGCGGCCTCGTCGAGGGACACCCCGAAGTCGAGCAACCGCAGAAGCGAGGGGTGCCGCAACGCGGCGCGCCGCCGCAGCCGCCGCGGAAAGCCGGCTTCGTCCGCCAGGGCCTGCGGAACCACCTCGATCCACACCGACGCCCCCGAGAATCGCTCGCGCGCGGGAAAGCCGTGGGCGGTGGCCGGACCCGTGGGGGCGTAGCGCTCGGCCAGCATTCCGTCACTCTACTGGGGCGGACGCACTCCTGCCCGTCCGCCGAGCCCTCTGTCTGCGCGCACGCCGCCGCCGAAGGACACTCAACGGCTCCGGGGGCGCGGCCTCCGGCGGCGGCGAACGGTCCGGCCTTCTCCGCGCGCGCGCCGCGGAGCCGGCAGCCCTGGGGTCCCTCGACCGCGGGCGAAGGAGCGACGGGCGGACGCGCGCCGCGGCCCGTTCGCTCCGGGATCGTCCCCCACGCTCCGCGCAGGCCGGAGAGCGCTGGAGACCGGCCCCAGCGCGCGCCCCGGCTCGCGGCGCGCCCGCCCACGGCGAACTCCCCGGCGACTCGCCACCGGCGAGGGACGCCGCCGCGACGAACCCTCCGCTCCCGCGCCGGAGGAGCTCGGCGCAGGCCGCCGTCCGCGCCGTGCGCGGGCTGCCGCGGGCCCAACGTCCTGAAAGGTCCGCGCCCTGGAGGTCGAGGGAGAGAGTCGCTGGAGAGACGCCTCGGCCAGCGGGGCGCGCGGCAGGACCACCAGAACCGCCGCGCCGGTTGCCGCCAGGCGGTCTGCTTCGGCCTGGAGCTCTCGGGCAGCCCATGCGTAGGCCTCCTCGGCCAAGGCGGCGGGGACCTCGTCGGTGAACAGGGCCACACCCACGAAGCTCGCCAAGGTCCCGGGCGTGCGGAAGACCTGCAACCAGCGGGGCTCGGGGACGAGCGCCAGGACCGCCGAGGCGGAGAGGCGCCAGGCCGTCTGGACGAGCGGTCCGATCCCCGGAAGCAAGGAGACGCCCGCGTCGACGGCCACGGCAGCGGCGGCTTCGTAGTGGGCTTGGCGGGCGATGGGGTCGCTCTCCTGTTGAGCGCGGTGAAGCTCCAAGGCCGCGTCCACGGCGCCGAGGCCAACGCCGACCAGTCCCCCCAGACCGGCTCCGCGCAGGCTGGCGATCCGCTGCAGGAGCGCGCCGCTCCCGTGGGCCACGTGCACCAAGCCGAGGGCGAGGTCTCCCTGCTCGAAGGCCCGGCCCGCCTGCAGCACCGATCCGACTCCGCCCAGGATCCCCTCCGGGAGCGCGTGCGCGCGCTGGCGACCGAGGGCGGCGAGGAACTCGCCGCCGGCGCGCACCGCGTAAAGGCCGCCCGCTCCCGCGTCTCCCCCGGAGAACGCGCGAACGGAGGCGGCCAGCGAGCGCGCCCCGTCGAAGGCAGCCAGGGCCGCGCGCCCCTCGGGGCCGCCGAGGACGGCACCCGCCGTGGGCAGGCGGACGCGGACGAAGTCGAGGCGACCGACGCGGCGCACGAGGTCCGCCGCTTGGCCCGAGAGTGCGTAGAGGTCGACGCGCACGCCGCCGCGCGCCGGCGCGAGGAGGGCCGCCCCTCCCGCGTCGAAGACGGCGCGCGCTCCCGCACCAGCGCCCTGCAGGTCGTCGACGAGGGCGGCGAAGCGCTGGCGGTCCTCGGCGTGGAGCACCGCGTCGGCGGTGGCGCCGCGCGACCAGCGCACGCGGGTCTCGAAGCGCGCGAGGATTGCCTCGCGGGTCGCGCGGAACCAAACGCGCGAGCGCAGTTCGCTCGCAATCCACCCGCCGGCGGTACGGACGAGGTGCTTTCGGACGCCGTCGCTCGACGCGACGGCGTCGAGGGCGAGTGCGGCCGCCAGCGGGCGTTCCCGGAGGCTGCGGGGCGTGCGCACGATCTCGACCAGGCGCCGCTCCCGGGCACCTCGGCGCACGGTGGTTTCCCGCGACCAGGCAGCGAAGCGGAGCCCGTCTCCCTCCATTGCTTGCGCGGCGAACGCGCCCGACGGTCCCCGCGAGACCCAGGCGGGAACGAGGACGACGCGCCGCGCGACCACCTTGCTGGGCGCGACGCCAAGATCCACGCGGAAGGACGCGGCCGCGGCGCCCACGGGCGTCCCGAGGCTCACTCCCCGCAGCGAAGACTCCGCGGCGCCCTCGCTCGCGGGGACCTCCCAGTAGAGCAGCGCGGGGCGCGCGGAAGAGCGGAGCGGCCGCGCCGCGGGAAAGGCGAGCTGAAGGACGAGCTCCGTGCGGGCCGCGGGCTCCACGGCAACCTCGAGCACGCGGTGGAGGAAGGGACGCCCGGCCTCGTCGCGCAGGGTCGTCGCCCGTAGGTTGCGCAGGGTCGCGCGGTGCGGGCAGTCCTTGAGGTCGTAGTCGACCTCGTAGCGCTTGTGGAGGACCTGCCGCTCGAGGGCGTTGACGGTGCGCAGCGTGCGGGGCATGCCGTCGGCAGCGAGGGAGGCGAGGCCGAACTCGCCGGCGGCGAGGCCTTGCTCGAGCAAGGCGCGGACGCGAGCGGGGGTGGCTTCGCTGCTGCGCGTCCCCCGGCTCCCCGACCGCACGAGGCGCCAGCTCCCGGCCCAGGCCGAGACGCGCGCCCGCCCTCGCAGCGCGAGGACGTGCAAGCGCAGGCTGCGCACGATGGTTCCGGAAGGAAAGGTGGAGTCGAACCCGCCGTAGCCCCGGGCGCCGAAGGTCGGCGCGAGGTCGAGGGCGTCGGGCACCCCGTCTCCGTCGCTGTCGCGCCGCCCGGGGTCGCTGCCGAGGAGGCGCTCCTCCCCGTCGAAGAGGCCGTCGCCGTCGCTGTCCCGCGGCGCGCTGCGCGAAGGCCTCGCCGCAGAGCCCTTCCCCGGGCGAACGGCTGCGGAAGCCGTGGGGGCGGCGAAGGGCGCGGGGGCGTTCGGTGCGCCGGAGGAAGCGGCAGGGGCCCCGGCGCGGAGCGCCCGGCCGCCCCCCGCTCGGCGCGCAGGGGCGGTGGGCGCCGCCGCGCCGCCAGCCGCCGGCGAAGGCGCGGCGCTCGCGCGGGGGGCTGCCGCGGGGAAGGGAGCCAGCGGACCCGAAATCCTCCCCGGCGCGGCCGGCGAAGACCCGTCCCGGTCGGCGGTTCCGCAGCCGGCGACCAGCAGGAGGGCGACGAGCGGCGCCCTCCCCCACGCCGGGGTCGAGGTCGAGTGGACGAGCGGTCGCTGGCGGGCGGTCATGGCGGGCTCCCTTCCCGCGGGCCCCTTTGCAACCGGCCTGCCATGCGCCGCAAGGCCTTCGCTCGCAGGACCCTCTGCCCTTCGTTTCGCCGACGGCGGGCGCGGGCCCCTCCCCCCCCCGCCGGC
>RFHU01000548.1 GCA_003695705.1 Planctomycetota bacterium
GCGCGGAGGGGCGAGGGTCCCTTTGGCGAAACCCTCGCCGGGCAGCGAGACCGGCCCGGTGCCCTCCGGCCGCTCGCCGGGGGCGGCGTCCTCCACGCTGGAGCCGGAGGCCGCAACCAGGGCGGCGCACGCGGCCGCGGCGGCGAGCAAGAGCGCGGCAGGGGCCGCGAGTCGGCGTCCCCGGAACTCCCCTGCGGCGACGCGCGCCTCGAGCGCGGCAAGCTCGCGGGCGAGGGCCTCGGCCGAAGGGGGGCGCTCGCCAGGGGACTTGGCCAGGCAGCGCAGGAGCAGGTCCTCGAGCGGGGGCGGGAGCCCGGGCGCGAAGGCGCGGGGCGCCGGCGGCGGCCGGCTCACCACCTGCTCGAGGGCCGCGAGGGCGGTCTTCCCTGCGAAGGGCAGGCGCCCCGTGGCGGCGGCGTAGAGGGTGATCCCGAGGCCGTAGACGTCGGTGGCGGGGCCGACTTCGCCGAAGCGGGCGTCCACCTGCTCGGGGGCCACCGCGGTCGGGGTGCCCAGGAAGCTCCCGGTGCGGGTCAGGCGTTCGGCTTCTGGGCGCAGGTCCCGGGCGAGGCCGAAGTCGGTGAGGAGCGGGGCGCCGCTCTTCGCACGCAGGAGGACGTTTGCGGGCTTGACGTCGCGGTGGACGATCCCCGCGGCGTGGGCTGCCGCCAGGGCGCTCGCGAGGGCCTCGCCGAGGGAGAGTACCTCGGCGGGCGGCAGGGGGCCTTCCCGGCGCAGGCGCTCTTCGAGCGACTCGCCCGCGACGAACTCCAGCACGAGGGTCGGGCGCCCGCCGAGGGAGACCAGGTCATGGACGGCAACGACGTTGGGGTGCCGGAGGCGTGCGAGGGCCTCGGCTTCGCGCCGAAGGCGGAGGAGGAGGTCGGGGTCGCCCTCCGCCGAGGGGAGAAGCTGCTTGAGGGCGACCTCGCGGCCGAGGCGCGGGTCGAAGGCCCGGTAGACGGCGCCCATGCCGCCGCGGCCGAGCTCTTCCAGGATCCGGTAGCCGTGCGCGTCCACCCAGGGGCACCCTACGGTGTGGAGCGACGCTTTGCGAGCGCGCAAGCGGCCGCTTCGGCGCCGCCGGGGCGGCGGGTCAGGGCGCGCAGGGCGGGGTCGGCGCCGCCGCGACGGCGGCCGCGCCGAGGAGACCGAGGTGGGGGCTGGTCACCACCCAGACCGGGATGGCCGCGACGAAGGAGCGGAGGCGGCCCTTGTCCTCGAAGGCGCGGCGGAAGCGCGCGCGCCGCACGGGGGGGCCGAGGACGGCGGGGGCGATTCCGCCGGCCACGTAGACGCCGCCGCCCGCGAGGACGGTCAAGGCGAGGTCGCCGGCTTCGGCCCCGTAGACGTCGAGGAAGACCGAGAGGGCTTCCGCGCAGGTGGGGTGTTCCTCGGCGAGGGCCGAGATCCGCTCGGGTTGGCGGAGAGGGGGCGCGGACTCGACGTCCGGCGCGGGGGGGCGTCCCTCGGCCGCGACGAGGAAGCGGTAGATCGCGGCCAGTCCCGGCCCCGAGAGGACCCGCTCGGTGGAGACGCGCCCGTGGCGCGCGCGCAGCCATACCAGCAGTCGGTCCTGCAGGGGCGTGCGGGGGGCGAAGCCGCGGTGTCCGCCTTCGGTGCCCACCACGCGCCAGCCATTGCCGGGCGCGGGGAGGCGCAGGGCCTCGCCGAGCCCGGTGCCCGCGCCGAGCACGGCCTGGGGCTGGTCCGCGCGCGCCGCGCGGCCTTCCCCCACCGCGAGCACGTCCTGCGGCCCGAGGAGGTCCACGCCGCGGGCGGCGGCGAAGAAGTCGTTGACGAGCTCCACCCGCTCGAGGCCCGTGGCTTCTTCGAGCGCGTCGGCGTCGACCACCCAGTCGGTGTTCACGCCTTCGACGCGCCGCCCCGAGACCGTGCCGGCGACGCCCAGGCAGGCGCGGCGCGGGGCTCCTTCGCCGAGGGCGCGCAGGAAACGCCGCAGCGGCTCGGCGGCGCCCGTGTGGGCGGCCACGGCGAAGCGTTCCTCGGCGACGACGCGCGCGCGTTCCTCGTCGACTTCCACCAGCGCAAGGCGCACGTGGGTTCCGCCAATGTCGCCCGCGAGGACGCGCTGCATGGCGGGCGAGTATGCGCCGCTCCCTGCGAGGGGGCAAGTGCTACCCTGGAGCAATGATCTCGACGAGCGACATGGAGAAGGGGCTCTGGATCGAACTCGACGGAGACCCCTGGCAGATCCTCTCGGTCACCCGGCAGACCCCGACCGCGCGCGGCGCCGCGCTCATCGTCAAGGCCAAGGTCCGCAACGCGCGCACCGGTGCCGTGCAGGAGAAGAGCTTTCGCGGCGGCGACAAGGTCGCGGCGCCCAACGTCGAGGAGAAGGAAGTCGAATACCTCTACGCCGACGGCGAGGGGCGCCACTTCATGGACCAGACCACCTACGAGCAGTACTGCCTGAGCGAAGAAGACCTCGGCGACGCGCGCCACTACCTCACCGACAACCTCTCCCTGCAGCTCGTCATGCTCGACGGCGAAGTGCTCGGGGTGAAGCTCCCTGCTGCCGTGGACCTCGAAATCACCGAGTGCGCGCCCCCCAGCAAGGCGACGGGCTCGGGGCAAACCAAGGCCGCCACCCTGGAGACCGGGCTGGTGGTGCAGGTGCCCCTCTACCTCGAACGCGGCGAGCGCGTGCGCGTGGACACCCGCGAAGGACGCTACCTGCAGCGCGTCAAGGAGGGCTGAGCGGAGCCCCGCCGCCGGAACTCGGCAAGGGGTCCCTGCCAGGAGCCTCCTCGCCGGTCGCTACGGCGCGAGCTCTTTGTCCGCGCCCCTCCTCGGCCCGGCGATTCCGGCAGCCTGGGGGGGGTGCCGTGGCGGACCCGGCGAAGGGAAGACGGCGCCGGGGGTGCGCTTCGGCGCTCAGGAGGCGCTTTCGCCCGCGTCGAGCTGCGCGAGGGGAATCCCCTCTTCGATCAGGAGGACGGGAATGTCCTCGCGCACCGGGTAGAGGATCGCGCCGTCCTCGCGCACGAGCCCCGCGTCGACCGCCTCCCGCACGGGCTCGCCGCCCTTGTTGGTCACCTTGCCCGCGGCAATGGCCGCGTTGAGGCGCGCGACCAGCGCCTCGTCGGCCAGGGCCAGGCGGGTGCGGTCTTCGGGGCAGCGCAGGATCTCGAGCAGGTCGGGGCTGAGGGCCACGGCGTCCTCCTCCGGGAAGGAGCGCGAGTCTACACCAGGCGAATGCGTCCGGGGGTGCCGGCGGAGACTTCGCCGACGTGCGCGGCGGCGACGACTCCCGCGGCGCGGAGGTCCTCCAGCACGGCCTCGAGGGCCGCGGGCGGGACGCAGCCGAGGAGCCCGCCGGAGGTCTGGGCGTCGGCCGCGAGGCGGGCGTGGGGTGTCGAGTGCCCCGCCGCGCGCTCGGTGAAGGCGTCGGCGGCGAGTTCGTTGTCGCGCGAGCCTCCCCCCAGGGGCGCCTCGGCCAGCTCCAGGGCGAGTTCGAAGACGGGCAGGGCGGCGCTCCGGAGGGTGAGCGCGACGCCGCTGGCGAGGGCGACTTCGTGCGCGTGGCCGAGCAGCCCGAAGCCGGTCACGTCGGTGGAGCAGCGCACACCGTGGCGGGCGAAGACCGCGGACGCCACGGCGTTGAGGGCCGCCATGCTGTCGATCGCCTCGCGCACGCGGGGGTCGTCCTCTGCGACCTTGCCGGCCTTGAGGGCGTTGGCAATGAGCCCCGTGCCGAGGGGCTTGGTGAGCACGAGCTGGTCGCCGGGCCGGGCGGCGGCGTTGGTGCGCAGGCGCTCGGGGTGGACGAGTCCGGTCACCGAGAGCCCGTACTTGAGTTCGGGGTCCATGACCGAGTGCCCGCCCACCAAGAGGGCGCCCGCCTCCCGCACGGTTTCGGCGCCGCCGAGGAGGATCTCCAAGAGAACCTCGGCGTCGAGGCGCTGCGAGGGGAAGCAGACGATCGCCAGCGCCGTGCGCGGCTCGGCCCCCATGGCGTAGAGGTCGGAGAGGGCGTTGGCGGCGGCGATCCGGCCGAAGGTGCGCGGGTCGTCCACGATCGGGGTGAAGAAGTCCACCGACTGCACCAAGGCCCGCTCGGCGTCGAGGCGGTAGACCCCGGCGTCCGAGCTGTGCTCGAAGCCGACCAAGAGGTCGGGGTGCTCGTGCTTGGGGAGCCGGTCCAGGATCGCCCCCAGGACCTGGGGGCCGAGCTTGGAGGCTCAGCCGCCGCAGGCGACCAGTTCGGTAAGGCGGGGAGGGCGGGCGTCGTCGTTCATGACCGCACTGTATCCTGATTCGCGGCGCGCGGCGCGGAGGAAGGCGAGCCCTCGCTGCGGGCCCTGGCCGTGCCCCCGGGAGCCCCTGCGTGCCTGCGCGGTGTGCTGCTACACAAGCGTCCGCAGAGGAGCAGGGTGGAAGTCCCGCTTGCCGGAGCGAGGCTCGCCGAGGACGGATCCGTCCACGCGAGGCGAGGACCACGGCCTGCCGGCCGGGCGCGGCGAGCGGCACCGGGTCGGGCACGCGAAGGGAGGTTCCTCGTCGGACGCCGAGGACGGCTCAGACCCAGACTCAGCCGACGACGAACAGCAGGTCGGCTGCGCGACCGAGCACCCGTTCTGGGGCCAGGGCCGGGGCGGGGTCGCCGCCGAAGACCTCGAGCCCGGCGATCCGCTCCTCGGCTCCCTGGGCGAGCAGCTCGTCGTCACCGACCGCGAGGTTCGCCAGGAAGAGGCCGACCACTTCAGCTTCGAGGTCGAGAACTGGCACACGTACTTCGTCTGCGAGGCGGAAGCGGGATCCGGCGGTTTGGGTTCACAACGACTGCATCCAGGGCAACCCGTTCCGAGGGGAGGGCGCTCTCGCCCAGACGTTCAAGCACTTGGAGAAGTACCACGGACTTGATCCAAAGGTCGCCAGCAACCGACTGCATGAGCTGAAGAAGCAAGGTGGGCTGGGAGCTGCAGACGACGTGGCCATCGGACGAACCGGGATGTCTACAATGCGCAAACGGGAGAGAGGTTGGGAACCCTGACCGACAAGATCCTTGGGACCGAGCGGTGAGTCATGGACCCGACGCCTAGTTCCAAGCACGAGCATGTATTTGCGATTGTCCGTGCGGACGACTTTCACTCGGCCGACACGCCGGTCTGCGTCAGGGTCACGGTGAAGAAGGTCGTGTTCACGGAGGAGCGCGCGCGGCAGGAGGTTGACCGACTGAACGCACTTCGCTCAGCGGACGACGGCGTGGAGTACTTTTGGCAAGTGACCCGGTTGGAGAGGTGCCCAGCGGAGCAGCAGGAGCGCGGAACGTAAATCCTGAAGCTCCTTCCCCGAGGGGATTCCCTAGAAAATAGTGATTGCCATGCGCTGCGTTGAACTCGGCCAGTACCTGCTCTTTCTCCGTGGCGCTCCCCTCGTACGCCAGTCTACGAAGAAGGGAACCGCTGGCTGGATAGTCTGATGGGGAAGTACGACCCGCTTGGAGAGCACCTGCGGTCCCTCACGACCAATGTGTGGAGGGCCAGCTTCACCGAGATCGAGAGCATCATCGGAGCGACGTTGCCCAAGAGCGCCAGGACCTACCCCGCCTACTGGAGCAACGGGCAGGCCCATTCACGCGCATGGCGCGACGCAGGCTGGCAGACTGAAGACGTCGACCCCGGCGGGGGCAGGGTCACGTTTCGTCGGGTCGACTCGCCCAGCGCGGAGTCCAAGGCTACGGCACCTGCCACTGGCGGCCAGGTGACGCGGCCCGACCCAAGCCCTCCTCCACCAGGAACTCAGTCCCCCGACCTGGCTTGGATCGATCGAATCCTCGCCGAGCTCGCGAAGAGTCGCCCCGTGTTTCACAGCGAGGCAGACTTCCAACACGCCTTGGCCTGGGCCCTCCACGAAGAAGGTGCGGAGCGGATCCGACTGGAGCGCTACTACGAGGTGATCGACGGCTACCTCGACTTGGAGGCCCAGGTGAGGGAGCTCCGGGTCGCGATGGAGCTCAAGTACTGGACGCGCCTCCTGGAGGTCGAGATCGAGGGCGAGGCGTTCCGGCTCAAGAACCAGGCGGCTCAGCCCATCTCCCGATACGACTACCTCAAGGACGTCACCCGTCTAGAGAAGCTCGTCGCCGATCAGAAGGCCGACATCGGGTACGCCATCGTCTTGACCAACAACCCTGGCTATTGGCGCGAGAGCGGACGCGACGCGATCGACCTCAACTTCCGGCTACATCAAGGGCGTGAGCTCCAAGGGAAGCTGACCTGGGGTGAGCGCGCCGGACCGGGGACTACGCGGGGCCGGGAAGCCCCGATCGACCTGACCGGCGTCTATCGAGCCGACTGGTCTAGTTACTCGGAGGTCGCAGGCATGAGCTTCCGCTACCTGGCGCTGGAGGTGGGCTCGGGAGAACCACGCCTGTGACCTTCTTGGAAGGGCCTTCAGGGCTTGGAACATCTTGGAACAAACGTGTCCGTCCGGTGAGTGTGCTTCGTTCGGGTCCACGTTCGGTGGCAGTCAACGTGCCCCTGCTCACCGGGCCAGGGGCGTGGTCCAGCCGACGAGGACCACCAGCGGGTGTTGCACGTCTCGTAGAAGGACGTGAGCCTCCTGCGGAACCCCGACCGCCGGACGGCGTCACCCCCCGATCGGATCGGCGACTTCGCCGCCGGCCTCGCTCGCCTGCGAGGCCGCGCTCGGGAACCAGTGGCGGGTGGCGTTGCAGAGGCGACACACGGAAAGCATCACGGGGACTTCCACCAAGACGCCGACCACCGTCGCGAGGGCAGCGCCCGACTCGGGCCCGAAGAGGGCGATGGACGTGGCCACGGCGAGCTCGAAGAAGTTGCTGGCCCCAATGAGCGCGCCGGGGGCCGCGATGGAGTGCTGCACGCCGAGGAGCTTCATGAGCCCGTAGGCGAGGGAGGAGTTGAAGTAGACCTGCAAGAGGATCGGGACCGCGATGAGCAGCACGTGGAAGGCCTTGCCGCTCACGTTCTCGGCCTGGAAGGCGAAGATGAGCACCAAGGTGACCAAGAGCGCGATCACGGTCACCGGGCTCAGCGCCGGCAAGAAGCGCTCCTCGAACCACTTGCGCCCGCGGGTCCGCACGAGCCAGGTGCGCAACAGGATCCCCGCCGCCAACGGGACCACGATGAAAGTCACGACCGAGGCGACGAGTACGCGGAAGGGGACCTCGAGGGAGGAGGCGCCGCTCACCAGGAAGCGCACGATGGGCCCGAAGAGGAAGAGCATGATCACGTCGTTCACCGAGACCTGAACGAGCGTGTAGGCGGGGTCGCCGCGGGTGAGCTGGCTCCACACGAAGACCATGGCGGTGCAAGGAGCCGCCGCGAGGATGATCGAGCCCGCAATGTACTGGTCCGCGTCGGCCGGGGAGATCCAGGCTCCGAAGACGTGCCGGAAGAAGAGCCAAGCCAGCAGGGCCATGGAGAAGGGCTTCACGGCCCAGTTGACGAAGAGCGTCACCAGGAGCCCTCGCGGCCGCTTGCCCACATCGCGTACGGCCGCGAAGTCGACCTTCATCATCATGGGCACGATCATCAGCCAGATCAGGATCGCGATCGGCACGTTGACCTGCGTCCCCTCGGCGAGTTCGAAGCGCCGCAACGGCTCCACCGCGCCCGGCGCGTGGAGGCCAAGGAGAACTCCGGCCCCCATGCAGGCCGCGACCCACAAGGAGAGGGTCCGCTCGAAGAAGCCCAGCGAGGCCGGCGCGGCCGCGCAGACCGGCGCCGGAGTTCCCGCGCCCTGTTCGTCGCGATCAGACTCCACGTTTGCCCTTCCCGAAGGGCGCCGGGCGAGCGGCGAAGCCACTTCCCGAAGGCCCCTTCCCCACTTCCTCCGGACGCCCTTGCCCGGCGCACCGGGTGGGGTCGTATCGCAGTTTTACGATAACCGTTCCGGGCCGGCAAGGCTCGGCGCATTCGCCGCGTCCCGCGACCGGGCCGTCCCACGTCCGAGCCGGCAGGCCACCGTCCGCCCCCCCCGCGGACAGCGGACGGGAACAGGACGGACGGCTTCGACGCCGCGGCGGGCTGCCCCGGTCGGCGGCGCGGGCCGCTGCCGGCCGGGGAATACGCTCGCGCCGCGGCCCTTCAGGCGCTCACGGGCTTCAGGGCCACCGGAGTGTCGTAGAAACTCGCGCTCGCGCCCACGGGGTCGGTGAGGCACACGTCGCCGAGGACCGGATCGACCATCATGGCGGGGTTCGGGCAGAGCCCCGCGGCGCGGCGCCGCTCGCCCGGGATCGTCTGCCCGTCGACGACCACGTCGTTCGAGCCGTAGGCCCAGTGGCCGTAGTGCCAGGAAACGGCCACCACGCCGGGGCGCATGCCCTCGACGACGCGGGCCCGGCCGACGAGGTCCAGCACGCGGCCGTCCCCGAGGTCGACCTTGCCCTCGGGGTTGCTCGGGGAGACCAGGCGCACGGGCTGGCCGTCCTCGATGCCCAGCTTCGCGGCGTCGCGGCGGCTGATCACCACGGCGTTCTCCGGCTGCAAGGCATGGTTCGTCCAGTAGTTGCCGATGGTCCGCGAGTGCCCGCCGAAGGCCTCCTTGTAGGTGATCAGCTGCAGCGGGTATTCCCCGCCCGCGTCCAGGGGCTTCCCGCTGGCGTCGAACTGCCCTCGGTAGACCGGGAGGCCGGGGAAGGGCTTCCCCGAAATGCTGTTGTTCTGCGCCGCCACGTCCTCCAAGAACAGGTGGAACATGGCCCCTAGGCGCTTCTTCATGTACTTCCCGTCGTAGCCGGTCTCGTGGGGCGCGAAGCGCCCGCCCCGGTTGAGCACGTAGACAACCTTCTTCCACAGGTCCGGAGCCACGGCGCGCTTCCACTTCTCCTCGTCGAAGACGCTCTTCGGAAGATGGGCGCGCGCCTTGCGGAACAGGGCCAGCTCCTCGTCCGAGGCGTCCGGCACGGCGTCGCCGGGCTTGTCGCCCAGCGCGATGTTGGCCACGGCGCGGAGGAACCAGTCCTCGGGGCGATGGAAGTGTTCGCCTGCGCCAAAGGCGTCCTTGCCGAAGCCGGGAAGCCCCAGCTTCTTGGCAAGGGCGAGGATGAAGGCCTCCAGGGAGAGCGGCATGGCCTCGCCGTCGACGGTCACCTCCTCGGTGAGCGGGACGGCCACGGGCTGCCGGACCTTGCTGGTCGTGGTCACCACGTCGGGGGTCACGTGCGGCGTCCCCCAGCGCTCGAGGTAGGTGAGGTCGGGCAGGATGTAGTCGGCGTACATCGAGGTTTCGCCGATGACCACGTCGCAGGCGATGAACAGGGGCACCCGCTCGGGGTCGCGGAGCATGTCGATGATCTTGTGCCCCGCCGGCGTCGCCAGGGCTGGAGTCCCCTTGTGCAGGAAGAGGATCTTGCCCGGGTAGGGGTAGCCCTGCGCGAAGGAGGGCACGATTTCCTGGTAGACGTTGCCCGAGAAGGGATACCAGGGCCGCTTCGCCGGGTAGCCCTGTTCTCGGAAGAGGCTGAAGTCTTCGTAGCGCGCCTTCTCCCGGGTGATGCGCGGCCCGAAGCACTGGAATTTCGCCGGGTGCATCTTCTTGAAGTGGTAGCGGTTCCCCGGCTTGCCCCCGAACTCGTGCCAGTGCCCGCCGCCCTTGGCGAGCCCGCCCTTCCAGTCGGGGTTCCCGATCAGCAGGTTGAGGGTGATGACCGCGGCGCCCGCGTAGAAGCCGTCGGTGTGCTGCACAGGGCCACGGTAGAGCTCGACCCCGGCGCGCTTCCCGTGGCTGGTCAGCTCGCGGGCGACCTCGGCGACGATCCGCGGCGAGATCCCGGTGAGCTCCGCGTATTCCTCGGCAGTGCGCGAGAAGGCCTCGTCGCGCAAGAGCTGGAAGGCGCTCTTCACCTCGAAGTCAGCGACCTTGGTGCGGACGAGCAGATCCCCCTCCACGGGGGTCTCCTCGTCGTGTGGGTCGACCGCCACCAGCTTGCCGCCCCGCGACACCACGAGCTGCTCGGCCGTGCCCACGCCGGCCTCCGCCGCCGTGAGCAGCGCTCGCCCCTCGCCGTCCACGACCTTGACGAGGTGCGTGGCGTTGGTCCACGTCGGCTCGCCGTCGGCTTTGGCCGCGGCCTTGTTGGCGTTCTCGAGGTAGCGGGCGTCGTAGCGCTCGTTCTCGAGCATCCAGCGGATCATCCACAGGGCCAGGGCTCCGTCGGTCCCGGGCCTCACCGGAAGCCACCAGTCGGCCTTGCCCGCGTCGTTGGAGAGGCGTGGGTCCACCACCGCCGTCTTCATGCGGCCGCTGACCTTTCCGCAGGTCACCTTCTCGGCCATGGGGGTCAGGCCGAAGTTGGCCGTGAACGCGCCCGTCCCCCAGAAGATCACGAACTCCGCGTGCTGCAGGTCGGGCTTGAGGTGATGGGTCTTGTGATGGGTGATCTCCGAATAGGCGATGTGATGCGACTGCTCGCAGATGGTCGTGTGCTCGAAGGCGTTTTGGCTGCCGAAGGAGGAGTGGGTGAACCACTTCATGAGCTCCTTGCGGCCGTGCTCGATGCGCCCCGCGTCGAAGACGAAGCCGTTGTTCTTGGGGCCGAGGTCGGGATGCTCGGGGTCGATGAGCGCGTCGAGATGCGCTGCGTGCTTCTTCTTGAACTCCTCGAGGGTGAGCTCCCCCTTGGCGAACTTCTTCGCGTCTTCGGCGAGGGCCTTCGCCACCGCCCGGTCGCGCAGCGCGTAGAGCTCCTCGAAGCCGGGGTAGTGGCGGTCGTCGCCGAGTTCGGCGAAGAGCTTGCCCCCCTTGACGACCTCGTCGACGAAGGCGTCGAAGGAGATGCTCTTCCAGCGCCCCGACCCCCGAGGCCCCGCCCGCTTGAGCACTCGCCGCAAACGGTAGGGGTCGGAGTAGGTCTGGATCCCCGCCTGGCCCTTGGCGCACAGCTTCCCGTCGGCCTTGACCGCTTCGCTCAGGGGGGTCTCGTAGGGCAGGTGCGGCAGGTAGTTCTGCGGGCTGTAGGGGTTCCCGGTCAGCTTGGCGAGCGCCCCGTCCCACACCTTGGCCTTGACTTGGCAGTCGACGTGGCACTGCAGGCAGGTGGTGTAGAGGACGTGCTCGGGCTTGGCGAGGACGTATTCGCCGGCCTTGCGGTATTCCGGCTCGGAGCCGAGGATCCCGCAGCCGGGCAGGGCCGCCGCGCCACCAACGAAGGCCGCGGACTTGAGGAAGGTGCGCCGGTCGAAGCCGTGCTGCGCGGTCGCGGCGTTGGCCTGGTTCTGCGTGGTCATGGAAAACCGACTCCTCACGCGGGGGATGCTTGAATCGCTGGCGGAGCGTCCGGGTCGGATGGTTCGGCCGAGCCTTCTCGCTCCGCGGCGTCGCCCGCGGACTCGGACGACGCGGCCACGGCGACGGGCTCGGAGGACACGGTCTGCGCCGCGTCCTCCTCCGGCCCCTCGCCATTGAGGAGGGGGAGCAGCCGCAGCCCAAGCCAGAAGACCGCCATGCCGGCGGCCACGACGGCGGCCACGACCGCCCACTCGAAGAGCGAGGGCACGTACTCGAAGCGCAGGCGGGCGTCGCTGTAGGCCTCGGCCAGGCCTCGGAGGTGCGGCTCGGTTTGTGGCGGAATCACGATGTTCAGGCGCACGGCGAGGAAGGTCGTCGCCACGAGCAGGCCCGCCAGCCCGGTGGCAAACCGCGAGGCCTGGCCCTTGAGCAGGAGCGCCAGGGGCACCACGACACCCAGGCCGAGGTGAAAGACCCAGAAGACGTATCCGTAGTGTCCGAAGAGGATCTCCTTCCAAAGCCCGACTTCGGAGCCCACACCGTACCAGAGGGGAATGGAGACCTCGGCCCACTCGAGGATCACGTCGAAGACGAGCAAGACGAGCACCAAGCGCGCCAGGAAGACCCGCAGCTCCTTCTGCTCGCGCTCGCTGCCGCCGGCTCCGAGCAGGGACACCAGGCAGAGGAGCAGGGCGCCGCCCGAGACCAGTGCTCCCGTGAGGAACAGAATGGGGAACAGGCCCGAGTGCCAGTACGGCCGGGCCGAGAGGGTGGCGAAGAGCGCCCCCACGCCTCCGTGGAAGGCGATCGCCAGGGGAATCCCCAGGGCCCCCAAGCGGCGGAGGACCCTCAGGCTCTGCTGATGGCAGGCCTGGAGTTCTGCGGCGTCGGTCGGGCACGTCCAGCCCAGGGAGAGCAGCCGGTAGAGGGGCGCCAGGGCCCCCCCGGCCGCGGCGCGCGTCGCGAGGTCGCAGCGCAGCTCGAACCATAGCTCGGCGAGGATGAGCAGGAAGTAGCCTGTGTAGAGCCAGACCATCCACGCCATCATCGAGTGGAAGTTCGGTCGGGTAAGCACCTCGTAGGCCCGCCACATGTGCCCGAGGTCCATCCAAATGCTGAAGAGGGCCATGCCCAACGTCACGGCCGCGGTGAACAGGGCAAGCCGGCCGACCCTGGCGAGGCTCTTCACCCCGAACACGTAGACCATGGACGAGAGAAGGAAGGCCCCGGCCGAGAGGCCGATGAAATAGATGTAGGTGGAGACCCACAGTCCCCAGGGGACGTAGCTGCCGTAATTCGCGAGCTCCTTGCCCGCAACGGCCCGCTCGCCGAGGCCGTAGGCGGCGACGGCCGCCAGCACGATCCAGGCGGCCCACAAGCAGGTCTTGACTCCCTTGTTCATCGCGCGCTGCTCCTCAGGCGAGGTAGAAGACCGAAGGTTCGGTGCCCAACTCTTCCTTGAGCCGCATCATGCGGCTCGAGCCCACCAGCTCGTGGACGAGGCTCTCGGGGTCGTTGAAGTCCCCAAAGTAGGTGGCGCCGCCCAGGCAGGTCGTGACGCAGGCCGGCAGCAGGTGGTTCTCGATGCGGTGCAAGCAGAACTGGCACTTGCGGGCGTTGCCCATGGGCGAAGCGTGGCTCCCGGGCGTGCGGCGCCACTCCTTGCCGTACTCGAAGCTGGGCCGGGTCTCGTAGCCGCTCGCGCGGGGGCCTGCGAAGGCCTCGCTGCCTTCGGCGAGCCCCTCGGTGTAGAACTCGCCGAAGTCGGCCGTCCGCGCGTTGTAGGGGCAGGCCGAGAGGCAGTAGCGGCAGCCAATGCAAGCGTCGTAGTCCACCGCCACGATCCCGTCGGGGCGCTTCCAGGTGGCGCCCACGGGGCAGACGGGCGTGCACGGCGGGTTGTCGCAGTGCATGCACGGGCGGGGGATGAACCGCTTGCGCACGTGGGGGAACTCGCCCCGCTCCTCCTCGACCACCGGTCGGTAGACGACGCCGGGCGGCAGGTTGTTCTCGGCCACGCAGGAGACGGTGCAGGCCTTGCAGCCGATGCACTTCTCGAGGTCGATGACCATCACCCACTTGCGCTTTTCCATGGGCTTGGCGAGCGCGCGCTCGAGGTCGCGGCGCATGCGCTCGAGGGCGTTCCCCGGCGCCCAGTCGTCCGGGCGGTCGAGGATCGCGGGCTCCTTGGCGAGCCCTTCGCGGGTCAGCGCGAGCGCGGAAAGCCCACCGGCGGCGGCGAGGGCACGGGCGAACAGCTCGCGCCGCGTCGCCCGACCGCCCTTGGTGTCCCTGGGCTTGCCCAACGATGCTCCGGCTTGCTCCATGCGACTGCCTCCTGCCCGGACGAGGCGTGCCAAGCAAATCCCCTGCCCAGTCCGCCCCTGGGAACGGGCAAGAGGGCGAAGGGGTTGGACAGGCAGCGCTCCCCCGTGTCGCGTCCGCAAGACGCCCAGAGCCCAGCGCGGCGCCGCCGAAGAGGCCTGCCGAGGCGCTTCGCCGGCGCTCCCCGACTCCCCAAATCGTCGAACAGCGATCCGGCGCGCTGTCTCGCCGCCGTGACACCCCGCGCGCCCTCTCCCAGAAGCGATTCTGCAGACCCGAGGGTCCGCAGAGACGCCGCGCCCCCGGCTGCGAACGATGGCTGCGGACGATCCGAAGGGCGCTGGGGCGCGCGCTCAGCGGGCGAGCTTGTCGTAGCCCTCGCGGGGGATCTCCACGACCTCTTCGTTCCCGGCGAAGCGGCGCTCGGTGCCGTCTGCGCTCCGCGCCAGGATCCCCTCTTCTTCCACCGAGAGCACCTTCCAGGCGTTTTCGGGGGAGAGGATCGGAGCGGAGCGGCGCAGCCCGCCCGCAGTGTCCTCGGCGCGTGCGCCTGGTTCCAGCGCCTGGGTGAAGCAGCGTCCCACCGTGAGGCTGGAGAGCAAGACCTTGCGGCGCATGGAGACCTCCGCCGCTCGATCCTATCCCGGGAAGCAGGCGCCGCCAGCCCGTCCCCCCGCAGGCCGCGAGGAAGTGCGGTCCGCAAGCCGCCGGAGCCCGGGCGTGGGGTAACCTGCTCCCGTGGATCCGCTCGAGAGCGTCCTCCTCTTCTTCGCCACCCTGGGCGTCGGCCTCGTCTCGGCGTTGCTCGGCCTCGGCGGCGGGATCTTCCTGGTGCCCCTGCTCCTCCTCTGGCAAGGGCTCCCGCCGCGCGAGGCGGCGGCGCTGGGGCTCGTGTGCACCCTCGCCACCTCGGGCGCGGGCTCGGTGGCCCTCGACCGGGCGGCCCTGGCCGACCTGCCCGTGGTGGTCACCCTCGAACTCTCCGCCGTCGTCGGCTCCTCCCTGGGCGCCGGCCTGCTCGCGGGGCTCCTCCCCGCCGGACTGGTCGTGAGCCTCTTCGCCCTGGTCGTCGCCTGGGCGAGCTGGCGCATGTTCGGCAAGGCGCGGCGCATGACGCCGCGCCTCGCCTCTCTGGAGATCCCCGAATACACCCCTCAGAACATGGGCCTCGGCATGCTGGGGACGCTGGGGGCCGGCCTGGCCAGCGGGCTCCTCGGCATCGGCGGAGGTCCCATCAAGGTGTCGGTCATGACCGAGGTCGTCCGGCTGCCCCTCAAGGTCGCCCTGGCGAACTCGAACCTCATGGTCGGCATCACCGCGGCCACCGCCGCCGCCATCTACTACCAAGGCGGCTGGCTGCGCCTGGGGCTCCTCGCCCCCTGCGCGGCGGGGATCTCGCTTGGCGCCTACGCGGGCGGCCGGCTGGCCCCCCGCGCAAACAACCGCCTGCTGGCCTTCGGCTTCAGCGGCGTCCTCCTCCTCTTGGCCTTGAGGTTGGCGTGGAAGGGCATCGAGCTCAGCGCCTGACGACGCTCGCCGTGGCCGCGGGCCTCCTCGCCGCTCTCGCCTGCCTCGCGGCGGGAGCACTGCTGGGCGTCCGCGCCGAGGAGGAGGCGCTCGTCCCCCTCGGTTTCGCGGCCCTCGCGGCCGGGCTCCCCGAGGGCCGCCCCGCAGCCTGGCTGAGCCTGGGGACCCTCCTCCTCGTGGCGACGCCTTGCCTGCGCCTGGGCGGGCTCCTCTTCGTCTTCCACGCCCGCGGCCAGCGCCGCGCCCTCGCCGCCTGCGCCTGCCTCCTGCTGCTCCTCCTCGCGGGCCTCGGCCGAGCCCTCGCGTGACTTCGGCGCCCCACAGCGAGCCGCTGGGCCTCGTGGTCGGCGCCCGACCGAACACGATGAAGGCCGCCCCCCTGCTGCGTGCCCTCGAAGCCGCCGGGCATCGGACCCTCCTCCTCCACACCGGGCAGCATCGCGACCCCGCCCTCTCGGGAGAGCTCTTCGCGCAGCTTGGGCTGCGCTCCCCCGACCTGGTCCTCTGCCCCGGACCCGAGCGCCCCTCCTTCGAGGCCATGCTCGCCGCGACCGCGCGCTGGTGCCGCGAGGTGCGCCCGCGCGCGCTCGTGGTCTTCGGCGACGTCGACTCGACCGCCGCCGCCGCCCTCGGAGCCCACCGGGCCGAGACCCCCGTGGTGCATGCCGAGGCCGGCCTGCGCAGCTTCGACCGCTCCATGCCCGAGGAGGTCAACCGCATTCTCGCCGACGCCGTCTCCTCGCTCCTCCTCGCCTCCGAACCTGCGGGCCTGCGCAACCTCGAGCGGGAAGGCCGCCGGCCCGACGAGATGGTCTTGGTCGGCAACCTCATGATCGACACCCTCGAGGCCTTCCGCGAAGACGCGAGCCGCGCCCCGCTCCCCGAAGTCCTGAGGCCCCTCCTCGCGGCGCCCTTCGGGCTGCTCACGCTCCATCGTCCGGCCAACGTCGACACGGCGGCGGCGCTGCGCGCCTGGCGCGAACTCCTCGCGCCGGTGGCCGCGCGGATCCCCCTCGTGTTCCCCGTGCATCCGCGGACCGCCCGCTCCCTCGACCTCCACCGCGAACGCGCGGCGTGGGAGCGGATCCCGGGACTCACCCTCCTCCCCCCCCTCGGCTACCTGCAATGCTTGCGTCTGCAGAGCCAGGCACGCCTCGTCCTCACCGACTCGGGGGGCGTCTCGGAGGAGGCCAGCGTGCTCGACACACCCTGCTTGGTCTTGCGCGAGCACACCGAGCGCCCGATCACGGTGGAACGCGGCACGGCCCTGCTCGTCGGCCGCGACCGGGCCGCGCTCGAGCGCGGCGTGGAGCTCGCCCTCGCGGGGCGCTTCCCCCGCCGCGGTGGGATCGAGCTCTGGGACGGCCGGGCCGCCCCGCGGGCCGTCCGGGCCGTCGAAGGCTTCCTGGCGCGTCTCTCCTCCTGAGCGCAGACGCGGCGCCGGCTTCCGCGGAAGGTCGCCTCCGCGTCCCCGCGCGCTCACCCCCCGCGGAGCGCCCCGGCGCCCTCGAGAACCTCTCGATGCCAAAGCTCCAGCCAGAGGATCGCCCAGAGGGGATACTCCCAACGCGCCCGGCGGGCGAGGTGCTGCTGCAAGAGTTCCTCCACCACAACCGGACGAACCCAAGCCCGTACCCGCGCGTCCGGCGCCAGCACGGTCTCGCGGAACAGGGGCAGCAAGGGCCCGCGGAACCACGCGTCGAGGGGCACCGAGAAGCCGTACTTGCCGCCCCGGGCGACCGCCCGCGGCAGCCGTCGCTCCGCGAGCCGCCGCGCGATCCACTTCTGTTCCCCGCGGCGGATCTTGAGGGACCAGGGAAGTCGCAGGATCCACTCCACCAGTCGGTGGTCGAGGAGCGGTGCGCGCGCCTCGAGGGAGTGGCTCATGCTCGCCACGTCGACTTTGGTGAGGATGTCGTCGGGCAGGTAGAGGCAGAAGTCCGCCCACAGAACCCGCTCGCCCGGACAGGTGGCGCCGGGCGCCGCGGCGTAGCGCTCTGCGTAGACGTCGGTCGGGTCGAGCCCCCTCAGCGTCGCGAGGACCTCGGGCTGCAGGAGGCGCCGGGCCAGGGCCGGCTTGACGATCATCGTCCACTCGGCGGCACGGCGCGCGGGGTCCCGCCCCCCCGCGGCAAGGAAGCGCTTGAGGTAACGCAAGGGGTCGCGAGGCCAGCCCAGCTCCGGAAGCCGCTCCGCCTGCGCGCCCAACGCCTGCCGCAAGGACGCGGGCCAGAAGTCCAAGAGTCCGGCCAGCACGCTCGCGCCGTAGCGCAAATAGCCCGCCAGGAGCTCGTCGCCCCCGTCGCCCGAGAGGACCACGGTCACGTCCTCGCGAGCCAGCTCGGAAACCCGGTAGGTGGGGAGGGCGGACGAGTCGGCGAAGGGCTCCCCGTAGTGGCGCAACAGGCGCGGGAGGAGCTCGAGCGCGTCGGGCCGAACCACCCGCCGGCGGTGGTCGGTCCCGCAGTGGCGGGCGGTGGCCTCGGCGAGCTCGCTCTCGTCGTAGGCCGCCTGCTCGAAGCCGATGGTGAAGGTCCGCACCGGCTCCGCGCGGGCGCGAGCCATGGAGGCCACGACCAGCCCCGAGTCGATCCCCCCCGAGAGGAAGGCACCCACCGGGACGTCGGCGACCAGCCGCGAGCGCACGGCCTCGTCGACGCGAACCCCCAGCTCCTCCACCAGCGCCGCGCGGGCGCGCGCCGACGAAGCGTCGTGCTTGGGCCCGTAGCTGGGAGTCCAGTAGCGGCGCAGCGACGCAGGGCCTCCGGGGCGCCACTCGAGGAGGTGCGCGGGGGGCAGCTTGCGCACGCCGGCGAAGGCCGACCGCGGCGCGGGGACCCAGCCGTAATGCAGGTAGAGGCAGATCGCCTCCGCGTCCGGAGCAGGCGGGGGGGCGCCCCCGGCCGCGAACAAGGCGGCCGGCTCGCTGGCAAAGCGCAGCGCCTCTGCGTCGAGCGCGTAGTGGAGCGGTTTCTGCCCCGCGCGGTCGCGGGCGAGCAGCAAACGCTGCTCTCGTGCGTCCCAAAGCGCGAAGGCGAACATGCCGCGCAGGCGCTCGACGAGCCCGGCGCCCAGCTCCTCGTAGAGGTGGACGATGACCTCCGAGTCGGTGCGCGAGCGAAAGCGGTGCCCGCGCGCCTCGAGTTCCTCCCGCAGGGCGGCGAAGTTGTAGACCTCGCCGTTGAACACGGTCCACACGCTGCCGTCTTCGTTGCTCAGGGGCTGCCGCGCCGCCTCGCTCAGGTCGATCACCGCCAGACGCCGATGGCCGAGGGCGGCGGGTCCGAGCACCTCGACGCCCTCGCCGTCGGGACCGCGATGCGCGAGGGCCCGCGCCATGGCCAAGACCCCCTCGCCGTCGCCGGGTCGCGCCGGGTCCTGCCACACGATCCCGGCGATCCCGCACATGGCTCAGTCGAGCCCGCGCCGCCGCTTGAAGTCGCGCTCGGCGGCCTCGAGCTCGCCGCGAGAGAGGCCGAGCCGCTTGCCCAGGGCGTAGGCGACCTCGCGCACGCGAGGAACCGGCTTCCGCTTCGGATAGGCGCGCAGGAAGGCGTCCTCCAGCAGTTGCCCCGCGGCCATGCGGCGCAGCTCGGCGGCGCGCTCGGAGGGGATCTTCAGCGCGCGCGCGAACTCTTCCACCCGCGCGCACTCCTCTCCCTCGACGCGGTCGTCGGTGAGGGCCAAGGCCCAGGCGAGCATGAGCATGGTGTCCCGACTGGCGCCTCCGCTCGCCGCAGACAGCTCCTCGTCCGTCAGCGGTGGGCGCTCCATGTTCGTGTCGACCGACGAGAGGTCGCCCGGGATCAACTTGCCGAGCAGCTCCCACTCCTTGGGCGTCAGACGCCCGTCGGCGCGGGCGACCTCGGTGAGCATCCTCGCGAGGAGCTCCCGGTCGCGCGGTTGGGTGACGGGAGCCACCTCGAGCTGCCGCTCGAAGTCGGTCAGGAGGGCGTCGGCCCCCTCGCGCGCGATCCAGCGCTGGCCTCGTTCGTCCCAAGCGAAGCGCCGCACCACCCCCTGGAAGGCCTCGAGGGCCGCGGCCCGCCGCTCCTCGTCGGTGTAGGGGCTCTGGCCATCCCGGCCGCAGAGCGCGAGCACCGCCTCGCCCGCCTGCGCCCGCGGCGAGCCCGCGGCTCGCGTGCCGCCGAGGAACACCCGACCGAACAAACTGCGGCGAAGGCGCTCCATGAGTCCCCGTTCGCTGCTCACGTCGGCCAGCGTACGACCCTTTTCCAACCGGCCCACCCCCTCGCAGAGGATCCCCGTTGCGGGGCAGCAGAAGCCCACGACGAGCAGATCGCCGTCCTCGCGGGCGGACGCGATCAAAGGCACGATGGATTCGTAGCGCAGCTCACCCATGTACGGGTCAGGATAGCCGACGGAGGGAGCGCGTGGCCAAGCGACTCGACAAGCTCGTGGTCGTGGACCTCGAGTCCACGTGCTGGCGCGGTCCACCCCCACCCGGCGAAGAGAGCGAGATCATCGAAGTCGGTGTGTGCCTGCTCGACCCGAAGACCCTGGTCCGCGAAGAGCGACGCAGCCTCCTCGTACGGCCGCAGCGCTCTTCGGTCTCCGCCTTCTGCACCGAGCTCACCGCGCTGCGCCCCGAAGACCTCGCGGGCGCCGGCACCCTGGCGGACGCCTGCGCCGTCCTGGCGGGACAATACGACGGGCGGCGCCGCGCCTGGGCCAGCTACGGGGACTACGACCGCAGGCAACTCGAGCGCTGCTGCCGCGTCCAGGGGCTCCGCTACCCCTTCGGGCCCACCCACCTCAACGTCAAGGCCCTGTTCGCTTTTGACGCGGGACTCCCCCACGAAGTCGGGCTGGCGCGAGCACTCGAACTCAGCGGCCTCGCCTTCGTGGGCCGTCCCCACCGCGGCGTCGACGACGCCTGGAACGTGGCCGCGCTCCTCGCGCAACTCCTCGCCCGCTGGCAAGGTGCGGCCCCGGAAGCGAATTCCGGCGGCGCTTGACGCGCACCCTACCGGGCGGGTGCAATGGCGAGAGCGCAAGGAGCTGCGTTTGAAGCGCACCAAGGTCCCCTGGTCGAAGCTCCTCGAGAGCGCGCGGGCCAAGACGGCACGCGCCCAGGAAGTCGAGCCCTTGCGCGAGGCGGACTTTGGCGCTCCCCCCTGCCCCGAGGCCCTCCGCCACGCTCGCGAAGACGCCTTGCGCAGCGCCTACGAGAGCCTCGAGGGAGGTTTCGTCCTCGACCTCGACGAGGGCTGAGCGCGCGCGGGCCGCCGGCCGCGCACGACGGGCCCCGCGTCGCTGCTCGAGCGAGGGTGCAAGGACCGCCTCGAGAAAGTACACAAGGGTGTGCCTCCGCCCCTCCTCGCTGGACGCTACGCCCTGCAGGGCCTCCTCGGCCAAGGCGCCACCGGCCGGGTCCACCGCGCCCGCGACCTGCGCATGCAGCGCGAGGTCGCCGTCAAGCTCATTCGGCCGAGCAAGGCCTCCGCCCACGCCCGGGCGCGCCTGGAACGGGAGGCGAAGATCGCCGCCCGGCTCCAGCACGAGCACGTCGCGCGGGTCTTCGACCACGGCGTGCACGAAGGGAACTGGTTCATCGTGCAAGAACTCGTCGAAGGCGAAAGCCTGGAGGCGCACGTCCGCAAGCGCGCGCGCCTGCGCGTTGGCGACGTGCTTTCGCTGGGGATCGACCTCGCGCAGGGCCTCGCGGCGATCCATGCGCTGGGGATCCTCCACCGCGATCTCAAGCCCGACAACGTCATTCTCGGCACCGACGGCGCCAAGCTGGTGGATTTCGGGGTAGCCCGCGCGCCCGCGTCGGACGACCTGCGCCTCACCCGGGAAGGGAGCTGGGTCGGCACCCCCCTCTACGTCGCGCCGGAGGCCCTCCTGGGCGAAGCCTGCGCTGCCAGCGACGTGTTCGGGCTCGGGGCGATCCTCTTCTTCGCGCTCACCGGCGATCCACCGCACGTGGAGGCTGCCGGCAGCGTGGTCGAGCTCGTGTCTGCGCGCCTCGCGGGCGCGCCCAGCGCGCGCCCGCTCCGCGAAGACACCCCCCCTGCCCTCGACGAACTCCTGGCGTCCATGCTCGCGCCCCGCGCCCCGGACCGACCCGCCTTGCCCGACGTCGTGGCGCGCCTGGTGGCCCTGCGCGCGCAACGCGCACCGCGCGACGCACGCCGCTCCCTGCGCCGCTGGGCCGCCTTGGCCGGCGTGGTTGCGGCCGCCTTTGCGCTGTTCGCCGCCGGAGTCGCCGCGAGCCTCGACCTCTCCTCCGATCCCGCGTCGGGCGTCGCCAGCGCGCGCGAGCCCGATCCGGAGCCCGTCGCCTCCGCGCAACCCGCCGAGCCTCGCGCCGGCGCGAGGGGAGACGAGACGCCCCCCTCCCCACGGCCCGCCGCAGACCGGGGCCTGCCCGACGCCTCCCGCGAGGGCTCCGGCGCGCGCCACGGCCCAGAGGAGCGAGCAGCGCACGCGGGGACGAAGCCAGCAACCGACGACCCAGGCGCTGCCTCCGGAAGCGAAGGCGACGCGGTGGAAGCTCCTCCCCGTGCCGCGACGGAGTTCGCCGCGGACTCCCTCCTGGACGCGGGGCTCTCGCGCAAGCTGCTCTCCGCCGCCGACGCGCTGCCCCCGCCACCTCCGGCCTCTCCGCCCTCTGCTGCCGGCAACGCGCAGGAGGGGGGAAAGAAGCCGCGAAACGCGACC
>RFHU01000549.1 GCA_003695705.1 Planctomycetota bacterium
CTTCTTCGTCCAGGACGTCGACGCCTTGGGGGGGAGCGAGCGACAGGCCCTGCGTCTGGCGCGCGCCCTTGCCGCGCGCGGCGCCCGGCCGACCATCTTCTCCTGCGTCGACGACCTGGCCCCCCGACGCTGGCTCGGCGCCGCCTGGCCCGAAGACGCGGCCGGCGTGCGCGTGCACCGCCTCCCGCGACCCGCCTTCGAGCCCCTCGCCACCGCCGCGCTCCGGCGCCGGCCCGAGCGCGCGGACGCCATCTACGGCGTGGGGCTGATGATGGGCGCCATCGCCGCCCGGGTGGGTCGCCTGAGCGGGGTCCCCGTGGCCGTCAAGCTGGCCGGCGCAGGCGCCACGGGCGACGTCGCCGCCCTCGAGGCCCTCCCGCCGCGCCTGCGGCGCGAGGTCCTGGCCGACCTGAGCCAGACGACCCTGGTGTGTCCGACCGCGGCCATCGAGGCCGAAGCCCGCGCCGCGGGCTTCCCGCCGCAGATCCTGGTGCGCGTCCCCAACGGCGTCGACGCGGCCGCCCTCCGCGGCGAGGCGCCCGTGCGCCCGCCCGAGGCCGGGGACGACCCCTTCGTCCTCTTCGCCGGCCGCCTGCAGCGGGTGAAGGGGCTCGACGTGTTGCTGGACGCCTTCGCCCGCCTCTCTCCCCCCGTCCGCCTGCTCGTGGCCGGGGAGGGACCCGAGGAGACGGCCCTGCGCACCGCGGTGCTCACCCGGCACCTCGAGGAGCGCGTGCACTTCCTTGGGCGCCGAGACGACGTGGCCGGCCTCATGCGCGAGGCGGCCGCGCTCTGCCTCCCCTCGCGCTGCGAGGGGCTCTCCAATACGCTCCTCGAGGCCTTGGCCGTCGGCGTCCCGGTGGTCGCGAGCGACCTGCCGGGCACACGCGAGGTCACCGGCGACGAGGCGGCCCTCCTCGTCCCCCCCGAGGACCCCGCGGCCCTGGCCGCGGCCTTGGAGCGCGTCCTCGGCGATGCCCCCTTGGCTGCGAGGCTCACGACCGCGGCCCGCCAGCGCGTCCGCGGCTACTCCCTCGCCGAGGTCGCCGAGCGCACCCGGGACCTCCTGAGCGCCCGCAACGCGCTGGGGCCGCGCCCGGGTCCCTTGCGCTGGGCTGGCCGCTTCGCGGCCGCCCGCGGACGGGAGCTGTTGCGCCGCCTGGAGGGGCGGCGCGCGCGCGGGGCCAGGGCCCCGCGCGTTCAGCCGGCGTAGAGCCCGTCGAGGAGCGCGCGATGCCGCTCCTCGATGACCCTCCGCTTGAGCTTCAGGGTGGGGGTCAGCTCGCCGCCCTCGGGGTTCCAGACCTCTCCGAGCAGGACCCACTTCTTGACCTGCTCGAAGCGCGGCAAGGCGGCGTTCTTCTCCCGCACGGCGGCGTCGATGGCCGCGCGGAACTCGGGGAGGGCGGCGAGGGACGCGGGGTCCTCGCTCGCTTCGAGCCCGCGGGCGCGCGCCCAGCGCGCGGCTTCCTCGACGTCGGGGGTGAGGAGGGCGACGAGGTAGTTGCGGCGGTCGCCGTGAACGAGCGCGTTGCCGACCAGCGGGATCGAACCGAGCAGGTTCTCGATCTTCTGGGGGGCGATGTTCTTCCCGTTGCTGAGAACGATGAGGTTCTTCTTGCGGTCGGTGACGAACACGAAGCCATCGGCGTCGATGGTCCCGATGTCGCCCGTACGAAAGAAGCCGTCCTCGGTGAAGGCCGCCTCGGTGGCCTCGGGGTCGCGGTAGTAGCCGCGGAAGACCCCCGGCCCCCGCACGAGGAGTTCGCCGTCCTCCGCCACGCGGACCTCGGTGCCGGCGAGGGGCTTGCCCACGCTGCCGAACTTGAAGGAACGCGGCAGGTTGAGGGTCGCGGGCGCGGCCGTCTCCGTGAGCCCCCAGCCTTCGAGGACGAGCAGACCCAGGGCGTAGAAATACTCGAGGATCTCGGGATCGACCGGCGCTCCACCCGATGTGAGGTAGCGGATGCGCCGCCCGAAGACCCTCCGCTTGAGTGGGTCGTGGACGAGACGACAGGCGAGGGCGTAGCGGGCGCGCAGGCTGAGGGGCAGGGGCACGCCGCGCTTGCGGTAGGGGGCGGCCTCCCGGCCGACCGCCAGGCCCCAGGCGAAGATCCGCCGCCGGCGCGGGGGCAGCGTGCCGACCGTCGCCTCGAGGCGCGCGTGGAGCTTCTCCCACAGGCGCGGGACGCTGACCTGCACGGTGGGCTCGACCTCGCGGATGTCGTCCATGAGGGTCTGCGTGGAGGCGGCGTAGTAGCCGACCGCGCCGGTGAGGAGGGCCCCGTAGAAAGCCGCACGCTGGAGCGCGTGGGCCATGGGCAGGAAGGCCACGCTCACGTCGCTGGGGCGGTGCGGGAGGACCTCGGCGCCGGCGTGGACCACGTAGCACAGGTTGCCGTGGGTGAGCATGGCCCCCTTGGGCCTGCCGGTGGTTCCCGAGGTGTAGATGAGCGTGGCCAGGTCGTCGGGGCCCACGGCCCGCCAGGCGGCTTCGAAACGCCCGGCGCCGTCCGGCGCCGCCTGCCCGCGGGCCTCGATGGCCGCGAGGGAGAGGGCGCCCTCGCAAGGGCCGTCGAGCACGACGACCTGCCGCAGGCGCCCGCGGAGGCCGTCGGCGGCGTCGAGCTTGGCGAGCTGCTCCGCGTCCTCGACGAAGAGGACCTCGATGCTCGCGTGGTCGACGAGGTAGGCGACCTCGTCGGCGAGGAGCGTCGGGTAAATGCCCACGCTGACCGCCCCGAGATGCAGGACCGCCAGGTCCACCAGCCCCCACTCGGGACGGGTCTGGGAGAGGATGCCCACCCGATCGCCGCGGGCGACGCCGAGCTCCGCGAGC
>RFHU01000550.1 GCA_003695705.1 Planctomycetota bacterium
AGGGGCTCCCCGCCGGCCTGCGGAAGGAGGCCGAACGGGGCGCGGGGCAGTCCAGCGACCTTCAGGTCGTGACCGACGGGCGGCGCAGTCCGGGCCTCGTTCGAGGAGCGGTTAGCCGGGGAACGGGGGGAGGAGGGCGATCAACGCGGCCTGTCGGCCGGTCTGCGGTCCGTCCCGTCGATGGGAGAAGCAGCGCGCGTCGCCGTGGGTGCACACACCGAGGCGATCGACGGAACGAACGCCGGCTCGGCGGAGCTGCGCCGACACCGCGGCGGAGAGGTCGACGTGCCAGCGCGAACCCCGGCGGGAGAGGAACACCTTCTCCGGGAGACCGCTGGCGCGAATGCCCTCGACGACCTCCTCGCCGACTTCGTAGGCCTCGGCCGAGATGCAGGGCCCGATGGCGGCCGAGAAGTCCTCGGGCGCATCGCCGGTGGCCGCAGCAAGCGCCGCGACGGCAGCGCCGACCACGTCCTGCGCGGTGCCGCGCCAACCCGAATGCACGGCGGCCACGCCGCACGGGGCCGCGAGGAGGACGGGCACGCAGTCGGCGGTGCGCACCGCCAAGAGGATGCCCGCGCGGGTGGTGAAGACGGCGTCGGCTTTGCCGGCGGTGGCGAAGGGTCCGGTGGGTGCCTCGACCTCGAGCACGTCGCTTCCGTGGACTTGGTCGATGAGGGCCAGGTCGTCGGAGCCGAGATCGAGAGCGACCGCACGGGCGGCCCGCTCCCAGTTCGCGCGCAGCGTTCCCGCGGGGCGATCGGGACGCCTCGCGAGGTCGAGTCCTTCGGGAAGGTCGCGGGCGATGCCCCCCTTGCGGGTCGTGAAGCCGTGCACGACCCGCGGGTGGGCGTCGAGGAGCCGCGACGAGAGGAGCGGTGCCGGGCAGAGGACGGTCATGCCGTCATGATCGGACATTCTGCGGGGCCGCTTGAGGGTGAGCGCGAAGAAATTGTCTCCTGAGGACCCAGGCTAGCGGAGCGGCTCGGAGCCTTCGCCGGGAGGGCACACCGCGCGGACGAGCTCGAGGAGGGCCTCGAGCCGGTAGGGTTTCTTGAGGAAGCCGTGCAAGGAACTGCGCTCCATGCGTCGGGTGGCCATCTCCTCCTCGTAGCCGCTGGTGAGGATGACGGGCAGGTCCGGCCTGGTTCGCCGGAGTTCCTCGAGCACCTCCTCCCCGCCGAGGTCGGGCATGATCAGGTCGAGGATGACCAAGCGCAGCCTCGCTCCTTCGGCGCGGACGCGGCGGAGGGCCTCTCGACCGCCGCTGGCCGTGACCACGGCGTATCCCTCGTCCTCGAGGGTCGCCCGCGCCACCTCGCGGACGTGGCGCTCGTCGTCCACCACCAGGACGGCCCCATCGCGCGACTCCCCTCCGCTCTGCTCCACCCGCTGGCGGGGGGTGGCCCCGTCCGCGGGCAAATGGACCCGGAAGGTGCTCCCGCGTCCCGCTTCGCTCTCCACGTGCAGTCCCCCCCGGTGCCCTCTCACGATGCCCGCCACCGAGGCCAGGCCCAAGCCTCGCCCGGTGAATTTGGTGGTGAAGAAGGGGTCGAAGGCCTTCGCGAGGACTTCTTCCGCCATCCCCACGCCCTCATCTTCGACCTCGAGCACCACGAGTTCCGCGCCGCGTACGAATTCGCCGGGGATCCGCAGCGCGCCGCCTTCCCAGCGCTCCCGCCGCGTGCGGAGGGCGATGCGGCCGCCGGCGGGGCTGGCCTCGGCGGCGTTGACTAGCAAGTTCATGACCACCTGCCGCAGCTGGGTCGCGTCGCCGGCGACGGGGGGCAGATCCTCCGCGAGCTCGCACCGCACCTCGCGCCCACGGAGCAACTGCAGTTCGAGGAGGCGGATGGTCTCGCGCGCGACGGTGTTGAGGTCCACGGGCGCGAACACGAAGGTCCCGCCGCCGGAGTAGGCGAGCAGGGCGTCGGTCAGGTCTCGGGCGCGGAGGATGGCCGTCCTCGCCTCCTCGAGGTGCTCTCGCGCGGTCGCGGCTTCGCTGCCGTGGGGGAGGCGCCGGAGGGCGAGTTCCGTCCGTCCCAGGATGGCCAAGAGCAGGTTGTTGAAGTCGTGGGCCACCCCGCCCGCGAGGATCGTCAGGCTCTCCATTCGCTGGAGTTGCTGGACGCGGTGCTCGTAGCGACGCCGCTCGGCTTCGATCCGGCGTTGTTCGGTCACGTCCGTGGCGATGAGCAGGAAGGTGCGCCGCCGCTCCTGCGCGACCGCCAGCGGAACCAGGCGCATGGCGTAGCGTCGCCCCGTATCCGCGGCCTCGAGTTCGTAGTGGCTGGCGACGCCGTCGCGGGCCGAGCGAAGCGCGGCCCGCATGCGGTCTTGCCCCTCGGGCGCGACGAAGTCGAGGCAACTGCGCCCCACGACGTCCTCGGCACGGCGTGGGGCGAAGGTGCGGTTGATGTAAAGGATCTGCCCTTCCTCGTCGACGAGGAGCACGAAGTCGGGAGCGTTCTCGAGGACGGTGCGCAGGCGGTCCTCGGAGCGGCGCAGCTCCTCCTCTGCTTCGCGGCGCTCGGTGATGTCGAGAAAGGTGACGAGGACCCCGAGGAGCTCGCCGCCCTCGGCGTGGACGGGGGTCGCGTAGAAAACCCCCCACACCACGCGACCGTCCGGATGCCGGACCCCGATGGTGGAGGGTGGCTGCGGCTCGCCGGTGGCCAGGCAGCGGGTGACGGGGTACTCCTCCACCGGGCACTCGCTCCCGTCCTCACGGAGGGTGACGGTCCCCCAGTCGCCCACCTCGCGGCGGGAGAGGATGTCGTCGGGCATGCCGAGGAATTCGATGGCAGCACGGTTTGCGCGCAGGATGGCGCCGGTGGGCGAGACCATCACCAAACCGCCGGGGACGTTCTCGAGGACGCGGTCCAAGAAGCCCGGGTTGGCCCGCAAGGCCTCCTGGAGGCGCCCGAGGTCGCCCAGGCGGAGGACCTGGCGCTGCAAGGCCTGGCTGAGCTCACGGACTTCCGCCAGCGCCTCTCGCGCACGCCCGAAGACGCGCTCGGGGGGGCCCGCTATCGGTTCGTCCACCCCAGCCCCTCGCGGCGACTGCAGGACCGCGAGGCGTCCTCGCCGCTCCTGTCCGCAGGCCCGTCGTCGTTCACGGTCTCCATGCTAGCCGCGGGAACCGTCCGCTGCACGAAGCGAGCGCGGAGCTGCCCTTCGGCGGCATCGCAATGCGGAGCGAAGGCTTCGGGGCAGCGGGCCACCCCGTCGCTCGCCTTGCTTGGCGAGCGGGGTCCCCCTCGTCGGGCTCGCCCGTGCGCGCCATCCCTGGCCTGGGTACTCAGACCCACCCTCGCTGGGCGTCGGGACTGAGCGCCGGAAGCCGCCCCGAAATGCCCTCCTCGGGGACCTGGCGGTCCGTGGTCAGGAACGTCGTCACGGCGCCGGCGATGACCTTCGCGATCCGCGAGGCGTTCTCCGGGATGAGGCGGAGGGGAAGGCGGGTCTCGGGGTCGAGCTCGGCCACGACGTCCTTGCGGACCTCGATGACCAGGGAGCTGGGACGGTGATGGGAGCGGCGGAAGTCGGTGACCACCCGACTCTGGGAGACGAACTCGCGCACCTCCTCGTAGGCGCGCTGGGCAGCCTGGAAGGCGGGGAGGACATCGGCCCCGACGCGCCGGTAGCGGTGCAAGAAGCCGCGCAAGGACTCGGCCTCGGCGAGGCGCAAATTCGTGTTGAGGAGCATGGTCCACACGCGGCGAAAGGCGGGGTCCTCGCGGGTCTCGGGGCGCTCGAGCTCGAAGCGTCGGCGCAGGTAGAGGAAGAAGACCCACACCTGCGAGCGCACGTCGATGCACCCTTCGGGCAGCAGGTAGGGGTGGTTGTGGCCCACGCGAAAGCCCGCGCGCTCGAGGTTCAGCGAAATGCGATCGCGCAGGGTCCGGCTGCATGTCGATTCGCCCAGCTCGTCGGGGTACATGGGGTCGAAGACCCCGAAGGGCATGCGCGAGTTCTGCTGGTAGGAGGCCGGGCGGGTGATGAGGCTCACCGTCGGGCGCCGGGTCAGGTTGGGGTTGTGCTCGTCGTAGGTGTGGATCCCCAGGCGGATCAGCTTCCCCGCGAGCGCGCGCTCCATGCGGTCGGAGATCCCGTCGTAGACCTCCTCGAGGAGGGACATCTTCTCGGGATGCGTGAGGGCCGCGGCGAAGGGCGGATTGATGGAGAGACGTCCGAGCGGGTCGTCGGCGCCAGGCGGCGTCGTGCCGGGGAAGCGGTTGAAGTCAAGGAGGACCCGCGCGACGGCGACGCGGTGGTAGCCAGCGAGTCCGAGCCAGCGCGCGAGGTGCTCGGCCACCAGGTCGGCGCCCCAGTCTCGCTCACGCGCGAAGGCGCTCTGGACCACGTTCTTGGGCAGAACGGCCCGCCCGTCCCGTTCGAGGTACTTGCGCGGGATGAGGTCCCCGTCGTGGACGGTGTCCACCAAGATCGCGTCGCGATGGAGTTCGGGGACGGCGGTCTCGGCGTGCTTGGCGACCACCGGCACGAAGACGAAGGGATCGTCGATCCGGTCGGCAAGGCGGTAGTCCAGGTCCATGGTCCAGCACCCTCCCGTGGCGCGAGGCCTCGGTCAAGTTCGGGCGCGCACGAGG
>RFHU01000060.1 GCA_003695705.1 Planctomycetota bacterium
CCGCGGCCCCCGCCACGGAGCCCTTCTCGCTCGCCCTCTGCGAGGAGGAGCTCCTTTGCCTCGTGCGCCGTGCCGGCGCCTTGGCCCGCTTCGAAGGCCGCAGCCAGGTAGACGGCCTCGACCTGTTGGGCGCGCTGCTCGGGTACCAAGCCCTGCTGAGGCACCGCGTCCGGCCGAGGCGATCGCTCCGAGCGCTGGCTCGCGCATTGCGAGCAACGCGCCGGGCGGGCTGCGCGGTCGCCCCCGAGGTCGCGCGCGCCCTTCGCCGTGCCCTCGACTCCGCGGCCGAGGAGGGCGCGCAGGTGGCCGACAGCGTCCGGCTCCTACGGGCGCTGGCGAGCTGCTCCCCCGAAACGGCCCGCGCGCTGCGCTCGGCCGGTCTCGAGCCCCCCCTCGCCGCTCAAGAGCGAGGCAGGCGGGCCGCGCCGCGGGGGCCTTCCCTGCACCTCCCCCGGCAGCCTCTGCGCTTCTCCACCGAAGCCCAGCGGGCCTACTGGCGCGCCGATCGCTACGCGCGCTGCTGGGCTCAGGCCTGCCTGCGCTCCGAGCACCTGCTCTTGGGGCTCGTCGAAGCGCGCAGGGCCCGGGCGGCGCGCACCCTGGACGCGCAGGGAGTGGACCTCGAACTCCTCGAAGGGTGCTCCTTCCTCGCCGCGGGAGCGCTTCGCGCCCACGGGCTCGCTGCCCTTTGACCGCGGAGGTCTGCTCGGTGACGAAGGGCGACGTGGGCGGGTCGCCCGCGCGCAGAGGGCGCCGGCATGCGGTCCGCGGGTCCTGCAGCCAATTTCTCGGGTCCTCAAGTGGCCCACACGCTCGCACAGGCGTACTGCGTTGCGTTGGCGAGGGCGTGCGCCAAGACGCCCGGCAGCACGCTTCCCGTGCGGCCGCGGAGCCAACCGAACCAGAGGGAAGGAAAGAAGACCAGCAAGCGTCGTGGGTCGGGAAGCCAGACCAGGTGGCAGAGGGCGAACAGGAGCGAGGCCACCACCAGCCCTCGCCCCACCTCGGCCCCCACCCAGCGCACCCGACGGCGTCCCTCCAGGGCGGGCTGCAGGACCCCCCGAAAGAAGTACTCCTCCGGAAGGGCCACGAAGCAGAGGTCGTGCACCAGGAGGCCGAGGGCGGACCCCCAGGGCACGGGCGACCTCGGGCCTCCGCCGTGGGCGGCGGCGACCGCCAAGACGTAGAGGCCCAGGAGGAGGCAGGAGACCAGGCCTGCGCCCAGAAGGCCCCGGGGCCTTCCCAGGAGCCCGTGGGCCACCAAGGGGTCGTGGCCGCGGCGCGAGGCCGCGAGGTAGGCGGGGAGGATCCAGGCGAGGACCCCCAGCGCCGGAGCCAGCTCTGCCCAGAACACACCGCCCCGGCGCCCGAGCCATTGAGCGCCCGCGAAGAGGAGCATGCTCGCGCAGAGGAGGCCGAGGGCCTCCAGGGGAGGATGCGCCGCGTCCTCGGTCGGCCGCACGGCCGCCTCCTCCGCGCCGCCGGCCGCCGCCGCGTCGCTCGACGCCAGCGGGCGCCCCGGAGCGGCCCCCGCACCCGAGGCCCGCGAGGTCTCTGGGCCGCCCGCCCCTCGCCTCGACTCGTTCGCTTCGCCCTCGCGTCCCCCGCCGGCGGCGTTCACCCGCTGAGCATACGCCAAAGGAGCGGGGAGAATCCGCCCGCACGGCCGCGCTCAGGGACCGCACCCTTCCGGCCCGCGACGAGCGGGGACCCCGTGCGCTGGCCCGGGGACCTCCCCGGCACCGGACTTCCCCGCTCGCCTCCGCGGACGGGAGGCCCACGGCCTCAGAAGTCGCGCTCGCCCTTCTGCGGAGGAGCGGGCGTCTTGGGCGCGGGCTTGGGAGCCTCCTTCGCGCCGGGTTCCTCGCGCGCCTCCGACGCCGGCGGGAGGTCGAGGGCCACCAACTTCGCCTTGCGGAACACCTCGACCTTGCAGCCCTTCTCCAGGAGGGGACGCAGGTCGGTGGCTTTGCGCACTGCGCGGCCATCCACGCCCACGATGACGTCGTAGAGCTGGAGACCGTGCTCGGCGGCCCAGCCCCCGGGAACCAGGCGGTTCACCACCCGCCCTTCGCCCGCGGGGAGTTCGAGTTGCGCACGCAGCACGGCGGACGTCGGGCCGGTCGAGAGGCCCAGCCGCGCTTCGAGCCCGCTGAGCCCCCCGACTTCCTGACGCCGAAGGCGGCCGTCGGGACCCAGGGTGAAGGTCCAGGTGCGGACCCGCGAGCGGGGAACCCCCGGCGCGCCGCGGGCTTCGTCCTCGGATTTCTCCGCCTCGTCCCGGTCGCCGCCGCCGGGGAAGAACTGGCGGAAGATCCTGCCGAAGCCTTTGGGAAGCTGCCGCTCCAGCTCCTTGAAGACCTCGTCCATGTCGGGCGGCGGCGGAGGGCGGAAGGGATCGCGCTCGGGGAGCGGCGCGCGGCGTGGCCGGCTCTCGGAGGGATCCGGAGAGCCCTTGGTGATGGCCTCCACCGCGGCCTCGGCGCGGCTCGCGACCTCGAGGTCTTCGCTCTTCGTCGCCTTCCGCAGGGCCGGGAGGGCCGGCCGCCCGATGCGCTCGAGCTCCTTCTGAGCGGCCTCGCGCTCGTCGTAGCGCTCGGCGCCGAGTTGCGAGACCAGGCGCTCGATGCGTTGTTCGAGGCTCTCCTGGGCGGGCGCTGGATCCTGGGCCAGCGCCGACGGGACGAAGCCCAACGAGGCGACGGCGCCCACGAGCAAGGCAGCAAAGCGAGGGGTCATGGCGTCTCCTCCGAAACGGCGGGGTCGGTTCCCGACGAAGCCGCCCGCCACGTCTCGACGAAGCCCACGGGCGGCGAACGCGGCCGGGGGCTCTCTCGGCGGGGGGCTAGAAGCGAACCTCCCGTTCGCCGGGGCGCAAAGGCGGCACCCGACGGTCGAGGCCGCTGGGACTCCAGTTGGGGAAGGCGCGTTGCACGTCGCGCAGCATGCTCTCGAGGGGGAGGGGCAGGCGCGTCCCCGGACGGCCGCCATCCACCGGCACGATGCCCGGCCGGCGCAAGGGCGCGGGAGCGCGATGCCGCACCCGCCGCGGAGCGGGCAGGGGCGCGGAGTCCTCGCCTAGGGGGCGGTCGACCACGGGCCGCCGCTCCTCGCCAAGGCCCTGCGGATCGGGCCTCGGACCGGCGAGGCGCGGAGCCGGTTCGGAGCGGGCCGAACCGAGGACGTAGGCAAGGCCAAACCCCAACAGGAGGACGGCCGCCGCGGCCAGCCAGGCTGGACCGAAGACCGGGCGCAGGACGACGCCCCCCGGCTCGCGCGCCTTGCGCTCGGCACGCTCGGCGGCGACCGCGCCCAACACGGCGTCGGCGAAGCCCTCCATGGCGGGCGGCAGGTCCCGCGGGCCCTCGCGCAGGGCCCGAAGTGCCTGCGCGTCGGCCTCGTAGGCCGAAAGGATGCCCGCGCAGGCGCTGCAGGTCAGCGCGTGCGTGCGGAGGGCGTCGGCGTCGGGCCCGGGATCGTCCGGAAGCGGCAAGGCCCGGCGGAATTCATCACAGGAGCGCATGGCTACCCTTCCCGTAGGTCTCTTCCCAAGCCGCCCGAAAGAGCTTGCGCGCACGGTGGTGGCGCCAGCGAACGTTGGCGTGGGTCGTCCCCGTAATCTCGGCGATCTCCTTGGCTCCGATCCCCTCGAGGTCCGAGAGGACCATGACGGTCTTGTATTTGGGCGGAAGCCGGTCGAGCACCCGCAGCACGCGCTGGCGCAACTCCTCGCGTTCGAGGGCCTCGCCGTGGTTCGCCTCCTCGCCGGCGACCTCGCCGACGGCGTCGAGGGAGGCGGCCTGGCGCTTGGAGCGCCGGCGCAGCTTGTCGATGCAGCGGTTCACCACGATCTGGTAGAGCCAGGTGTAGAAGCGCATGGTGGTGTCGAAGCGGTCGAGGGCCCGATGCACCCGAACGAAGGCGTCCTGCGCCGCGTCCCGCGCGTCTTCGTCGTTGCCGAGGAGCCCGCGCGCCACCCAGAACACACGCTGTTGGTAGCGCTCGACCAGCTCGCGAAACGCGTCGTCGTCGCCGTCGCGCGCGCGCAGCACCAAGGCCGCGTCAATGGATCGGTCGTCCTGGCTCACGGACCTCGTCTGGGACTCCGGCGGCGCGACGGACCGCGCGCGCCGCGAACCCCAGGCGCGAGGGGCCCAGGCGCCCGAGACCGACGGAGATGCGCTGAGCGCCGCCGCGTTCATGGTTGCTCGTTCTCCTCAGTATAGGCCGTCACTCGCCGAGACCGCTCCCTCAGTAGAGCTTGCTGCCGGCGGGCGGCGCCCCGTGGCGCCGTCGCGCGCTGGAGCGACGCCGGGCCCGCTCCCGATGCTCGGCCCCGCGACGGGGCCGGCGAGGACGAACGAGCCCTTCGAGCTGCTCGCGCAGCTTCGCGCCGTCTCCGCCGCGCTGCAGGCGGTCGAAGAGGCGGCCGAGGCGCTCGCCCCGCTCGGAGTCGACGAGGTCCTCGAGCCGGCGCACGAGATCCTCGACCTCTTGGGCGAGGGCGCGGCCTTCTTCGCTGGCCAAGAACTCGGAGAAGATCTCCATGAAACGCAGGGTGTCCTCGGAACTCATCTCGCCTTGGAGCTTCTCGAGCAGCCGCTCGGGGTGGCGCAGGTCCTCGGGGCGAACTCCCTTGCGGCGCATGGCGTCGAAGCCCTTGCGCAGGCGATCGAGGTCTTCAGGCTCCAGGATCTCGAAGAGCTTGCGCATTCCCTGCCGCCAACGGCGCGCCCGCTCGAAGGGGTCGCCTGCGCCCCTCCCCAGGCGACCACGACCCCGCCGGCGCTCGAAGAAGCGGCGGAAGAACTCGAAGGGACGGCGCGCCCGCCAGCGGCCGCGGCGCCGCGGACCCTGCCGCTCGAGCAGGCGCTCGATGCGATCGAGCTTGCGCTCGATGCGGGCCAGGCGCTCTTCCAGGCTCCCCTGGGGTGCGTCGGGCCGAGCCCGGCGAGGCCCGCGGCCCGGCGGGCCCATGCGACGAGGGCGGCGGCGCCCGAACGCGGGCCGACGCGGGGCGTCCTTCTCCTCCGCGCCCTGTTCGTCCTCGTCCGCGCCCCCTTCGTTCTCGCTTCCGCGCTCGGGCCGAGGCGGCACGCCGGGGACCATGCCGCGGGCGCGACCGAACAAGCGCTGCATGGCCCGGCGCCGCTCCTCGGGGGGGAGCTTCTGCAGTTCGCGGAGCCGTCCGAGGCCGTTGCCGAGGAAGCCGCGGATCATGGGGAGGTAGGGACGGACCGCCTCGCGGTCCTTGATCTTCATGCGGCCGTCCTCGCCGAGTTCGACGAAGGCCCCGAGCATTCCCTCCACGCGCTCGGCGGGGAAAGGAAGCGCCTCGCGGAATTCCTTGCGGAGCACGATCCGCCCCGTCTCGTCCACCAAGAGGACCTCGTTGAGGAGGGCTTCCACCTCGGCGAACTGCTTCTCCTCGTCGTCGTCGGCGACGGAGCGCAGGGGAAGGGGACGGACCTCGGGAGACGCCGACCCGCCGGCGACGGCCGGCGCGGCGAGGAGCGAGGCCAGGGTCAAGTAGGCGAGACGTCGCGTCATGGGGCACCCTCGGCTGCAGATCGCACTTGTTACGGCGACCCGAGCGCCCCTGTTGGCTCCTCTCGGCCGACCCGGCCCCGAAGGCTCCCTGTTTCTAACCGCTTGCCGGCCAGCGGGTTCGGCGCTGTCTCCAAGCCCCGAAGCGCGAAGGACCCCGGGGGGACCGGCGCGGCGCGTGCGCCGGTCCCCCCGCGTGCGGATCCAGGGTTCGGAACGAGGGGAGTTCGAGACGCGGCGACCTTCGCCGCGCAGGGATGAGGAACCGCGGCCGGGCGCTCCGAGGAGAGGAGGGAAAAGAGGTGCGAAGCGCCCGGCCACGCGGCCTGCCGGGCACCGTGCCCGGCAGCGCCTGGTTCGCTCGCCCACCAAGGAAAGCGCGTGCCGCCGCGGCGCCGGCCGCACAAGGCCCCGCCACGGCGCAGCGTCGCTCGGGGTCGTCCGCCGGCGGACGGGGCTGTGGTTCGCAGCGGAGCCCTCGCCCCGACCGAACCGCGGATCCGGAGCAGCTCCGTCGCAGGCCGGGGCGCGGGGCCGGCAGGGCCCGTCAAGGCGTCCAGTCGGTCCGGCGATGCCGTTCGAGCACGAAGTGGTTGGTGGGGAGTCGGCCGGGCCCGAGGGCCAGGGTGGCCTTTCCCAGCAGGAGCTCGTCGGAGCCGGCATGCACGCGAACGATGTAGTCGCGCAGGCGACGGCTCGGATCCCAGAGGGGGTTGCCCCCGCGCCCGTAGTCGAGGAGCAAGGCGTGCAGGTAGGCGTCGTCGCGGGAGGCGGGGTCCACCGGCGCAACGCGGAAGAAGCCGAAGCGACGCGGGTCCGCGTCGCTGGGCTTCGCTCGCCAGGGACCCTCGGGGCCGTTCTGGACCACGGGCTCGTTGTAGCCGTAGACCGTCCCCGCGGGGTCGCGGTAGAAGCCCTTGATGAACTTCTGAATGGGCGAGAAGGGCGCCCAGAAGGCCACGTTGAGGCCGCGGTATTCCCAACCCACGAGCCCGTCGAGGGACGGCGTCTCGCCGCGGAGGAGGACGCGCTCGAGTTCGGGTCCGCGGCAGCGTCCGAGGGCGAGGAAGGAGGCGGAGGCGAGGTCGTTCACCGCTTCCTCCAGGTCTCCGCGATGCGAGCGGCGATGCGGGTGGCGAGGGCCATGATGGTCAGCATGGGGTTCACGCCGATGGGCGATGGAAACAGGGAGGCGTCCGCCACCCAGAGGCCGTCGACGTCGTAGACCTTCCCGTAGGAGTCGCACACGTGCCGGGCCCGATCGCCGCCCAGGGCGGCGGTGCCCATGACGTGCACGGTGACGACCTCCATGGCCTCGCGCCGGACGGGCTGGGCGTAGAGCAACCGGATGTCGTCCGCCGAGCGAAGTTCGGGGGCGCCCTCGAAGGGGAGAACGATGCGCTCGGCCCCCACGGCGAAGAGCAGCTCGCAGAGGAGCGCGGTCCCTCGCACCAGGCGCTCGGCGTCGAAGGGGCTGAGCTGGTAGAAGGCCTGCGGACGCCCCGCCAGGTTGCGGACCGAGCCGGTGACCGTGTCCTCGACCAGGAGCCCCGCGACGAGCATGCGCGGGTAGTCGCGCAGGAGCGCGCGCAGGGCCTCGCCCCGATGGGGCAGGGTCATGGCCACGATGCTCGGCGGAATGTTCACCGCGGCGAACAGGAAGCCTTCGTCTTGGAATTCCCGCACCTGGAAGGCCTGGTGGACTCCCTCCCAGCCGCGGACCTCGTCGCGCATCACGGCCGTGACCTTGGCGTTGGGATGCAGGCTCAGGTTCTTGCCGAGGCGCCCCGATGGGGTGCGGATCCCGCTGCGCAGGAGGAGGCCAGGGGTGTGGATGGCGCCCGCGGCGCTGACCACCACCGGCGCGCGCACCACGAAGCGTTCCCCGAGCGTCGCGTCGGCGCGCACGACCCGCCCCTCGACCCCGACCACCCGCTTGCGGCGGGTGAGGAGGCGGTCCGCCCGACAGTGGGCCAGCAGCCGGGCGCCGAAGTGCAAGGCCCGAGGGACGTAGGTGACCAAGGTCGAGCGCTTGGCGCCGGTCGGACAGCCGAAGGCGCAGTTGTTCGACCCGGCGCAGTGGACCTGGTTGCGCAGGTTCGGGACGACCTTCCAGCCGAGCTTCTCGGCCCCCTCGGCGAGGAGGGCGTTGTCGCGCCCAACGGTCCACGGGTCCTGAAGGCCCACGGACACACGGCGCTCCACCCGCGCGAAGTAGGGATCGAGGGCGCTGGGGGTCGCGTCGGCGACCCAGTCCTCGCGCCGCCAGCGGGCGAGGACCTTCTCGGGCGTGCGCCAGGACATGCCGCCGTTGATGACCGTGGAGCCGCCCACGGCGCGCCCCTCCGAGTAGGTGATCGGCGGCTCGCCCAGGGCCATGGCGGCCCCGCCGTCGCGGTAGAGCTTGCGGAGCATGGCGCCGACGTCGCTGCTGAACTCCTCGGTGGGGTGGTAACCGCCCTCCTCGAGGACGATGACCTCGAGCCCCGCTTCGGCGAGCTCGGCGGCCACCACCGCCCCGCCCGC
>RFHU01000551.1 GCA_003695705.1 Planctomycetota bacterium
CGGGAACGGGTCTTCGAGCCCTTCTACACCACCAAGGCCCCCGGGGAGGGCTCGGGACTTGGCCTGGCCATCGTCCGCGGCATCGTGGAGGACCTCGGCGGGACCGTTGCGCTGGAGGAAGGACGCGAAGGCGGCGCGAGCTTCGTTCTGAGCCTCCCTCGCGCGCCCGTCAACGCTCCCCCGCCCGCGACACGCACCCAGACGCCGCCTCCGCCCTCGTCGCCGAAACGGCCACTCCGCGTGCTCGTCGTCGACGACGAGCGGGCCGTGGCTCGCTCCCTCTCGCTCGTCCTCGAGCCGCACGCGGTCGCCGTCGCCCACTCGCTGGCCGAGGCGGTCTCCCGAGCGCGAGAGGATCCCTTCGACGCTCTGGTGTGCGACCTCCTCATGCCCGATGCGAACGGCGTCGAGGTCTACGAAGCCGTCGTCGCCGCGCAGCCGGAACTCAAGGACCGGGTCGTGTTCATGACCGGCGCGGTCACCCCCGACGCCCTCGAACTCCCCGCGGGGCGCCCGCTGCTCCAGAAGCCCTTCGACATCGGCCTGTTGCGCACCCTCCTCGCCGAGCTCACGGGAGACCGGCCACAGGCGAGGTGAAGCCCCACCGCAGCCGACGAGCGGCCCTCGCCGCGCCCACCCCGCACGCCCCTCTCCTGATGACGTCCTCGGCGGCGCGACGAGGTCTCCAGCGACCCCTGCCGCAACGGATGCCGGACGCGGTAAGGCTCGTCTTCGCAGGCCCGCTAGCCGAAGTGACGGCGTAGGACCGCCACCATGGCCGCCTGGTCGGCACTTCCCGCCATCTCCCGGATCGAGTGCATGGAGAGCATGGGGTTGCCCACGTCGACCGTGGGCATTCCCAGCCGGGCGGCGGTAATGGGCCCAATGGTCGACCCGCAAGCGAGGTCGGTGCGGTTGACGAAGGTCTGCACGGGTACCTCGGCCTCGCGTGCGTAGCGGAGGAAGGCCGCTGCGGTGGTCCCCAGGGTGGCGTAGCGCAGGTTGGCGTTGACCTTCAGCACCGGCCCGGCGTTCAGGCGCGGCATGTGGCGCGGCTCGTGGAGGTCCCGGTAGTTGGGGTGGACCGCGTGGGCCATGTCCGCCGAGACGAAAAGCGAACGCGCCACCGCCCGGTGCCGGTCCTCGAGGCGGTCGCCCTGGGCGAGGACGATCCGCTCCAGAACCGCGCCGAGGAAGGGAGAGTCCGCGCCCTCGGCGCTGGCGCTGCCGACTTCCTCGTTGTCGTAGAGGGCGATCCCGCGCGTGAAGGCCACCGGACCCGCCGCCCCCGCCGCCAGGAGGGCCTCGATGGCCGCGTGGCTGCTGGCGAGATTGTCGAGCCGCGGCGCACAAACGAACTCCCCGTTCAGCCCCGCGACCGTGGAGGGGACCACGTCGTAGAGCATGAGGTCGAAGCCCAGGATCGCCTCGGGGTCGGAAACCCCGAGTTCGGCGGCGAGGAAGGCCTTCAACCAGTCCTCGCTGGCGTCCCCTTCGTTAGGGACGAGGCCAACGAGCGGCGGCAGGTGCTTCTGCTTGTCCAAGCACAGCCCTTTGGAATTCACCTCCCGGTTGAGGTGGATCGCCACGTTGGCGACGCGCGCAACGGGACGCTCGACCCGGAGGAGTCGGGGCTGTTCTTCGTCGGCGAGGACCACGCGGCCCGCCACCGACAAGTCGCGGTCGACCCACGACGCGAGGAGCACCCCCCCGTAGACTTCGACCCCGAGCTGGCGGTAGCCCTCCTTCGCGTAGGCGGCGTTGGGCTTGAGGCGCAGGTTGGGGCTGTCGGTGTGGGCTCCCACCAGGCGGAAGCCCGCCTCGGCGACGGGGGCGTCTCCAACCTCGAAGGCGACCAAGGTCGAGCCGTTGCGGACGACGTAGTGCTTGCCGCCGGGAGCGAGTTCCCAGCGCTCCTCCTCGCGCAGGCGCGTGTAGCCGCCCGCCTCGAGGAGGCGGACGCTCTCGGCGACCGCGTGGAAGGGAGTCGGACTGGCGTCGATGTAAGCGAGCAGGCGGGCGGTGCAAGCGGCGGCGTCGGTCATTGCGGGATTCTACGCAGGGCCGCGCACGGGGGGAGGAACGGGCGTGCGTCCCGCGCTCCGCCCTCGTCCGATTCGGCCCCGCAGGAAGCGTCTCGCCGATGGTGCGAACCGGAACGCCGAAGCGCGCCCGCCGCGGGCCTGGTTCCCAGCCGCGCCGAATCACAGCAAGCTGCTGTGCGGGAACGACATGCGCCACCGCAGCGCCGCGGAGCAGGGCGGGACGCCGTTGCCGAGCCCCCGACCGGCGTCCACCGGAGGACGCTTGTCGGGCTGGCAACGGCTTTGCTGTTGCTCCCGCGAACGCGAAAACCGACGAATCCGGGCGCCCTGGGAGGTTTCGTTTCACGAAGCACTCCACTTGCAGCGCACGGTGCAATGCAACCACGATCCCCCCTGGGGAGGGGTGAGGTACGCCATGATCTTCAACACTCGCGCGCTGGCTTTCTTGCCGGTCGCACTGCTTCTCGCCGCCAGCGGCGCGCTGGCCCAGGACGTGAGCCCCTTCCTCGGCACCTACGAGACCCGAGGGCGCCAGGGGCATCGCAAGGTGAATGCGAACATCTCCATCGTCCGCGCCGAAGACGGGACCGTCACGGTCGAGCGCACGGGGCGCTTCACCTCGCGCCGCTACCGGCGCGCCCCCGAGTTTCGCTGGGTCTCTCGCGACGTGCGCCTCGAGGGCGACGCGCTGCGCGTGACCTTCCGCATGACCGAAGCGGGCGTTCCCGTCCACGTCGGCGACGCCGGCGGGCTGGTGGCGGCCCTCGCCAACCCCAACGACAGCGAGAACACCAGCGACGCGAACGGGAACGCCGTGAACCCGGACGAGCTGGTGGTCATCGACGCCGTCTACCGCTTCGAAGACGACGGGGACTTCGTCGAACGCCTCACCAACCACGAGCGGCGGCCGCCCGAGGACTACTGGCGCAAGGGGAAGACCAAGGGCGAACAGCTCTCCTCGCCGGTCGCCCCCACGCGCCGGCTGAAGCTCGGCGAGACCGCCGAGGTGAACACGGTGACGCGCTACTCCATCGTCGTGCCCACCGACGGGACCCTCCGCCTCGAACTGAGTTCCGGTACGCCGCGCCTGCGCGACCCGAACGGGAACGACGTCGCGCTCACCCAGGAAGGCTCCCTCTGGAAGCTCGAGATCCCCCACGAGAATCCGGTCCTCGGCCGCTACGCCCTCCGCATCGAGGGCGCCGAGACCGGCGCGGTCGCCGAAGTGAGCTTCGTGCAGGACGGACGCATCGACGCCCGGATCCGCCCCTGGTCCTCGCACACCTACTACCCGATCTACGAGCAATCCTACGGAGGCGAGAACGACGACACCCTCTTCCGCACCGACGGGCCCCTGGAGAAGTTCGACCGCGCCCTCCAGCTCAGCGGCCGGCAGAGCGCGCAATGGTGGGAGAAGGGGACCGACTACCGCACCGGCTTCGGCTTCGAGCGCGGCCACTACACCAAGGTTCACTCGCCCAGCGAGGAGCGCGCCGAAGAGGAGTGGAACGCCGACCTCGACCGAGACGGCGTAATCTCCTCCGGCGATCCCCAGGAGGCCTTTGATCGCCTCGACACCAATTCCGACGGGAAGGTGGAGCGCGACGAAGCGCAGGCCGTGCTCGTGACCAACCAGATCAAGGTCCTTTGGACCAGCTACGACGGGAACGGCGACGAGAAAGTCGACGCCACCGAGATCTTCTCCAGCTTCATCGCCCAGAGCGACGAGGACGGCTCGGGCGACATCGACTTCGCCGAGTGGGAGAAGGCACTGCGCGCCCGCTACGCCCAACTCCTCGAGGACCGAGCCAAGGCTCCTCTGGAGAGGCTCTTCCGCGGCGATGCCGATGAGGACGGCGTGCTCGTCCTAAACGAGCTCCCGTCCCCCGGCGCGCTCGACTTCCAGGACAGCAGCGACGTGGACGGCGATCGGGAGAGCTTCTTCGATCGCGACAACATCAAGATCACGACCAAGTCGGGCGAAGTGCACTACGGGAACAAGGTCGTGGAGGAGGACGGCAAGCTGAAGCTCTTCGGCGGCCGCAAGCGGGACGAACTCGTGGTGGAGTTGGACGCCGACGAGGTCGAGTCTCGCGAGGATGGCATCGCCGACGGGGACCTCGACGACAGCTACAGCGTCGGTTGGTGGGGCCACTGCAACGCTTGGGCCATGGCCTCGATCATCTTCCGCAAGCCCAGCGAGGAGTTCGAGCATGGCGGCGTCCGCTTCACCGTGCGCGACCAGAAGGGAATCCTCGTCGAGTTCGGCATGGGCGACACGGAAGACTCCTCCTTCTGGTGGAAGCAGTTTGGCGGAGACGAGATTCCCCCCGGGGACTACGCCAACGGCTTCCACGAACAGATGCACCGCTGGTTGCGGGTCGAGCAGCAGGGCCTGATGGCCGACATGGACCTCAAGGACCCCAACGACGGCCTCAACTTCCAGGTTTGGAACTACCCCCTGATCGGCTACTTGGCGACGCTCACCGAGGCCGAAGGAGACGACCCCTACGTGCTCGACGTCTCCTGCAGGATCGAGAAGGGCAGCTACTCCGACGAGGACCGCAGCAGCGAAACGACCGTTCGCTACCGGCTGCACTTCGCCGACGACGGAAGCCTTCGGGGCGGGGACCAGAGCAAGTCCGAGTGGCAGCCGGGCCAGGAGACGAAGGAATACATTCGCTACCTGATCCACCCCTTCCGCTTCACCGGCCGCGGAAGTTCGGGGAACCCCAACGTGACCCTGAAGCGCCTGCAGGCGCTCTTTGGCGAGCGGCTGAAGTACAACCGGATCGCGGACATCGAGGCGGAGGCCGCCGCCGACGGGGGCCTGGATCCCTCGACCGCGCCTTCCGCGCCGTCCGCGCCTTCCGCGCCGTCCGCGCCTTCCGCGCCTTCCGCGCCTTCCGCGCCTTCCGCGCCTTCCGCGCCTTCCGCGCCTTCCGCGCCCCGCTGAGGAG
>RFHU01000552.1 GCA_003695705.1 Planctomycetota bacterium
CCCACCCCCGGCGCCAGCCCCCGCAGCGAGCCTCTTCCTCAGCTCCCCGACTTCCCCCCCCTCCGAGACGGCGTGCCCGTTGGCTACAAGAAGGGCAACCGCTGGCGCTTCGAAGTCCTCCGCCGCCAGTCGGTCCGCTACGACGACGACGGACCCGAGGACCCGCCCGAGCGGTTCTGGGTGGTCGGGGTGCGCAGCCTCGAGGGAGACCCGCCGCGCAGCGCGGAGCTCTGGTACGCCGAGCGAGACCTCGTGCTCTCCAAGGTCGTCCTCGCCCCGGGGACCCGCAAGCAGGAAGTCCACTGGACCCGCGGCACGGTGCAGGTCTCCCTCCCCGCCGCGATCCCCCTCGGCCTGCCCCTCGATTGGCCCGACCTCGCCGCGGCCGGGCGGAACCCGAAGGCCAAGGTCCGCGACGCCGCGCGTCGGAGCTACGAGCAGCGCCGCAAGACCCTGCGCCCTTCCAAGGGAACGCCGCGGGTTCGGCTGGCGCTCTACCCCCTGCGCGGCGACGGCCGCAAGGCCGCGCGTCCACCCGTCCGCTTCGAGTGGCAGCCGGGCCGGCCCTTCTGGACACGACTCCTCGCCCGCGACCTGCTCGGCGTTCTCGAAGGCCCCCGGCAGCGCTGAACTCAGCCTCGACCGGAGGAACCCCGCCGGTCGCCTCCCCGATCCTCGGACCGCCCCTCGACCCTCGGACCGCCCCCCCGACCCTCGGGTCGCCTCCACGGAGTCGGGCTCCTGCCGCGCCCGGGACGGGGCGTCGACCGGCGGGCGAACGCCGGGCTCGCCACGGAACGGAAATGCACCCCATACGGCGAAATCGGTTTCACCGGGGGCGAAGCCCGACGCGCCGAAACGACGCAAAGCGCTTGATAACAGTGCCTTGACTTTGGCCCCTCGTCTGCGTGGCAACGAGGCACCGGAGCCTCCTCCCAATGCCCCTTCGTTCCGCACGCCTCCCCTTCGTCCTGCTCGCGAGCGTCGCCCTCGCCGGGTGCGACGACGTGGCGCTCCTCGACGTGGGCTCCGGCGGAGAGGTCCTCGTGGCCGCCGACGCCGCCGGACTCTGCCCGCTGACGGCCGACGCGAGCGAGCACCCCAGACACCTCTTCTGGGTCTCGGCCGACGGCGAGCGAGTCCGCCGTCTTACCGCCCGCCCCCGGCCCCTCTCCTGGCCGAGGGCCCTCGGCAGCGGGGCCCTGTGGATCGAGGAGCGCTCGCGCTTGGTCGTCCGCGCCCAAGAGGGGGAGCCCCGGATCCTCTACCGCAGCCGGAAGCACCTCCATCAACCCGCCGTTTCCCCCGACGGTCGCTGGATCGCCGTCCAAGAGGCGCAACGGCTGGGGACGAGCGGTCGCCTGCTCCTCTTGAACCTCGAGGGCTCCGTGCTCGGTCGCTTCGAGCGCGCCCTCCTCGGACATGCCTTCACCCGCGAAGGACGGCTGGCCTTCCTCCGCAGCCGCGACGAGCGGAACGAGCCCTTCGCGAGCGGTCCGGGGGAGGTCGCCTTGTTCGACCCCGACCGCGGCGTCGAACAGGTGCTGTTCCGGGGCGTCGTGCCGGGAGCGACCTGCCTGGAGCCTGCGAGCAACGGGCGCCTCGTCGCCCTCCTCCCCCTCGAAGGCGCCGAGGGGCCCCTCGGCCTCGCCCTCCTCTCCTCCGCCCGACGCGGCGCCCGCCGCGGCCAGACCGGCGCCTTCGACTTCTGGCCCAGCCTCGACGCCCGCTCCGAGCGGATCCTCTTCACCCGCAGCGATCCGAGCCAGCCCGAGGCCTTCGGCGAGCTCCGCCTTGCCCCCGTCGCCCGCCCGGGTGCCTCCACCGCCCTGAACACCCCCGGCCCGGTGGCCTCTCCGCGCTGGCTGAGCCCCCAACGCATTGCCTTCATCACCAGGGACGGACACCTGGTGCTTCAAGACATCGACGGCCAGAAGCGGAAGGACCTCACCGACCGCCTCCGCGCCGCCTACGCCTCCGAGGAGTCTCGATGACCCGCCGCCCCGTCCTGCTGCCCTTCGCCCTCGCCTTGTGCGTCGGTCCCGTCGCCTTGGCCCAACAAGCCGACGACGCCCTCGCCCGCCTGATCCGCGAATCCACGGACAGCCCCGACGCGCTCACGACCTTCCTCTCCGGCTTCCGCCAACTCGGCGACCTCGACCTCGGTCAAACCGGCATTCGCACCGCGTTGCAACGCGCGGGCGTCGCGGTGAACGAGGGGGTCACGGCCCAGTTCCTCGCCAAGACCCAGCGCCTGCGCAAGCGCGGCGACAAAGTCGAACTTCGCCGCAGCGCGGACTTCCAGCAGAGCTTGCCGGGCGGGGCAGGGATCCGCTTCGGCAAATCGGTCTCCTTCCGCATCGAGGGCGGCGACGTCTCCTCCCTCCGTGGCGAGGCGCGCAACCGCCTCGCGGGGGCGGCGGGGAACTACGTGCGCATCCACGACGTCTCGAACGTGAAGGTCAGCAAGGACGGCGGCAGCTACTACAACCTCTACGAGCTCTACTTCGCTCGCGAAGCCGGGAGGCCAGTGGTCTACCTCAAGGCCGGGGTCTTCTTCTACAAGGAGTGGCACAAGGTCGAGCTCCCCGCGGTCGAGGCCACCGCGACGGCCAGCCCCGAGGCGAGCGCAACGAGCGAACCCGTGGCGGCGGCCAGCGAAGAGTCCCCGGCCGACGGCCCGCAGATCGACCCCGAGGCCTTGCGCGCCGTCGCCGAGGGCGAAGGGCCTGCTGGCGCCGAGCCGACTCCGATCCGCGCGGCCGACCCCGAGACGGTCGCAACCATCGTCGACGAGGCGCAGCTGGCAGCGCCTGAGGAGACGCCCGTCCAGCCCACCGACCGCCAAGGCCTGCTCGGCGCCCTGGCGCGCACCGAGCAACAGCAACTCGATCCCGCCGTGGAGGGACCCACGGCCGACGGCGCGGTCGCGCTCCCCGCCTCAGCGGCCGAGGAGAGCCAGGCAGCGCAGAACGCCCCGACCACCGACGGCGAGCTGCTCGCCGACGTGAACCTCGAGCCTGCGGAGGCGGACGCGCTGCGGGTGGATCGGGCGGCCCTCGAGGACGTCGCCCGGGAGCAAGGGCCGCCGCAGGAGCCCCTGGGCCCCCCCGCCCCGCGCCGCCCGCAGACGACCGCCCAGGACCCGGCGTCGCCCCTCGCCGACGCCGAGCCGACCGCAACCGCCGAGGCGTTCCCTCTGCGCATTCCCACGCCCGAAGAGAAGGCCCGCATCGACGCCGAGGCCGAGGCCGCGCAGGCGGACTTCGACCGCGACGCCGAACGCCTCGACGAGATCCTCGCCCTCCTGCGCGAAGACCGCGCGACCGCCGAGGCGCGCATGGAGGAGCGGGTCCGTGAGCTCGAGGCCCAGAACGCGGCCCTCGAGCGGCGACTCATCGCCCTGACCCAACGCCTCGAGGACGTCGGTCGCGACCGCTACGACTCCGACCGCAGGGGCCGCGACCGCTACCGCTACGACTCCGACCTCGACCGCTACGACTCCGACCGCAGGGGC
>RFHU01000553.1 GCA_003695705.1 Planctomycetota bacterium
CGCGTGGGCGACTGGCGCATGCGCGTCCTCGGGGTGCTCGCCGAAAGCGGAACGCGGGTCGGGCTGAACGTGGACGAGCTCGCGCTCGTTCCGGTGGGCACGGGGATGCGCCTCTTCGACCGCTCGTCCTTGTTCCGCATCCTGATGGATGTCAGCGCCCACGCCGACATGGAGCGGGTGCGCCGACGCGCCGTGGAAGTGCTCCGCAAGCGGCACGACGGCGAGGAGGACGTGACCGTGCTCACCCAGGAGTCCGTGCTCGCGGCCTTCTCGGACATCCTCTCGGTCCTGACCCTGGCCGTGGCCGCCGTGGGGGGCATCTCCCTCTTCGTGGCGGGGGTGGGGATCATGAACGTGATGCTCGTCTCGGTCTCGGAGCGCACCGCCGAGGTCGGTCTGCTCAAGGCGCTCGGGGCGACGCACCGGCAGGTCTTGGCCGTGTTCCTCGCCGAGGCGGTCATCCTCTCTTCGAGCGGGGCGCTGTGCGGGCTGCTGGTGGCCGGCGCCGCGGTCGCGGCGGTCGGTTGGGCCTTTCCGAGCTTCGCTCCGAGCCCGCCGGCTTGGGCCTTGGCGGCGTCCTTGGGCGTCGCGAGCGCATCGGGGGCCTTGTTCGGAGTGCTCCCCGCCCGCGCGGCGTCTCGGCTCGACCCGGTCGAGGCGCTGCGGGGAGGGCGCGGGTGATCTCCTGGGACCTGCTGCGCCTGTGCGCTGGCTCCCTGGGCGCGCACCGCCTCCGGACCGCGCTCTCGGTGCTCGGCGTTGCCGTCGGCGTCCTCGCGGTCATCCTCCTCACCACCGTGGGGGAGGGGACGCGGGGTTACGTGGTGGCCGAATTCGCTCAATTCGGGACGAACCTGCTCTCGGTGAACCCAGGCAAGTCGGAGACCTTGGGCCTCCCGGGGGTGCTCGGGGGAACCACCCACAAGCTGACCATCGACGATGCCGAAGCGGTGGCGCGCCTGCCCGAGGTCCAGGACGTCGTGATGACCGTGGTCGGCCAGGGCGCGGTCGAGGCCGGGGGACGCTCGCGAAGCGTGTTCGTCTACGGCGTCACGGCCAGCGCCCCGCGGGTGTGGAACTTCGAGGTGCGGGTGGGGCGCTTCTTGCCCGAGGGCGACCCGCGGCGGGGAGGCAACGTGGCGGTGCTCGGGGCGGTCCTCAAGCGAGAGCTGTTCGGCGACGAGAACGCGCTGGGGCGCGTCGTGCGCATTGCCGGGGCTCGCTTTCGCGTGGTCGGGGTCATGGCGCCCCGAGGGAAGATCCTCGGAATGGACATCGACGACGTGGCCTACGTACCCGTGGCGACGGCGATGAAGCTGTTCAACCTCGACGAACTGCTGGAGATCAACGTCACCTTCGCGCACGAGGAGCTGACCGAGCGTGTGGAGCGCCAGGTGCGCGCGGTCCTCCGCGAGCGGCACGACGGACGGGAGGACTTCACCGTCACCACCCAGACCGGCATGCTCGACGTGTTCGGGAAGGTCATGACGATGATCACCGCCGCCCTGGGAGCCATGGGGGGCATTTCGCTCCTCGTCGGCGCGGTGGGCATCCTCACCATGCAGTGGATCGCCGTGGGGGAGCGAACCCATGAGATCGGCCTCCTGCGGGCCATCGGCGCCACCCGCCGCCAGGTCCTGAGCGTGTTCCTCGCCGAGGCGGTGCTCGTGAGCGCCCTGGGCGGGGCGTGCGGCATGGCGGCGGGCGTCGCGGTGACCGAAGCCTTGCGGCTCGCCCTCCCGGGGCTGCCCCTGCGGACGCCTCCGGCCTTCTTCGGCGCTGGGGTGGCGGTCAGCGTACTCACCGGCCTGGCGGCGGGCGTTCTCCCCGCGCGGCGCGCGGCGCGCCTCGACCCCATCGAGGCCCTGCGGGCCGAGTGACCTCGGCTCAGTCCTTGGCGGGCGCGCCCGGGCGCGAGGCCGGGCGCGAGGCCGGGCGCGAGGCCGGGCCCTCGTCGCGCTCGACGGCGAGGTCGAGGATGCGGATGAGGGTGCTCCCGTCGGGGGCGCGGAAGCGGGTCGGCAGGCGCAGGCCGCCGCGCTCGACGAAGTCCTCCCAAGCGGTCACCAAAGTCGGCGCGGGGGCGCCGCCGCGGTGGAAGGCCCAGGCGACCGGGCGATCCTCCGCATCGAGGTAGAAGACGTAGGCGTCGCCGGGGGTGTAGCCACCGCGGGGGCCGTAGCGCACGCGGAGCGCCCGGCGGGGACCGAGGGCGGGGAAGCCCGGGACGGGCTGGAGTCCAAGGTCCTCGGCCGCGTATCCTTCGTCCCAGGCGAGATGCAGGGCCGCAAGCGCCCAGAATCCGTCGTTCACCCAGGCGCGGTGCAAGCGTTCCTCCGCCTTGGAGGGCGGAGCGCCCGTCCAGCCGGCGGCGGGCACCGTGGCCTCGTCCGCGCCGCTGCGGCAGCATACGCGCCCCGCGGCCACGTCCCAGCGGTAGGTGCGGGCCAAGCCCTTGCGCTCGTGGCGCCAGGTGAAGCGCAAGGCGCGCACCGCGGCGAAGCCCTCGGCGCCGACCGCTCGGGCCACACGGCGAGCGAGTTCGGCGCCGTCGCGCGACCCTTGGCCGGAGACCTGAGGGGACGCCAGGCAAACCCCGGCGAGCAGCGAAGCCAGCAGAGCAGGACGTTCCATTGGCATCAGTGTAGCTCCGCGACGGGGGCGTGGGCGGGTGGGGGGGACGCGCAGGCCGTTCTCTGGTAAGAGACGTCATGGGCGAAGCGAAGGCGGAGCTCGACGGCGGACCGGGTCCCGTCCCTCTGCCCGGCGACGCGGGCGAGGGCTCCGGGGCGGCCGCGGACGCGAGCGCGGACGAACGCACCGGTCGGCGGCCCGCCGGGGGCCGCCTGTGGCGACTCCTCCTCGGCCCGTGCCTGTTCGGCCTGATGCTTCTCTGGGGACCGGGCGACGACCCCCGCATCGGACGCATGGCCGGAGTCGCCGCCTGGATGGCGGCTTGGTGGGTCACCGAGGCGGTGCCCATTCCGGCCACGGCGCTGCTGCCGCTGGTGCTGATGCCCGCCTTGGGGATCGCGCCCGTCAAGGAGGTCGGCCCCAACTACGGGCGCTCGGTCATCTTTCTCTTCTTGGGGGGATTCCTGCTCGCGCTGGCCCTCCAGGCCTCGGGGGTGCACCGGCGCGTGGCCCTTTGGATCCTCGCCGCGGTGGGGGACCGCCCGCGCCGGTTGGTGCTGGGCTTCATGCTCGCCTCGGCTTCCCTCTCCATGTGGATCTCCAACACGGCGACGGTGATGGTCCTTTTGCCCATTGCCCTTTCGGTGTTGGCCGCGTGCCCCGACCGCGGCGGCGGGGCCGGGCGGCGACGCTTCGGCGTGGCCGTGATGCTGGGCGTCGCCTACGCCGCAGACATCGGGGGCATGGCGACGCCGGTGGGCACCCCGCCCAACCTCGCCTACGTGCGCCAACTCACGCTGCTCTTCCCGACGGCTCCGGCGCCCTCCTTCGGCGAGTGGATGCTCCTGGGGCTGCCGCTCGCCGCCGCGTTCCTGGGCGGTGGGTGGCTGCTGCTCACCCGCGTGGCCCTTCCCCTCGGGTCGGGGGCCCTGCTCGGCGAAGGGGACGCCGTCGCCGCCCTGCGCGCCGAGCTCGGTCCCCTGCGCAGGGACGAGGTGATGAGCGCGGGGATGTTCGGCTTGACCGCGCTCCTGTGGATGACCCGCGGCTCGGCGCGCGTCCCCGGCTGGAGCCGGCTCGGTCTCTTCGAGCCGGGCTACGTGGACGACGCCTGCGTGGCCGTGGCCACGGCGCTCCTCTGCTTCTTGATTCCTTCGCGCGACCGTCCGGGCGAACGATTGCTCGAGTGGCGCATGGCGCGGGAAGTCCCCTGGGGAATGCTGCTCCTCTTCGGCGGCGGCTTCGCCCTGGCCTCGGGCTTCAAGTCGTCAGGGCTCTCGGCCTACGTGGGGAGGGGCCTGGCCGAACTCGAAGGCGTCCCGCCTCTGGCGGTGGTCTTCCTGGTTTCGAGCGTGCTCACCCTGCTCACCGAGCTGACGAGCAACACCGCCACCACGGAGATGGTGCTGCCCATCTTGGGGGCGGCCGGCGTGGCCCTGCGCGCCGACCCGCGCTTGCTGATGCTCCCCGCCACCCTCTCGGCGAGTTGCGCCTTCATGATGCCCGTTGCCTCCCCCACGCAGGCCATCGTCTTCGCGTCGGGCTGGGTCTCGATGAAGGACATGGTTCGCGCGGGGATCTGGTTCAACCTCCTCGGCGTCCTCTTGGTCACCTTCTTCTTCTGGTTGCTCGCCGGTCCAGCGATGGGCATCGACGCGGCGGGCCTCCCCCCCTGGGCCGGTCGCTGAGGCCGGTCTTCGCGCCGCCGGTGGCCGCGGGGCGGTCCCGCGCCGCGTCGCGCTCGCGTTCAGGCCTTCGGCGTGCGCGAAGTCGCGGCGCGGTCCGCGTTCGCCTCGTCGAGGGCGGCGGCGAAGCGGCGAACCACCTCGGCGACGGGAAGGACCTCGTGGATCCCCTCGACGCTTTGCCCGGCCTGGAAGACGTCGCGGTAGCTGGACCCTCGCAGAGAGGAGCGCTTGAGCTGCACGATGGACTTGAGGGTGTAGTAGGCGCGGACCCAGTGCTTGGCGCGGGGATGCCGAAGGAGGCGCCGGGCGAGGAAGCCCGCGCGCGTGCCGGTCCGCTCGATGGCGGGAGTCTTGATGACCGCCACGGGGACTCCGGAGATCTTCTCGGTGAGCACGATGTCCTCGGCCCGGGCCGCGAGGATGGCGCGCTTGTAGTCGGGATGCGCGCTGCACTCGCGGGTGGCGATGAAGCGGGTCCCGAGCTGGCAGGCGGCGTAGCCGAGGTCGATGGCGGCACGGAATTCGGCGGGGGTGCCGATGCCGCCCGCGCACACCAAAGGGAGCCCGAGGTCGGCGAGGTCGCGGTGGAGTTCTTCGGCCGTGCGGACGCCCGCGTGGCCCCCCGCGCGGCGGTTGACGCAGATCAGTCCGTCGACGCCGGCGTCGCGCGCCTTGAGGGCCCAGCGCCGTTCGGTGACGTCGTGGTAGACGATCCCGCCGGCCTCGTGCACCGCGCGGACGATGGTGTCGGGCTTGCCCAGAGCGGTCACGAAGAAGCGGACGCCCTCGTCGAGGGCGACGTCCACCCAGCGGCGCATGCGCTCTAGGTAGCGCCGCGAGGAGGCCTCGACGATGGCGTTGAAGCCGATGGGCGCTCCGCCCGAGAGGCGGAGGATCTCGCGCAGCCCCGCGCGCAGCTCGCGACCGTGGACGTAGGTGAGGGAGATGGGCTGCACCACCCCCAGAGCGCCCGCCGCAGAGGCCGCGCCGACGAGCTCGGGGTTCGAGCAGGGGTACATGGCGCCGCAGATGAGCGGCACGCGTGCGCCGCTGTGGCGGGTGAAGGCCGTCTCGAGCGTGGGGCACGGATCGTCGGAACTCATCCGATTCCTTCGGGCGGGGGGTTCGGCGCGCGTCGTTCGCGGCGGGGCTGCGCGCGGGGCTGACTACGCCGCGCCGGAGACCGAGACGAAGTAGATGATGGCGCCGACGACGGCGAGGGCGGCGAGGACGGCGAGGAGGATCTTGACCCAACTGTAGGGACGCTCGCCGGAGACCTCGCCGGTGCGGGCGTTGACGACGAAGCGGTAGACCTTGCCCTTGTAGCGGAAGCTGCTGATCCACAGAGGGAGCAGGGTGTGCTTGAAGGTGACGTTCGCGTGCCGAATGGACATGCTGTGCACCCGCTGGGTGTCGCCGCCGATGTCGGCGCGGCAGGCCGCGCGGATGTGCGGCTTCATCCGCTCCTCGGCGAGCTTGAAGCCTTCCTCGAGCCCGATGGCGTAGCGCTCGGCGATGAATCCGCTCAGGTAGGCGGGGTCGTAGGGCTTGAGTTCGTGGAGGTCCCAGGGTTCCAGAGCGTTGAGCAGCTTGTGGGGGAGCGAGCGGGTGGCGCACACGAGGACGTCGTCGAAGGGGACGCGCACCACGCCCGAGGCCGGGTACCAGCGCGTCTTGCGGACCTGCTTGGACTGCTGGTTCCCTTGGGCGTCGGTGTAGTACTCGGTCTCCCAGTAGTACTCGCCGCGCTGGCCGCGGTAGTGGGTGGTCGTGTACGAGTCGTAGGTCCAGTAGGGCATGTAGACACCGTCGATGCCCTCGGCGGCGGCGCGCTGCTGCAGGTCGTTCGGGGCGAACCACAGCGAGCCGACCCAGCGGCGGAAGGACTCGCGGGCCCGACGCTCGTCCAGCTTGAAGGGGAGAACGCTCTCGGGGACGATGACCCCCTCGTCGCGCTCGCTGGGAGTCCGCGCGACCACCGGCGAGTCGCAGTAGGGGCAGTGGCCCGCCTGCTTGTCGAGCACCGTGGTGGCGCCGCAGTTCTTGCAGTTGACCTCTCGCCCTCCCACCATCAGCTCGGTGAGGGGCTTCGTGCGCACCGCGCGGAGGGCCTCGCGAAAGTCGTGCTCGACGATCTCGGCGACGGCGGCTTCGTCCCTGGCCTCGATCTCCTGCCGATGCCCGCAGTATTCGCAGACCAGCTCTTCCGAGCCGGGCGCGAAGGTCAGCCGCGCTCCGCAGCCTTGGCAGTCGAAGAAGCGGCCCTGGTCGACGCCCTGCTCGAACTCCATGGGGAGCGACTATAGCGCGCGCCACGGGGCGCGGGGCGCGGAGGGCGCCTGCCGGAGCCCGTGTCCTCAGGCAACCGCCCGTCGTTGCGGTCGCGGCGCCGCAGCGTCCCGCTCGCCGACCGCCTGGGCTTCCGCCGTGCGGGGGAAGGCCCGCCGCTCGGGCCAGTGCAGGCGCAGGCGCTGGGTGCGCCGCCAGAGTTCCAGGTTGGGTCCGCCGATCGCCATCGGGAGCCTCCCGATCTGCCCCCTCTTCGACCGGGGCCGCGCCCTGGGTTGAGCGCTTTTCCGCCCGTTGGCGCACCTCCCTGGCGGGGCAGGGCTTCCGTCGTGCGGGAGCGGGGCGGTCAGACCACGCGGCCGGGAACCGCCTCGCCGGAGAGGAAGGCGGCCACGGCGCGGGCGGCGCCGAGTTCCATGGCGCGGCGACCGCGGTCGGAGCAGGAGCCCATGTGCGCGGTGAGGATGACGCGCTCCTCGGCAACGAGGGGTCCGCGGTAGGGCTCTTGCTCGAAGACGTCGAGGGCGGCGCCGCCGAGGTGTCCCGAGCGCAGGGCGGCGAGGAGCGCGTCCTCGTCCACCACGGGGCCGCGGGCGGTGTTCAGAAGGAGAGCGCCCGGGCGGAGGGCGGCAAGGAAGTCGGCGTCGACCAGCCCGCGGGTTCGCTCGGTGAGGGGCACGTGGAGGGTGACGATGTCGGCCTCCCGACGGAGTTCGGCGAGGGAGAGGAGCTCGACCCCGAGGGCACGGGCGCGGGGCGCCACTCCGGAGTCGATGTCGTGCGCCACCCTGCGGCAGCCGAAGGGGCGCAGGAGGCGGGCGACGCGGCTGCCGATGCGGCCCAGGCCGACGATGCCCACGCAGCGCTCGGCCAGGAGCCAGCCGGTGCGGCGTTCCCAGCGTCCGGCCCGCAGCGCGCGGTCGGCGCGAACGACGTGGCGGGCCAGAGCGACGGCGAGGCCGACCGTGAGTTCCGCCACCGAGTCTGCGGGCGCGTCCGCGGTGCACGAGACGATGACGCCGGCGGCGCGCGCGGCCTCGAGGTCCACGCTGTCGAGCCCCACGCCCGTGCGGGCCACCAGGCGCAGCGCGGGACGCGCGGCGAACAGGTTCGCGTCGTAGGGCTCGGTGCTGGCCACCGCGGCGCGCACGCCGCCGTCGAGCAGGTCGAGCAGCTCGTCGCGGGTGAGCTTGCGGCGGTGGGGGTTGAAGATCAGCTCGGCGCCCGTCGCACGGAGGAGTTCGAGAGCCTCGGGGGCAGACTCCCCGAAGGGGTGGGAGGCGATGAGCACGCGCGGGGAGGGGGACACGGGCCGGTCGTCAGCGCGGGGTGTGAAGGCGCACTTCAACTCGACCGACCCGCCGGGCGTCGGCCTCGGTGACCGTGAAGGAGGTGCCGTTGACGTCGACGCGGTCGCCGGGCTGCGGGATGCGGCCCAGGCGCAGGGCCAAGAAGCCGCCGAGGGTCTCCACGTCCTCGTCCTCGGGGATCTTGGTGCCGAACTCTTCGTTCAGGTCGTCGATGGGGTACTTCCCGTCCACGTCGAGGACGCCCTCGGAGAGGCGCCGCAGGGGGGGGACGACCTCCTCCTTGTCGTGCTCGTCTTCGATGTCTCCGATGATCTCCTCGATCAAGTCTTCGATGGTGACCAGCCCGGCGGTGCCGCCGTATTCGTCGGCCACGATGGCCATGTGGTTCTTCTCGTGGCGAAGCTCCTTGAGTAGGTCGGCCACGCGCTTGGTCTCCGGGACGAAGTAGGGCTCGCGAAAGAGGGACTTGGGGTCGCGGTCCTTGTCTTTGACGGCGCGCAGCAGGTCCTTGACGAGCAGCACGCCAACGATGCGGTCCACGCTCCCGTCGGTGACGGGGAGGCGGGACTTCTCGTGTTCGAGGGCCACGTCGAGCAGCTCGTCGAGGCTCATCGAGGCGTCCACGGAGACGATGTCGATGCGCGGGGTCATGACCTCGGTCACGTCGACGTCGCGGAACTCCATCAGGTTCTCGATGACGTCCATGGTCGCCTCGTCGATGACCCCCTCGTTCTCGCCGGCGAGGGCGGCCGAGAGGATCTCGTCCTTGGCTTCCTCTTCCTCGTCGGGCTCTTGAATGTTGAACACCCGCAGGGCCACGACGCCCAGGCCGCCGAAGAACCAGGTCAGGGGTCGGGCGAGGCGGTCGAGGAGGCCGATGGGGGCGCGGAGGCGGAGGAGCACCGCCTCTGCGCGCCCCGCCCCCACCGCTTCGGGGACGACGACGCCCAGGGCGATGAAGAGGGCGGCTCCGAGGAGGCCGGCCTCGGCGGCGGCCAGAAGCCAGGCACCCAACGGACGCGGAGGCGCTACGCTGCGCAGGGTCTCGCCTACGGCCGCCCCGGTGAGGGCGACCGCGCCCCCCACGAGCGCGAGGTCGCGGAGGACGCTCAGGGCCAGGAGGAGGCGCTCGTCGTCCTCGAGGAAGCGCTTGATACGCTCGAGGAGGGCGGCGTCGTCCTCCAGGAGGTCTTCGAAGCGGGCGAGGGAGTAGCTGCGCAGAGCGCCAATGACGAGCGAGAGGCCCGCCACCCACGCCGTCGCCACGAGGGCGACCAGGAAGGGGAGGGAGGGATCCACGGCTGAGGCGAGGGTAGCACCCCGGGCGACCCGGACAACCACCTCCCGAACACCGCACCTCTAAGTCGTTGTCCGCATTGACAGGACCCCAGGGCCCTCCTAGAACGAGGAGCACAGCCGAGCGGAGCGGCACCGCGCCCTCCGCGCGCAGCGAGGTCCACCTTGTCCAACGAGTCTCCCCAGCGTCCCCGAGGCCCCGGCGGCGGGGACGGACCGCCCGGCGAGCCGCGGGAGCGTTCGCAGCGCAGCCTCTTCGTCGGAGCGCTCCTGGTCGGCGTGCTGGTGCTCCTCTTCTTCGGCGCCCAGGACGGCGTGGGCAAGCCCTTCGGGCAGGGCCCCCTGGAACTGATCGAGTTCGAGAAGCTGCTGCGCAAGAACGAGGTCGCCGAGGTCCGCTTCAAGGACACCCAGGCCTACGTGACCTTGCGCCCGGGCGACCTGAGCGGGAAGCGCGACTCCCTCAACGGGACGGTCAACTTCAGCTCGCCCGACGCGGCGCTGCGCATCGAGAAGCTCATCAGCGAGCTCGCCGAGGAGCGGCAGATCACCACCCGCGTCTACACCGAGCGCACCAACGCCCTTCTCTACCAGGTCCTGATCTGGTTCCTCCCCACCCTGCTCCTCATCGGCGCGCTCTACTTCTTCCTCTTCCGGCAGATGCGCGGCCCCGGCGGGCCAGGCTCGATCATCAACTTCGGCAAGAGCCGCCACCGGATCGTCGGCGACAAGGCCGACGTGACCCTCAAGGACGTGGCGGGCATCGAGGAGGCCCGCCAGGACATCGAGGAGATCATCGCCTTCCTCAAGAACCCCGAGAAGTTCTCCCGCCTCGGTGGGCGAATGCCCAAGGGCGTGCTCTTGGTCGGCCCCCCCGGCACGGGCAAGACCCTGCTCGCCAAGGCCACGGCCGGAGAGGCCGGGGTGCCCTTCTTCTCGGTGAGCGGGTCGGACTTCGTCGAGATGTTCGTGGGGGTGGGCGCGAGCCGTGTGCGCGACTTGTTCGAGAAGGCCAAGGAAAACAGTCCCTGCATCATCTTCCTCGACGAAGTCGACGCGGTCGGGCGGCAGCGCGGCAGCGGGCTCGGCGGCGGACACGACGAGCGAGAGCAGACGTTGAACCAGATCCTGGTCGAGATGGACGGTTTCGACACGGACAAGGGCATCATCATCATGGCGGCCACCAACCGCCCGGACATCCTCGACCCGGCCCTGCTCCGTCCGGGGCGCTTCGACCGCCAGGTGGTCATCGGCCTCCCCAACCAGGAGGCGCGCGAGAAGATCCTCCGAGTGCACGCGCGGAACAAGAAGCTGGCGCTCGATGTCGACCTCAAGGTCCTTGCCCGCGCCACCCCCACCTTCTCGGGCGCGGAGCTCGAAGCCCTCCTCAACGAAGCCGCCCTGGCGGCGGCGGTTCGCGGCGGCGACTCGATCACCATGGCCGACTTGGAGGAGGCGCGCGACAAGGTGCGCTGGGGGCGCCAGAAGCGCTCCTGGAAGATGCTCGAAGAAGAGCTCAAGGCCACCGCCTACCACGAGGCCGGGCACGCGCTCGTGGCCGCCGTGGTCGACGGCTGCGATCCCCTGCACAAGGTAACGATCATCCCCCGCGGGCGGGCCTTGGGCCTGACGATGTCCCTCCCCGAGCAGGATCAATACTCGCTCAGCCGCAAGCAGATCCTCGCGCGCATCGCCATGGCCTTCGGTGGACGAATTGCCGAGCGGCTGTTCACCGACGACCTCAGCACCGGCGCGGCGAACGACATCGAGCAGGCCACGAACCTCGCCCGCAAAATGGTCACCGAATGGGGCATGAGCGAGCTGGGGCCCATCAAGTTCGCGGCGAGCGACAGCGAGACGGTGTTCATCGGTCGCGAGATGGGCCGCAGCTCGGAGCACAGCCAGGACACCCTGCAGAAGATCGACGCAGAGGTAGCCCGCATCCTCGACGAGCAGTACAAGCTCGCCGAACGGGTCATCCTCGAGCACCGCGACGCCCTCGAACGCGTCGCCGCGGCGCTCATCGAACGGGAGACCATCAGCGGAAGCGACGTCCGCGACCTCATCGACGGCAAGCCCCTCCCGCCGCAGCCTGAGCCGAGGGAGGCCGCGCCGGCGGCCGGTGGGGACGCCGCAGCGGGCGAGGACGCCTCCGGCGGCGGGGACGCCTCCGGCGGCGAAGACGCCGCCCGGGCGCCCGTGGCTGCCGTGGCGGAGTCCGCGCCGGAACACGGCGCAGGCGAGGTCGTCTCCGAGGCGCGGGACGCCGCCGGCGACGATGACGGACGCCCTTGAGCCGCCGCGACGCCGCTCCCTGGGCCCTGCGTGGGCCCGGCGTCGAAGCGTCGCCCGCCGGCCCCGGACCCTTGCCCGAGGGCGCGGTCAGCGCGCGGAGCGGGCGACGCGGAAGCCGGTGTGGGCCAGGCGGCGATCCGGGTCGTCGGGGTAGCGCGAGGTGCAGCGCGCGTAGCGCGGGGGGTGGTCGTAGCCGCCGCCCTTGACGATCCGGCGGACCCCTCGGGCGGGGCCGCGATGGTCGAGGGGGGGCTTCGAGGGGGGCGGAGTCGCGAAGACGCCGTCCCAATCGAAGACCCACTCGAAGACGTTGCCGCCCATGTCGCGGGCACCGCAGTAGGCCGTGTCGCCGGCCAGCGCTCCCACCGGAGCCGTGCTCGGGTAGGGGTCGCTGCGCTCCTCGTCGTCGCGGAAGTTGCCCGGGCCGCCGGCGAGGCCGTCGCCCCAAGGGTACTTCCGCCCGTCGGGGCCGCAGGCGGCGAACTCCCACTCGGCCTCGCTGGGCAGGCGGAGGCCCGCCCAGCGGCAGTAGGCCTCGGCGTCGAACCAGCTCACCGCCCCCACCGGATGCTCCGGGCCGGTCGGCGCAGGAGGGAGCGGTGGGCGCCGGTGCCCGGTTTCGCGGCAGAAGCGGGCAAACTGCGCGCGGGTGACCTCGTACTTGCCGAGGAAGTAGCCCTCCGTAAAGCGCACGAAGCGCTTCCCTCCGCCGAGGCCGAACAGCCCTTCGTGCGGCGGGGGCGCGACCCACACCAGCACCGAACCGTCGCGGGGGTGAAGGTATTCGCCGGCCTCGTCGCCGAACTCGACGCCCGGGGGCAGGGGGAGGGGCGCGCGCTCCGCCGGGGAACGGTGCAAGTACCAGGCCGGCGCGCGCCACACGGTGCGGTGCTCGCGCGCCTCGTTGCCGGCCCGGTCGCGGGCAACGACCTCGACCTCGTTGCGTCCCGAGGCGAGCTCCAGGGCGAAGCGGAAGCGTCCCGAGATCGTGCGGCGCTCGCCGCCCAGGCGCACCTCCGTAGGCCCCTCGCGTGGGTCCACCGACCCGGCGACGACGAGGCGCGCGTCCTCGGTCAAGAAGCCGTCGGGAAGGTCGAGGCGCAGCGCGGGCGGGGTTCGATCCACGCGCACCCGGCGGCGGAAGCGCGCCACCTCGACCCCGCGGCGGAGGAGGAGGACCTCGACCTCGTGCGCCCCGTCGGGCAAGTCGAGCGGGAGGGCGAAGCGTCCGTCCAGGACGGCGGCTTGCTGGGAACGGACCCGGACCGAGAAGCCGGGGCTCGCGCCGGGGACCTCTCCGCGGAGGAGGAGCGGGCCGGGGCCGCCGAGCAGCACCTCGGGGGCTTCGTCCTCCCAGCGCACCGTCCAGGAACGCTGGCGCGCGTCGAGGACCGCCCAGGCCAGCGCGCCGAGGGATAGCGCGCCGAAGAGCAAGAGGAACGCGGCGCGGAAGCGCGCCCGGCGGGCGGCCCGCTGCGGCGCGCGGCCCTGCAGGGCTTCCTCCAGGGCGCGCGCGAAGGCGGCGCCGTCGGCGAAGCGCTCTTCCGGATCCTTCTCCACGGCCTTCAGGCACACCGCCTCGACGGCGCGCGGGCAGCGGGGCTCGTGGCGCCGGGGCGGGGCGGGCCTCCGGGTGAGGATCTGCCCCAAGAGCGCCTGCACGTTCGTCGCGTCCCACGGAAGGCGCCCGGCGATGGCCTCGTAGAGGAGGAGGCCGAGCGCCCACACGTCCGAGCGCGGCGTGGGCTCTTCGCCTCGTACCTGCTCGGGGGAAAGGTAGAGGGGGGTTCCGACCACCGCCCCCGTGCGCGTGAGGCGCTCGCTGTCGCCCGCCACGGCAAGACCGAAATCCGCCACCCGCGCCCGACCGGCGCGGTCGACGAGCACGTTCGCGGGCTTCACGTCCCGGTGCACGATGCCGTGGGCGTGCGCGTGCCCAAGGGCCCGGGCCGCCTCCAGGACGAGGCGAACGCGGTCCTCGAGAGCGAGGCCCAGGAAGGCGTCCCCGAGCTCGACGGCGCCCTCCACGTACTCGTAGGCCAGGTAGGGCCGTCCTCCAGCCTCTCCCGCGCTGTGCACACGAACGATGCCGGGGTGGTCGAGGCGCGCGGTCAGTTCGCCTTCGCGGCGGAAGCGCGCCAGCACCCGAGTGGAGTCGGGTCGGTCCTTGAGGATCTTCAACGCGACCTGGCGGCCGGCCCGCCGGTCGTAGGCCAAGTGAACTTCGCCGTAGGCGCCCTCGCCCAGGCGGCGGAGGAGCTCGTAGCGCCCGTCGACGGCGGGCATCAGGCGGCGGGCTCCGCTCGCCCGGGCCGGCGGCCCGCCGGTCGGCGAGCGCCGATCTCGTCGCTGCTGCGTTTCACTCTGCGACGATGCCTCTTCGCTGCGCCGCGAGCCACCCTGCGGTCCGGCGGTCGGCTCGCGGGCTTCACCGCGCGGCGGTACGCAGGCCCGAGGGGGCCGGTGGGGGAGGCGCCGGCCTCCCCCACCGGCCAGCCTCCGGGCCCGACGAAGGGCGCGTAGACTGCCTCCGTGCCTCGGGATCGCCGCGCTCGCTGGATGGTGCTCGCCCTCGTCCTCTTCGGCGCCGCGCTGCGCTTCGCCTCCCTCGGCGCCATCCCCCCGGGCTTGCACCCCGACGAGGCGGCCACGGCCTACGAAGCGCGCTGCCTGTGGCGGAGCGGCCGCAGCAGCGATGGGCGAGTTTGGCCGTTCACCGTGCGGATGCACGGCCGCTACGAGGTCGAGGCGACCTACGCTTGGCTGGCGGCTCCCTGCGCAGGCCTGCCCCTGCCCCTGGAGGTCTGGGTGCGCCTGCCCGCCGCCGTGGGAGGCATCCTCCTCCTGCCCCTGGGGTATCTCCTCGCCCGCCGCCTGTTCGGGGCGTGGTGCGCCCGCTGGGCGCTGGTCTTCCTCGCCTGCGAACCGCTCGCGTGGCACTACGCGCGCCTCGGGCTCCGCGCGACCCTGGTGCCTCCGCTCTTGGTCGGCGGTCTGTTGCTCCTTTGCGGACCCGGCCGCGGCGAGGGGCGACGCGGCCTGGGCGCTGGCCTCGCCTCCGGCGCTTGCCTCGCCCTCGCCGCCGCGAGCTACACCCCCGCGCGCCTCGTCGTCCCCTGCCTGGCGCTGGCCCTGCTCCTCCCCGGGTTGCGCGGACCGGCTCCCCTCGGGCCGCGCGCCCTCGCCGCCGCCCTCCCGTGCCTGGTGTTGGGGCTTTCGCTCCCCTGGACCCTCGACGGCGGCGGCGGCGCGCGCCTCGACGCCATCGCCCTCTGGCGGCAGGACCTCGGGCCCGCGGCGCTGGTCGCCGGCTTCCTGCGCGGCTACGCCCTCCACTTCGCCCCGCGGACCCTCTTCTGGGGGAGCTCGAGCAAGGGCTTCTGGGCCGAAGACGTGGCGCCCCTCCTCGCGGTGGAGGTCCTCCTGCTTCCCCTCGGCCTGGCCTGCGCCGTGCGGCGCGCGCGCCGCGGGCACCTCTCCTCGCGCCTGCTCTTGGTCTGGCTCCTCGTCGCCCCGCTCGCCTCGGCGCTCACGGTGCCCGCCCCGAACCCGCTACGGGCCATCGCGGGCCTCCCCCTCTGGGCCCTGCTCTCGGCCCACGGAGTCCGCGCCTTGCGTGCCGCCCTCCGGCCTCGGATCCGCGCACGCCAAGCGAACTTCCTCGCGGGCGGGGCGGTTGCCTGCTGTCTACCCTTCGCCCTCTGGAGTTACGGAGTGCGCTTCCCCGCGGAGCGAAGGCGCGATTGGTTTCGCCCGCAGAACACGGCCTTCGCCGCGCTCCTCGGCGAAGCCAAGGCCGCCGGCGCGCGCCTGCGCCTCGACGTCGGCTGGCTCGAAGCGAGCCTCGTTCTCGCCCGCGCCGCCCGTCCGGCGACGGTCACCGAACTCGAGGACCAGCGTCGCCGCGTCCACGTCGGCGGCCCGCGCGGTCCGCTCTGGCGTGCGCGCAGCGACCCCCAGGGCCTGACCCTCTGGCGCGGTCGGGGACCCGAGCGCCGCGACTACGCGCCACGCTGAGCCTTCGGCCCCGCGCCGACCGTGCGCGGACCCCAAGACGCGCTCGACTCGGCGAGCCGCCCCGCGGGCAAAGGGCAGCGGATCAGGCGCCGGGGATGGTGGCCTTCTCCTTGAGGGCGAAGATCCAGCCGTTGCGGAAGCCCAGGAACAGGATCCCCCCGCGGAGCGCGTCCTTGCGGTCGAGGGCCAGCGGCGAGAAGGGGTTGGTCAGCCAGTAGTCGATGCCGGTGAGCTCGATGCTTCCCCGGTAGGTGCCGTCCTTGGCGTTGATGCGCGAAACCGCCGCATGGCTCGAGTCGTCGGGGTTGGGCTCGAGCAGGTAGACGTCGTGGAGGCCCTTGCAGAGGACGCGCGTCGCTCCCGGACGCTGCCAGAGGACCTCGTGCTCGATCTTGCGCGGGTTGCCGCGATCCTTCTTGTAGAGGCCCTTGCGCAAGAGGGCGAACACGCCCTGCCCCTCGGAGGGGTAGTAGATGGTGCGCTCGATGGCGACCGGACGAGCGGAGACGGGCGCGCCGGTCCCGTGGCGGTAGTGGAGCAACCCGTCCGTGGCACCGATCACGTAGAGGTTGAAGTCCTCGGCGGGCAAGTAGATCAGGCTCTTGAAGATCAGCGGGTCGTGCAGGAGCTTGCGGTCGGTGCGGAAGGGGCGCTTCACCCTGCCCGTGGCCGCTTCGAAGGGGTAGAGCTTGCCGTCGGTCGAGGCCACGAAGAGGTTGGGGCCTTGAACGGCCGGGCGGGCGAGCACGTCGCCCCCGGTGCGCCAGCTCCAGTCGGGCACCAAGGGCCGATCCTTGCGGATGCCGTAGACGCGGTCGTCCCAGGAGCCGATGAAGACGTGGGTCTTGCTGGCCTGCGGTGCGGACGAGGGGGTGAACGGGAGCCGGGTGGTCCACAGTTCGGAGCCGTTCTTCTTGTCGAGGGCGTAGAGGGTGTCCCCCGCCACGAAGAAGATTTCGTCGTACTGCTTGACCTTCGCGCGGGTCTTGCGGTCGAGGCGGTAGGGATAGAGCCACTCGGAGATGGGACGGCCGCCGGCCGTGAATTCGAGCGGCCGACCGACGTCGTAGACCCAGTTCACCATGCCGCTCTGGGTGTCGATCTGGTAGAGCCGCTGCGACTCGGTGAACGCGTAGAGTTGGTCGCCCTCCATGGAGAGGGAGGTGATGACCTCGTCGCGCAGGTAGGAGTCCCAGTAGAGGGTGAAGCCGAAGCCTTCCAGCTCCTCTTGGGACAGGCTGGGGCGATCGCGGTTGGCGCCCGCCTCGAGGCGCTCGACGGCCTGGTTGCGCGTAGGCGAAACCTTGTTGGTGCCCAGACAGCCGGCGAGGAGCGGAGCGAGCGATCCGACGACGAGCAGCGAGGAGGTGCGGAGCGGCTTCACAGGGGAATTCCTTCCTCGGAGCCCGCGGAGAGGAGCGCGGCGAGGTCGACGCCGTGTTCCTCCTCGTAGGCCCTCAGCTTGGCGATGCGCGCCAGGTCTTCTTCGATGCGGCTGTTCAATTTGAATACGAAGGGCTTGCGCTGCTTGCGGGCCTCGAGGTCGGCGACGAGCTCGTCCCAGCTCCCGCCGTAGAGTTCGTCGCGGAGGACCACCAAGACCCGCTCCGGCTTGCCAAGGCCGTCGGCGAAGGCCCGATGGCGTTCCTCGCTCACGAGGTCGCTCGCGGCGCGCACGGGCGCGAGACCACGGCGCTCAGTCGCCGCCCAGACCGCGCGGCCTCCACTTGAGGTCGCTCTTGAAGGTCCGCGCGCGGTCGACCCAGCGCTGCCCCTCGAAGACGACGGGATCGGTGCTGTGTGCGAACTCGTCGCCGGGCCGGCGGTAGTGGAGTTCGAGCACCGCTTCCTTCGCGATTCGGTCGTGGGGCTTGCCGTCGGGGGTCACGTAGTCGGCGTGATCCAGGGAGAGGGTCGTCGGGCTTAGGCCGGCGATGCGGATGATCAGCCGGTCCATTTCCGGGTCGAAGCCGTGGAAGAGGGCCACGCACTCCGCCGTCTCGCCTGGTTGCAGGGTTTGCAGGGCGATGTGCGCCGTCTCGCGGGTGCGTTGGTCGTCCACCCGCGGCAGCTCGTTGCGCTCGCCGGGCGGCGGCATGCTCACGTCGCGCTGGGAGAGGAGCTGCTCGCCCTCGCGCTTGCCGAGAATTCGCCGCACCTCTTCGTAGGCCTCGGGAATCCACTCGTCGTGGTAGCGGTACCAGCGCTTGCCCCGATCCGAGCGCGCGGTGATGTCGAGGAAGTAGCGGTGCGGGACCGCATCGCGGTTGGTGAGCTTGTAGGTGAGGTACCAGTAGACCTCGACGTCGCCCGTGTCGTCCTTGAGCTGCACCCGGCCCAGTTCGCCGCGGGAGAACCAGATCAAGTAGGCCTGGGGGTTGCCCTTGGTGATCTTCCGGGCGATCTCGTCGCAGTGGGGGCACTCGAGCTCGTTGGCGTCGTCGTCGAGCTCCTGCTTGCAGTAGGTGCACTCCTTGGCCGCGGCCAGCCCTCCCAGGCCCAGCGCCGCAAGGCCCAAGCCGAGCGCCAGCGCCCACCGCCGAACCATTGTTCCCATGCCCTCGGCTCTCCCAACGTCTTTCATCGCCGCGGCTGTGCCGGCGCGGATTATAGGGACGCTCGGCTTTGGGTGTCAACGCGCTCGTCCGCGAACTCCGGCGGCGAAGGGGCGCCCGGGGGCGGGTTGACGTGGCCCGTGGCAATTGCCATAGTCCCTCCATCTCGAGGGCGGGCCACGGGGGTCCGCCCGTCCGGAGGGGAGCGACGAGGGCGAAGCCGACTTGCGGCGGCGAGCGGATAGGCATTGTTCCGTTTCGATCGTTGCTGACCACCGTGCGGGTCGTCGCCAGGCGCGCCGAAGCCGTCCGAGCCTTCTCCGGCGAGATGTTCGTCGAACCCTGCGCGGAGCCTCGGCCCCGCGTGCTTCTCCAGGAGATTCCATGCGACCCAAGCAACGAGCGTTCACGCTCATCGAGCTCCTGGTGGTCATCGCCATCATCGGCATCTTGGCCACCTTGCTCATGCCGGCCCTCATGAAGGCCAAGGAAAAGGCCAACAAGACCAAGTGCTCGAACAACCTCCGTCAGCTCGGCCTGGCGGCGGTCCAGTACGCGGGCGACAAGCGCTTCTTCCCCCACTTCAAGAAGCCCACCCAGCTCGACGACGACGGCATGAACGGGACGAGCAACCACCAGACCAAGGTCATTCGGGCGCTCTTGTGGTACGGCTACCACGACAACCCCGAGGGCTGGATCTGCCCCTCGTCCTTCGACCTCAACATCCCCATTCAAGATCCCGAAGTGCGCCAGAAATTGCGCAAGTGGTTCTGGGACGGCGGAAACTCGGGCGACATGCGCAAGTCGCCCTTCGTGGATGGCCTCAGCGACCCCAACCTGAAGGACACGACCGAGCTCTCCTACGGCTGGACCCGCAAGGGCATGAACCAGAACGCCCGCTCGACGGCGCTCCTCGGCGCGGACCGCGCCCGGCGCCAGGACGAGGACTCCTCGGACACGGTGACCGCCGGCGCCGAGGGCACCCTCGGCAACCACCAGGATGGTTGGAACGTGCTCAAGGTCGACGCCACCGTCGAATTCATGAACACCGGCTTCGACGTGGACGGCAGCGGCGCGACGCCTGCGGACTACCTGCCGAGCGCCACGAGCGGCGGCGGCTACCTCGCCGTCCTCGAAGACCCCGAGTTGTTCGGCGGCGGCGGCGGCGGCTCCTAGCCGCTTCCCGCTCGGGGCCTCGCAGGCCACGAGCAAGCCTCCGAAGAGGGCGCCCGCGGGCGCCCTCTTCGCGTTGGTTGAAACGCCCTGGTTCCGCGCCGCCCCGCGCGGCGCGGGGCGCGGCGGCCTCCCTGGTGTAGGCTCGGGGCCCATGGACCCCTTCGAGCGCTACGCGGCCCAAACCCGCCTCCCCTTCCTCGGCCGACCCGAGCAGGAACGCCTCGCCGCGGCCACGGCGGTCGTGCTGGGCGTCGGCGCGACGGGGAGCGTCGTCGCCGACGCGCTCGTCCGCGCCGGGGTCGGTACCGTACGGCTCGTCGACCGCGACGTGGTTGAGCTCGGCAACCTGCATCGACAGGTCCTCTACGACGAGCGGGACGTCCGCGAGGGGCTCCCCAAGGCAGAGGCCGCCCGCCGGCGGCTGGCCGCGGTCAATGGCTCGGTGCGCGTCGAAGCCCGCGTGGCGGACTTCGTCCCCGGCAACGCCCTCGCCCTCCTCGAGGGCGCCGACGTCGTCCTCGACGGCACCGACACCTTCGCCGCCCGCTTCCTGCTCAACGACGCCTGCGCGGCCCTCGGCGTGCCCTGGGTCTACGCGGGGGTGGTGGGGACCGCCGTGCACGGCTTTCCGGTGGTCTGGGGGCAGACGGCTTGCTTTCGCTGCTACCTGCCCGAGCCGCCCCCCCCGGGGAGCACGGCGACCTGCGAGCGCTCGGGCGTGCTCGGGCCCGCGGTCTTGGTGGCCGGCGGCTTCGCCGCCAGCGAGGGGCTCAAGCTGCTCCTCGGCCAGGGCGAGCGGGCGGCCGAAGGCCTGTGGGTCGTCGACGTCTGGACGCGGGAGGCCCGTCGCGTCGGCCTCCCCCGCGACCCCGCCTGCCCGACCTGCCGGGGTCGGCACGACTTCCTCGCCGGCGAGGCCCTGCCCGCGCGTCTCTGCGGGCAGCGGGCCGTCGCCTTGCCCGCCCCCGCCGGGGCGCGCCTGGACCTCGAGCGCCTCGCCGACGACCTCGCCGCCCGCGGGCGCGTCGAACTCCGCAACTCCTTCTTGCTCCGCTTCGTTCCCGCGGACGCGCCCGAGCAGCAGCTCACCGTATTCGTCGACGGACGCGCCATCGTCAAAGGGACCGACGAGGTCTCCCTCGCCCGCAGCCTCTACGCCAAGTTCGTTGGCGGGTAGCGCAAAGCGACGCGAGCAGGTTCAATCGTGCCCATGCAGGTCGACGGCAGCGCCCGGCAGGAGAGCCCGCGCGGACGAGGCCCGGCGGCACGGCGCGCGTCGCGTGCCGCCCTCGTCTTGCTGAGCGTCGTCTGCGGATGCGTCTCCGCCCAGCAGCGCCTCTTCCAGGGCGAGGCCCTCCTGGCGCGCGGAGAGTGGGACGCCGCCGCCGAGGCCTTCGTGGCCGCCCTCGACGGCGAGGGGCTCTCGCAGCTCGAGCGGGACCGCGCCGCGGTGGGCGAGGCCCGCGCCTTCATCGGCCGCGGCGATCTGGTGGGCGCGGAGGCCCGCCTGCGCCGCCTGAGCGACCAGCTCTCCGCCAAGTGGTACTACCTGGGCCGCATCCAAGAGGCCCGCAAGGACCGCGAGGGCGCCATCGCCCACTACCGGCGCGCCCTGGAGCGGCGCCACGGGGGCGACACGGCCCTGCGCCTGGCGCGCCTGATCGGAGGCGAAGCGCGCAGCTTCGAGGAACTCCTCGCCGCCGCCCGGGTCCTGCGCAGCGGCGGCGAGCTCGAAGGGGCGCGTGCCCTCGAGGCGGCAGCGGAGGCCTGGCGCGGTCTCCTCGCAGGCGCTCCCGCCGGCCGCCTCCTCGAAGGTCTGGTCCGCCACGAACGCTTCCTCTCCACCTACCCCTCGACGGTCGTCCTGCGCGCACGCCTCCTGGAACAAGCGGGCGACCGCGCACGCGCCGACCTGGCCTGGGCCATCGACACCGACCCTCCGCCAAGCCTGGCCTTCGTGGAATGGGCGCGCGAGCGGAGAGCCCAGGACGCCATCGCCCGCGGCGACATGGAAGCCCTCGCCCGGGCCCTCGAACGCGCCGACAAGCGCAGCGCCGCTCGCGTCCGCGAGCTCCTCGCCGTGGGTCGGTTGTGGCGGGGCGACCGCGCGGGTGCCCAGGCCCTCTGGCGCGCCACCGTGGACGCCGGGGGGGAGGCGGCCCCCCTCGCAGCCGCCCGCCTCGCCGCGAGCCTCGAACTCGAAGGACGCAAGGAGGAGGCGGCCCGCGTCTGGCCCACGACCGGGAGCCCGGACGACGCGCGCCTCGCCCTGCTGCGCGCGCGCCGCGCCGCGCGCCGCGGCGACCTCCTGGGCGGCTGCGCCCTCCTTGCCGCCTCGGCGCGGTCGATGCTCGAGGGCGCCGAGGCCGCGCGAGCCGACGACCTGCTCGCCTGCGGCGCCCTGCTGCGGGCGGCCCTCGCCGCCTACGCGCACGGAGACGACGCACGCGCGGCGGGCCTCGCGCGCTCGGTCGTGCAGGCCGTTCCGCTCGAGCCCGCCAGCCTGGCCGTCCTCGCCGAGCGGGTGGACGGCGCCCCCGAGGCCCAGGGCACGACCCTGGCCGCCCTCCAACGCGCCCGCCTGGCCCGCAGCCTGCGCGCGGGAGACCTCGCCGAGGCGCGCCGCCTCGTCGGTTGGTGGAAGGTTCAGCGCATGGAGCAGGGGCGCGGACACGAGGACCCCGAACTCGAGGCCTTCCGCGAGGTGCTGGAACGGTTCCTCCACGCGGGCCTCCGCGAAGGCCTGGTGCTCGGGCGGGCGGCCGACGCGGCGAAGCTCCTCGCCGTCCTCGACCTTCCCCCTGCCGATCCCTTGCTCGCGCGCCTGCGGGCCTGCGACTGCCTCCGCCGCCTGGATGGCCTCCCCGCTCCGCGCGGCCTCGCGGCCCTCCCCTCCGGCGTCGCGCTGCGCGGCCATCTCGCCGTTCCGGCGCGCGGCCTGCACTTCTCCGCCGTGGCAGTAACGCGCACCCGCGCGGGCGGCTGGATCCTCGACTTGCCCGGGGCCTTTCGCGCGAGCTTCCGCAACGACGGTGCGCTCGCGGCCTTCCTCGGAGCCCCGCTCGACGAGCTTCGCTGGGCCGAGCACCTCGCCGACGTGGACCCCACCCAGCCGCCCGAAGCGTGGCGGCGAGGGCCTCCCCCCAAGCAACCGCTGCAGGTGGAATGACGCGCCCGCCCTTCGGTCCGCTGCTCCTGCTCGCCCTGTGCGCGTCTTTCCCGGCGCGCGCCGACGAGAGCAAGCCCTACCGCGCCGCGGCCCTGCACGCGGCGCGGACGCTGGCGCTGGTCGCCGCCGACCAAGGCCTCGACGCCGCTCGGGCCCTGGCGGGCGGACGCCTCCCCTCCGAGCTGCGGGAGGCCCTCGCCGGCATCGCCCAGAGTCCCCGCCGGGCCGACCTACGCGACCTCCCCTCCCTCAAGCTCAAGGCCGCCCTCCTCGACGAACTCGTGGCGGAGGTTCCGGAAGCGGACGCCGCCCTCACCGCCTGGGCCGAGGACGCGGGAGCGCACGCCGAGCGCGAACTGCGCGCCTGCGACCAGCGCGCGCGCGCGCTCCTGCGCGCGGTGCGGGAACTGCGCACCAAGGTCGAGGGCAAGCTGGTGGGCAGCCGCCGCGCCGCGCGGTCCGAGCCCGAGGGACCCCTGCTCCTCCTCTGCGGCGCCCAGGGGGTCCTGCTGCGGCACCTCCTCTCGCGAGCGGGCGACGACCCGCTCGCGGTGCGCGAGGTCTTGCTGCGCTTCTTCGACCGCCCCGCCGACGCCCTCGCCGAGGGCCTGCTGCGTGTCTTGCCCGGGGTCGCCCGCTCTCCGGTCGCCGGTGCCCTCGGGCCGCGTGCGCCGCTGCGTTCCTTGACGGAGACCATCGCCAAGCGGCTGCGGGGCGCCCGCGACCGCGTCCTGGAGGTCGTCGCCCAGGCGACCGTCGCCACGACTGCGCTGCGCGACGAGGAGTCCCGCCGCGTGCTTCAGGGGGACCGCGCCCCCCACCTCGCCGAGGCCTTGCGGCGCATCAAGGCCTACCGACGCCAGTTCGACGAGCCCCCGGCCCTCCGCGCGCGGCCCGAGGCGTGGGGGGTCTACGAAGACGTGCGCGATCGTCGGCTCCACTTCTGGATCCCCGGCGAGGGGCGCTGGGTGCGCGGGCACGAGCGCGTGGACCCCCTCGATCCCGTGCAGCAGGCCTTCCTCGCCTCGCCCGACCCCGAAGTGCAGCGCGAGGTCGCCCACGCGCGCACCCTCGCCGTCGCCTACGCCCTCTTCGAAGCCCGCGCGGAGACCTCCTTCGCCGAAGGCTGGTCCGCCCTGGAGGCCCGCTTCGGCGAGGCCGCTGCGCGGCTGGCTCGGCTGCGCGAGCGCGCTCGCGCCGCCGGGCTCGAGGGCGACTCCTTCGAGGAACGGCTCGCCGGGGCCTTGGGCGTCAACGCGCGGGCCCTTGCCAGCCCGCGGGCTGCCTTGGATCGGGTCCTTTCCAGCGCGGCCTGGCGCGGCCTCGGGCCGACGCTCGAGCTTCTCTCCGCGCTCTCCAGCGCCGCCGACGCCTTGCGCGAGCGACCGGTGTGGGGCGCATCCTTGCGCTGCAGAGGCGTCGCCGAGGGCGCCCGTGTGGACTTCGTGTGGGAGCTCCCCGCGGGCATCGTCTGGCTCGCCCCGCCGCCGGCGCGGGCCGCGGCCGGCCAGCGGGTCGAGCTCGTGGGGCTGGGGACGGGCGCCGTGCGCGTGCGCGCCTTCGCGCAGGACGGCGCGGACTGCCGGGTCGGCGAGGCGAGGCTGGCGGCCGGAGCCGACGCGGCCCTCGAGCTTGCGCCCGGCGACCCGGCGCTGGTCGCGAGCGAGGAGGGCGTTCGGCAACTCCCTCTCGAGGGTCCGCGCCTTCGCCTGGAGCGGGCGGACGGCGGGCTGCCGCTGCGGCCTGCGCCGGGCGGCGGCGCCCTGGACCCGGCCCCCGGCTCCGCGGGGGGTGAAGTCGTCGTCGTAGGGCGCGACACGGAGGGCGCCGAGCGCGCGCGTCTGTCCCTCCGCCTCCCTCCCGAACGCGGGGTCCTGCTCGCGGGAAACGGAGGACCGCTCTTCTGGACCCGGCCCGACGCCGAGGTGGAGGGGCACTTCCAGGTCGGCGGAAAGCCCGGCAAGGCGCCGGGCTTCGCCGTGCGCGGCGCCCACGGCGAGTTGCTCGAGCGCCTCCCCGGCGGAGAGCGGGCGCGCTGGAAGGCTCGGGTCCCCCCCGGCCGCTACGAGCTCGGGCCCGCGGACGAGCCCGTGGGGACGCCCTTCGGCGTCGCCACCGAGGGCCCGCGCGTGGACGTGGTGCGCAGCCCCTTCGGCGCGCCCTGCGCCGAGGCGCTGCGTGCCGGGGAGGCGGGTTTCCTGCGCGTCTCCGCGTGGCCGGCCCTGAACACCGACGAGGTCCTCGAAGTCCGCTGGCGGGTCGGAACCAGCGAGGCGGCGACCCGCCCGCGCGCCGGGCTCCCCTTCGAAGCCATCCTCCTGCCCGTCGTCACCTCGAAGGCCGGCGAGTTCCCGGTGGCGGCCGAGGTGCGGACCGGCCGCGGCAGCCTGCGGCTGCGCACGGTCTTGCGCGTGGAGGAGGGCCTCCGGCCCGCGCGCGTGGAGCTCCGCGCTACCCTCGGGCGCGGCGCCGTCGCGGCGGGCGAAGAAGGGCTCTTGGCCGTGGAGCCCGCCCTCGAGGGAGCGGAGTGGACCCTGCTCGGCCCGGCCGGTCCGGCGCCTCTGCAACCACGCTTCGACGGGCTCGTCCCCTTGCGCCTCGACCCGCAAGCGCCTCTCGGCGAATACACCGTGTGGGTCGCTGGGACGAGCAAGGGGCAGCGGGCCTTCGCCACGCTGTCCTTCGACCTCTACCGCGCTCCCGCCCTCGCCTTGCGCCCGCCGGCCCACGCGAGGGTGGGGGACGAGGTCCTGCTGCGCGTCGACCCGCCGGCGGGGTTCCGGCCCCCCTTCGAGATCCGCCGCGGCAACCAGGCATGGCGCGCGGGAACCTCGCTCCGGGTGCGGGTCCTCCCCGAGAACGACTTGTGGATCGCTCTGCGCGACGCGCGCGGCCACACCGCGCGCGGGCGCCTCACCTTCCGCGGGCAGCGCGCCTTGCCCCAACCGGAGGGCGCCGGGCCTCGCTTCGGCATTGCCGCCAACGCCAAGGACCGGCGTATTTTCGCCGCGCCCTACGACCTGTTGCTGCGCTTCAAGCAGAGCGAGACGCTCCCGCCAAACCTCGCGGTGCTCGAGTACGGTCCGCTCAGCGCCGAGCGGGTGCGGGACCGCATCTTCCAGACCGTTCCCTACGACGGTCCCCCGCAGCCCGGGTCCTCCCAGGACGTCTACCGCAGCGTGCGCTGGTGGGAGCACCTACAGCCCAGCGCTCGCGAACGCCTCGCCGAGCTGAAGGTGCCTCCGGGAACTCCCTTCAGCGTGCGCAACTCGCCAGCGCCCGGCGGCGAGGAGACCCTCGCCGACCTCGTCGGTCGCTACCTCGACGAGCACGGCGGCTGGACCTTCCGGCTGGTGTCGGTGAAGGTCCGCGCCGACGGTGCCTCCCCGGCGCCCCTGGCCGACGATCCCAAGGTTCGCGTGCGCCTCCTGAGGCGCGCCATCGACCGCCTGGACATCGGGCGCGTGGACCGCGTGGCCGTGCCGGGTCCCCTCGGCCCCCTCGAACTCCTCCTGCGCCTACCCGACGAGCTCTCCCTCGACCGCACCGAGCGGCTCTTCTTCGGCGCGACCGCGCGGCGCGAGGACCTCGCCCCGCGGCCCTACCCCGCGGACTGGCATCTCCTCGCGTCCAAGGCCTTCCTCGTCACCGAACTCGAGGTCGAGGCCCGCTTCGGCGGAAAGACCCTCGCGCGCAAGGGCTACGCGCTCGGCAAGGCGGTGGCAGACCTCGACGCGACCTTGGTCTTCGAGCATCTCGGTCCGGTGCGGAACGCATCCTTGGCCGGCCAACCCCGCACCGCCGAGCGGCATCGCATCCGCCTCGCCCTCCTCGGCGCCGGCGACCCCACGGCCCTCGAGCACGCCTTCGCGGCCCTCTCTCCGGGCCGGCTCGACAACGCCCCCGAGGAGTTGCACCTCGTCGTCCGCGCCCGCGCCCTCCGCGGGGTGGGGCGGCGCGCCTGGCCCGCGGGGAAGCCGCTCCCGACGCCCGTCGTCGTTCAAGGCGTTCCGCTCTACCTCGAACGCGAGGCCGTTCCCGAGCCGTCGGTCCTGCTCGAGGCGCGCTACGTGCGCGCCGCCCCCGGCGGAGAGAGCCCGCCGCCGGAGCCCAAGACCCCCGCGGGGGTCCTGGTGGCCGAACCCCTCTCCGCCGCCCTGCCGCCCCTCGAGGAGAGCCTGAAGGCCGCGCGCGCAGCCCTCGCCACCGGCGACGGCGAAGCCGCCGAGGCCGCGGCGCGAGCGGCCCTGGCAAGCGCCGCCGCCGACCCGCGCCCCTGGGCCTTGCTGGCCGACGCCGCCTGGCAACGCGCGCGCCAGGCCGAGGCGCGCGACCGTGCTCGGTGGTCCCTCGAGCTCGGACCCACCGAGCGCGCCTGGCTCGTGCTCGCCGAGGTCGCCCTCAGCCGGGGAGAACTCGCCGAGGCCCGCGAGGCCCAAGCGTCCGCGGCGGGCCTCGCTCCGCGCGACCCGACGCTGAAGGACCGCTGGCAGCGAGTTGCCCGGGCCCTGCGCTGAGGCGCTGACCCGCCCGCCGCCGTGCGGCGGGTGAACAGGGAGCGGGGGCCCGCGCGTCCCCCGGGGCGACTGCGGGGCCGGCCCCTGCGCGCGGTGTGCGGCTGCGCGGTAGAGTCGAGAGGACCCCGCGGGAGGAAGCCATGAAGCCGACGTCCCTCTGCCTCGCCTTGCTCTGCGCGGGCGCCCCCCTGGCCAGCGCCCAAACGGCGTCGCACCCCGTGGGCATCGAGGTGGACGTGCCCGAGGGCTACGCCTGGAAGCAGGGCTACCGCTACAAGCCCAGCACCGTCATTTATCTGGAGGGCACCGCCCCCGAGGCCCACCCTCCGGCGATCATCGTCAACGCCATCGACATGGGACGCGAGGTTCCCAGCGAAGACCTCTTCCGCCAAACCCGCGAGGTCTTCGCCGACCTCGACGGGCAAGCCGAGGAAGTCGAACTCCCCAACGGACGCTACCTGCGCGTGGACTTCCAGGTGCAGCTCGCCGAAAAGGGTGGCACGCGCCGCACCGTCCGCCAGCGCTGCTACGCCCGCATGCACGGGCGAACGGCCTTCTACTTCTTCCTCGCCAACCTCGAGCCCGAACGCTTCGCGCGCGCGGTGACGGCCTTCGACGCCCTGGTGGCCGGCGCGCGCTTCGAGGCCCGCACCGGGGCCGGATCCACCGATCCGGAAAGCCGGCCCGCCGCCGCGAGCGAAGCCGCTCCGGCCCGCGAAGGCGAAGCCGCTCCGGCCCGCGAAGGCGAAGCCGCTCCGGCCCGCGAAGGCGAAGCCG
>RFHU01000554.1 GCA_003695705.1 Planctomycetota bacterium
CTTCCCGCCCGAGACGCTCCTCTTCACGAGCCTTCCGCCTCTCGACGGCACCGCGCTTCCGTTGCTCGAGCGCTGAGGAGTGGACCGCGAGCGCCCGCATCGGAAGCTTCTGCTCCTGCCCGTCCCCGCCACGCCACGAGTAGGCGAGATCCACCGAGAAGCCCGACCCGTCAGGAGCCGGAGCCCCTGTTCCCTCCTTCGGCGCCTTGCTCTCGAGGAGCGGCAGGGGGCCTTGCTTCCGCCGGCTGCGACGCGCCTCGAAGGCCTCGGCCCAAATCCCGACGCTGCGGGGAACGAGGGTCGCGTACGCCAGGTCGAGGCGATCCACCGAGTCGAGGTGGCCCCCGCCGAAGAACTTCGAGTCCGCCACCAGCGGGACCTCGGCCAGGCTTGGCAGGCTCTTGGCCAGCCCCCGCAATACGCAGTCGGCCTCGAGCGAGTCCGAGCGGTTCCCCGACGCGGCGCGGCCCGCGATCGGAACTGCGCCGTCCGCCGTGGCGGTCAGACCGAGCACGATCCGCCGTGACGTGGCTCCTCGGATCGTGCTCGACCCTCGCGTCGACGTGCTGACGAATCCGGAGGGCACGGAGCACGTGTCCCACCAGCGGAAGGTGGTCCCGCTGTCGAGTCGTCGGGACAGGCAGCGGCGGAACGCTCCTGCGGAACCTCGCTCTTGCGAGGACGACTCCGCAGATCCCGCACCCTGGCCGCGACCACCCACGCCGGGTCGCCCAGGGCCGTACGCGTCAAGAGCGCATCACTACAGCCTCCAGTGCGCAGCGGAACCGTGCCCGGACGGAAACAGCGCTTCTGACCAGACCCTGACTCGGCTGCCTGGCCCGCGCGACGCGAGGTCGCCCGGCTAGGGCACGTGGAGATCCAGGAGGAACCGGAACGACACCCCGGGAATGCGTCCCGCAGGAGTTCGCGGCAAGTAGCCGCACCGCGTCGAAGCTGCTGCCACGGAAGAGGCCGCGAAGGGGCGGAGGTCAGGGGTCGGCGCGCCGGCGGGGCGAGCGGCCGCCGAGGCGTGCGGTGCCCTCGGCGGACCGCGGGGGGCGCAGGCGGCGGGTCTCGAGCTCGCTCGCGGCGAGGAATTCCGCCCGGCGCGCCTCGCTGTCGGAGCGCTGGAAGCGCTTGCGCTTGCGCGCCAGTTCGGGGTAGAGGGGGAGGATGTCCACCCCGTAGCGCAGCGCGCGGGCGCTGCGGTACTCGCGGGAGAGGTCCACGTCGAGGTAGACCTTCTTCTCGTTGCGCAGGCCGAAGGAGGTGGAGAAGCAGAGCTGCTCGGCGCCCTCCCGCAGGTAGCCCTTGCGGACGGGGTCGTGCCCGTAGACCACGACGTGGTTGCGCTGCCCGTCGCGCTCGACGCGGCGGAGGAAGCGGCGCACGGCGAGGGGCCCCGCGTAGCGACACCAGAAGAGCTCCCCGAGGATGGGCACCTCGATCATCTCGCGGATGGTCTTGTCCTCGTGGCCGCCGTATTCGACGTTCTTGATCTCGTCGTAGCCGGCCACGAGCACGCGCGGCGCTCCGTGGGTGACCACCATGCCGCGCCCAATGAGGGCCAGGATCGGGAAGGAGCGGAAGAGGGCCTTGACCGCCTCGGTCTTCTCGGGACCGAGGGTGCGCTCGAGGAACTCGGTCTCGGTGGGCTTCTTGTGGAACTTCCGGGTGTGGGGCCCCCCCACGTGGCTGTGCTCGTGGTTCCCAATGAGGCTGAACACCCGCCCCGGGAACTCCTCGCGCAAGGCGCAGAAGGCGTCGAGGAGCTCCTCGCTCTGGTCGCGGTACCAGCTCCCGAGGTGCTCGGGCCAGCGGGTCTCGGGGTAGCAGGCGCCGTGCACGAGGTCGCCGGTGAAGAGCATGTAGGCGTCGCCGTCGCTCTCTGCGTGGGCGGCGCGGAAGGCCGCCACCACGCGCTCGAAGTCGGGGAGGTTGCCGTGCAGGTCGGTGCAGATGATCGCGCGGCCCCGGGCGGGCAGGTGCAGGATCTTCCCGTCCAGCCAGGCACCGCCCTCCGGCGTGGTCACCGGCGTCTTGCCCACGCGCACCCTCCTCGCCGGGTATCGTAGGGCAGGAGGGGCCGCCACGCACGGCCGGAGGGGCAGGGCTTGGATCCGCTCGAGGCGCGCGACGTCGACTTCGCCTGCTGGAACTGCGGCGAGCCCTTCCGTCGCTTCCTCGTGGAACGCGACGCCGCGCTCGTCCCGCGCGCACCTCGGCGAGGAGGTCCCTACCTGGTCTACGCCTGCGCCGCCTGCGGCGAAGCGAGCCGCGTGGAGCGAAACCGCGCCGGGGTCTACCTCGCCGGGCCGCGCCCCGAAGTCTTCTTCGCCGACGCGCTGCTGGCCTTTCTGAGCCCCAGCCTGCGGCGCGCCCGCCGGGCGCGCCAGGAGCACCGCCGCCGCCGCCGCGGCCGGCGGGCTTGGTTCTTCGGCCCCTACGAGGAGGCCCTCCTCGCCGCAGGCCTGCGCCGTCGCCCCGGCGAAGACGATCCGGAAGGACCCGCGGACCCCCCGCCGCAGGCCGAACGCGAGCCCGAGTCCGCAACGGCAGAGGACGGCGCCCGAGGCGC
>RFHU01000555.1 GCA_003695705.1 Planctomycetota bacterium
GATGCTCTCGGTGCCCCCGGAGGTGAAGGTCCCCGCCGTCTCCTCGCCACCGCCGAGGTGGGCGGCCAGCATGGAGACCACTTGGTTCTCGAGGGCGAGGAGGCTGGGGAAGGCGGTGGGGTCGAGGCCGTTCACGCCCAGGAAGGACACGTAGGCCTCGGCCGCCAGCTCCTCGACCTCGGGACCCGCGTGGTAGCTGTAGCTCCACACCCGCCCGCCGCGCGCGTCCAGGTCGCGGGCCCGCAGGGCGGAGAGCGCGGAGAGGATTTCCTCTCGGGTCCGGGGATGAGGGGGTAGCTTCACGGTCGGTCTCCTCGGGCGATCTGCCCGCGCAGGGGCCGCAAGACGGCCAGACGCATGGGAGGCGCCGGGGTCAGGGGGCGACCACGTCGGCGAAGGCGAAGTCCACGTTCAGCGCGCGCAGGTCGCGCGCCCGGCAAGGCCTGGAGAGGTGGCGCCGCGCGGCCTTCTCGAGCGGCGGGTCGCTCGGCCCCTCCAAGGCGGCGCGGTAGTCGCCGAGGGCCTCCTCCCGGCGGCCGGCGAGGTCCAGGGCGCGCGCCCGCCAGAAGCGGAAGGCCGCCCGCCGCTCGGCGTCCGGGTGCCCGAGCTCGATGGCCCGCTCGAAGGCCTCCCGCGCCGCCTCGACCTCGCCCGCTCCCAAGGCGAGGAGGCCGTCCACGTAGGCGTAGAGGGGCTGGTCGGGCGCCAGGCGCCGCGCCTCGGCGAGGAAGGTGCGCGCGCCGACGGGGTCGTCGCGGTCGTTCGCGGCCACGTAGGCCTCGCGGTAGGCCTCGAAGGCCGCGCGCGCCGCCGCGTCGAGGCCGGCGGGCACGCCGTCGAAGCCCTCGGCCTCGGGAACGCAGTCCTCGCGCTCGAGGCTGAAGGCACGAAAGCGTGCGTGGCTGGTGGGCGCGGGGCCGTCGCCGATCCAAAAGGTCCCGTCCTCGGGGCGGAACACCACCGAGCCCACGGTGAACAGCATGGCGATGGCCTCGCGCAGCCTGCAGGGTCCCTCGCCCACGTCGCCCAGGATGCGCGCCATGCCTTGCGGGTCGAGGCGCCCGCGGCCCGCGGCGAGGAGCTCGCGGACGCGCCGGTGCCGGCCTGCGTTGTGGCGCCAGTAGGAGCCGTAGAGGTTGCGCTCGGTGCGCCCCAGCTCGGGATCGAGGTAGACGTTGGCGTAACCGAAGCTCCCCGCGGAGGTCGGAATCCGGTGGGCCACCCGCCGCCGAGGGCTCTCCTCGTAGCAGAGGAGCTCCCGCCGCCGCCCGTCGGCGACGAGGTAGGTCCAGCAGCCAATGGGGCGGTAGCGGCGCAGGATGCGCTCCGCCTCGTCGAGGGAGTCGGCGTGGCGCATGACCTCGTCGCCCACCAGGCCGATCGGAGTGCCCCCCAGGGCGGCGGCGTCGGTGAACATGTGCTGGTGCACGGCGAGGGTGAGCCCGGCCTCGTTCATGGCCGTCACCCCGCCCAACGGCACCCCCGCCGCGGAGACCGCCACGTAGCGCATGCCGTCGGCGGGTTCGTGAAACACGACGGCCGCGGTGCGCGGCCACGGCTCGACGCCGTGGTAGTCGAGGTTGCGGGCGTGGAGCAAGGCCCCGTCGGCGGTGGCCTCGCCCCAGGCGATCGCGCTGGTGCACCCGAGGCCGAGGCCCGCCCGGTAGGGGAGCGCGGGCCCGACGCGACGCAACCGGATCAGCGCGCTTGCGCCCCACACCAGGGAGTCGGGCACCGTCGCGCCGTCGAGGACCTCGCGCCAGGAGAGCCCCGCGCCGTCGGCGAGGCCCCTCAGGGTGTCGCGGGCGAAGCCCGGCAGACCGCGCGCGATGCTCCTTCCGACCATGCGCTGGACGAGGGGCAGGAGCAGCCTGCCCGCCGGCCCCAGCGCGGCCGAACGAAAGAGGCGCTCCAGGTAGGTGCGGTAGTAGGGCAGGGGGCCGCGAGCCACGTCGTCGGCCAGGAGGCGACCGTGCTGGTAGCCCATTTCGTAGAAGTCCCCCTGGACCTTGAGGACGTGCAGACCGCCCACGCGGCGGTGCCAGGGGCCGGCGCGGCGGGTGGTGGCAAGGGGAAGGGTCACGGGCTCTCCTCCTGGGCCTCGCGCACCGCGTCCAGCAGGCGCGGTGTGGCGAAGGCGTGGAAGGCGCGCACGAGGGCAGCGGCGCCCTCGACGTCGCGCTGGCGGATCAAGGCGACGAGGAGTTCGACGCCCTGGGTGTGCTGGGGGCTGGGTCGGCGGACTTCGCGGAACAAGTCGAACAGCGAGGCCACGATCCGCCGGTGCCAGTGGACGAGCATGGGGTAGAGGCGGTTCTGGCTGGCGCGGGCAATGGCGAGGGCCATGCGGTTCATGGCGCGCGAGGTGGCCTCGGCGTCGTCCGCGGCCTCGGCGGCGCGGACGTCTGCGAGGGCCTCGTCGAGGGCGACGAGGTCCTCCTCACTGCGCCGCTCCGCAGCGAGCCGCACCATGGCCTCGTCGAGCTCGGCCCGCAGCTCGAGCAAGTCCGCGAAGACCTCGGGGTCCACCCGCCCGGGCGCGGGCTCGAGCATGGCCGCGAGGACCTCGGGGCTGAGGGACTCCATGGGGTCGAGGACCTCGGTTCCCCGTCGGCGGCGGGGGCGCACCAGGCGATGCACCTCGAGGAGCTTGACCGCCTCGCGGACCACACCGCGGTTGACTCCGTAGCGCTCGGCCAGCGCGTTCTCTCGCGGAAGAAGCGATCCGACCGCGAGCTCTCCCGAGACGATCCTCCGCAGGAGGTCGTCGGCGACGCGGTCGGCTTTGCGGGTCGTGGTCGCGGCCGGGCTCACGCGCCCAAATAAATACGATCAAACAGGACAAGGCAAGGGAAAAGTCATACCTTTTTCTTTTCCTTTGGTGGAAGCGCCTTACGAACGCCGCCCCCGCGCTCCCTCGTGCCGCAGGGAGCGCCAAGGCGAGCCCTGGCGGGGTCGCCCGGACCTCCGGCCCTCGCCTCCGCGCCTCGAACCGGCAACCTGCCCCCCCGTGCGCAGCCCCGCTCGCGGGCGGGCTCCGCAGGGAACGGACCCGGCGAAGGCGGCGCCCGGCGCGCTCAGCCCTTGGGCTCGAGGCGCAGGGTGGGGCGGCGGCGAAGGAGGCGCACCGAGGCGCCGGGGACGGTCCACAGGACCTCCCCCGGCGGCGGCGCGGGGAGCCCGAGGGCGCGCGCCTCGTCTTCGTCGACGTGCAACTCGGGCCGGGCTCCGGGCTGGACGCGGACGAGCACTCCTTCGAGGGGGCGCTCCCCCGCCCCCGACCGCTCGACGCGCGCGGTGAGCCGGTCGCCGTCGCGAAGGCCTCGGGCGCGAGCGTCCGCGGGGTCGAGGTGCAGGTGGCGCATGGGGTTGATCAGCGCGGCGGCGAGGGACAGGGAACCGCCGGGACCGACAAGGGTGACCGGGGCGGCGTCGTCGAGGCGCCCCGAGGGGCGCCTCGGGGCGTCGAGCCCGAGGCGGAACTCGTCGCTCTGGCAGACCTCCACCTGCGGGCGCTCCCGCAGGGGGCCCACCACGGGCACCGCGGCCAGGCGCTCGCGCGGACCGAGGACGTCGACCCGCTCCTCGGCGAGGAACAGCCCCGGCTGCGAAAGAGGCGCCCTGGGGGTGAGGCGCTCGCGCCCGGGGAAGAGGGCCTGCAGCGA